>SLAA01000208.1 GCA_007127105.1 Spirochaetales bacterium | reverse complement strand
CGCGCCAGCGACAGAAGGACACAGCAACCAATACGGTCGTCCATTGAGCGACCTGCAAGCACCGTCTCCTCGTCGTTGAGCCAGCGAATATCCGAGTCAAAGACCACCGGATCTCCCGGTTGTACGCCCGACACACGCGGCCCGGCATCGAGCCAGACCTCACTAAACTGCTGGTCAAGATGCACACTTGGAGAAATAGCAACCGCCGGAACCGGGCCGTTCTCGGTGAGGATCATGTACGGCAGCCCGTACCCAATACTCATATTAATAGTACCTACACAGCGCACCCCAATGAACCCATTTACAATCTTGGTTACCACAAGGCCCACCTGATCCATGTGAGCAGTCACAAGGAACAGTGGTGCGTCGTCGCTGGCAGTTTTTGTGGCGGTAACGTTACCCATGACGTCGCGCTTCACTTCATATCCGAGCGGCTCAAGCTCCTGCATGATGTAGTCCGATACCGGTGTCTCATACCCGGAGGGTGCGTGAAACGAAATAAGGTCGAGCAAGTTTTTCTTCAAAATATCCATTAATTTCCTACTTCTCAGTTAGTAATCTGTTCTCGGGTCCAGAATATCTCTTAGCGAGTCGCCGAGGATGTTGACCGACAACACCGTTAATGCCAGCGCGCCACCAGGAAATACCGTGTACCACCACGCACTACTCAGATATCGACGTGCTTCATTGAGCATGGCTCCCCATTCCGGGGTGGGTGGCTGTGCACCCAGACCCACAAAGCTCAGCGCTGCAGCGTTAAGCACCGCCGCCGCAATACGAAGGGTTGCCAAAACAATAACCGGCCCCATAATGTTTGGGAGAATGTGACGTAACACAATAAAGAAGTCGCTCTGGCCCAGAACCCTCGCTCCGGTAACGTAGTCCTCTTCCTTTACCGATAGCACCGAACCACGTACTACCCGCGTGAACTGCGGCATTGAGCCAATTCCAATAGCAATAATCACATTGTTGAGACCCGGCCCAAGAATAGCAATAATCGATATAGCCAGCAGTATTCCTGGAATTGATAACAGCATGTCGGTGAACCGCATGATCAGCGTGTCCCAGATACCACCATAGTAACCAGCAATGAGTCCCTGCAACAGACCCAGAATAGCTGCAATTGCAGTTGCCGAGACGCCCAACATGACCGTGATCCGCGTCCCATGTACTACCCGACTGAAAATGTCCCTACCTAAGGCGTCGGTACCAAAGAGGTGGGTGCTCGAGGGGCCAATGAGCACACTCCCGCGCGTCTGAAACCGGGGCGGAAATGGCGCTACATACTCCGCAAGCACAGCGGTCAAGAGCAGCATGAGAATAAAACCGGCGGCAAAGAAGTTCACTTTCTTGCGTCTGAATTTATACCACTGTTTTCGAGTCAACATCGTCTAAACCGCCTAGTTGTATTGGATTCGAGGATCCAGAAAACCGTAACTGATATCTACCAATAGGTTGACAAACACAAAGCCTGTCGCCAGCACCAGAACTATCCCCTGTATCATTGGATAGTCACGTGCTGCTATGGACTCAACCGCAAGTCGGCCAAGGCCGGGCCAGGAGAACAGCGTCTCTATTACAACCGCGCCACCAAGGAGCACACCCAGGTAAAGCCCGGCAATAGTCACTACCGGAATCAGGCCGTTCCTCAGCGCATGCTTATACATGACAGCTTGCTCATTCAGTCCTTTCGCGCGCGCCGAACGGATGTAGTCCATTCCGAGTATTTCCACCATGGATGAGCGGGTTATGCGCGCAATAATTGCCGAGTAGAGAAATCCCAAACTCAGCGCTGGCAACACAAGATGAAACGGAGTGCCGTAGCCCATAGTCGGCAGCCACCGCAGATGAACGGAAAAAAACAACATGAGGAGCATGCCAAGAACGAAGTTCGGTAATGATATTCCAATCATGGCAACCACCATGACAAGGGACTCGACCCAGGTGTCACGCTTGGAGGCCGCCAGTACACCGCTGGCAATTCCTATGAGCAAGGCCAAGCCCATACCGGCTAGCGCCAGTTGTACAGTAGGCCACATTCGCACCTGGATTTCGTGTACAACCGGCCTGTTCGTCCGAAACGATCGCCCAAAGTCACCTTGAGCTACATTCAGCAGGAAGTTTCCATACTGTACGACGAGAGGCTCATCCAGGCCCATGCTTTCACGCAAGGCTGCTACACGACTTGGCGTTGCCCTGACACCCAGCATTACCGTTGCCGGATCACCGGGAATAAGATGAACCATAAAAAACACGAAGGTTGATACTCCAAAGAGCACCACGAACGCCACTAAGATTCTACGGATAATGAATTGCTGCATACCATACGCTCTCGTCCTGCTTTAGGTTTGTGCTCTGAGATTACAGGAGACGTCCGGGTGGGACGCCTCCTGAATATGTCTTAACGGTACTCTAATTAATCGGCAATTCGCGCATCATTGAGAAGGAACCATCCGTTTGGATGCACCATAACATTCTCAATTCGAGCATTGGAGGGCCAGTACTGAATGTCATTGTAGATCGGTGCCCACAAAACCCTCTCCACCATAACCTCCTGCTGGATTTCGCGGAGGATTGCGGCACGTTCATCAAGGTCGGTTGTCACTCGTTGGAGTTCGGTCAGCCTGTCCATCTCAGGGTCATTGATATGGGCCAGGTTGAAGCCACCAATGTTTGAACTATGAAACAAGGTATAGACAACATCTGACTCACCATGGCCGTGTCCCATGAAGGTATAGTCATGCTCGCCTGCGAAGATGGCGTCCGTCAGTGCACCCCATTCAAGAATCTGAAGCCTGAGTTCAATTCCAACCTCTTCAAACATCTGCTGAATCAACTGTGCGGTGTCGATGTAGTCATCTCGCTGGCGTACCATGGTCAGGGCGGATAGTCTCTGGCCGTTACGAGAGCGTATACCGTCGGCACCCCTGCGGTAGCCTGCGGCATCAAGAATTTGGTTTGCGCGTGCCGGGTCGTAGGTGTAGTAGTCTTCAAGTCGCTCGTCGAAACCATGGAAGAAGAACGGAATCGGGCCGTGGCCTACGGTAGCGTTTCCTCGTTTCACCGTGTCGATAATAACCTGTTTGTCAATGGCGTAGTTAGCGGCGCGACGAACCTCTACATCGGCAAACGGTCCTTTGTTGATATTAAATGCGGAGTACAAACCCATTCCGGGCAGGTGAACCTGGTTCATGACAATATTCGGGTCGTTGCGGAGTGTCTCAACATCCCTGTCCGGCAGGAAGTCCACTGCGTCCAACTCGCCGGTCTGCATACCAATGGTTGAGACCTGAACGTCGGGAATCATTCGAATAACAATGCCAGCGAGGTGAGCAGGACCGCGGTTCTGATACAGCTCGCTACCCCAGTTGTAGTTCTCGTAGCGTCGCAGAGTCATGTCCTGGCCCGAGCGCCACTCGACGAACTCAAAAGGCCCGGCACCTGCGCCGATCGGGCGGGTTCCAAAATCTGGTCCAGCCTCCTCTATTGCGCGACGACTCATAGGCTGAAGCTGTCCAAGGGCCATGTAGTGCAGTAGAGGAGCATAGGGCTCGTCATAATGCAGCGCCACGGTGTAGTCGTCAACGACCTCAATAGACCGTACTGGGCCGATATCGTCAAATGCATAGGTCGCTTGGGTTGCCGGGTTCAGGATTCTGTCATAGGTGAACTTCACGTCATGGGCGGTCATATGGTCCCCATTGTGAAAATACACATCGTCGCGTAGCCTGAAGGTCCAGGTAAGTTCGTCATCGCTGACCTCCCAGGACCTTGCTAAGCCCGGGAGATACTCCAGGGTCTCAGGGTCCTGAAACACCAGTGAGTCGTAAACAAGGTACCCAATCTTGCGTGCGGTACGCGAAGTGAATGTATGTGGATCCATACTGTTCGGCTCCACGGGGACCGCAATGGTCATACGATCATCGACACGGCTTGCCGCCTCCCGCCCGCCCCCGGCGAACGCCAAAGCACTCGTGAAGGTCAGACCAACAACAAGAACTGCTGTGATCCATATCCATCGTAATGTTTGCCTGTGTAACATTCCGTAACTCCTTTTTGACGCATGGTCTCGAAAGGTATACTGCACCGCTTTCTGTCTGCGGCACACGCTTACATCTAAAAGACTAAAGTGAGCGTGGTCGGCTGTCAAGCAATTCCGTCACAAAGCAGCATCTTTTCCGTCATTAGATGAAGTTATCTGCATTTTTGGCTCGCCATTTCCTGCAATTGAGCGTATAATGACGTTTTACTGGAGTCATCGAGGTGTGAGCTTATTGCTCAGGATAGGCAAATGTGCTTCGGTATTCGGCAACTACAGCAGGAGAGAGGCTATGTGCAATGACTTTATCAACTGACAAGAGATGGGAGCAAGTTGCCCGGGTGTTGGTGGACTACTCCACAACCACCTCGAAAGGCGACCGAGTACTCATTATCATGCGCGAGCCGGAGACCTTCCCCCTGGTGAGGGCGGTTTCGGCGAGCTGCGTGGCGGCGGGTGCGTATCCGCAGGTGCTGTTCTACTCAATTTACCTTGATCGTGACCTCATGAAGCTTGGCACCATGGAACAGGCTGAATGGGTGCCTGAAGTATGGCAGCAGGCACTGGAATGGGCCGATGTCTGCATAGATCTCCGTGGCGCTCGCAACCTCTTTGAGTACAACGACATTGCTCCGGAACGCGTTTCGGCACACCGCAAAGCTGAGGGTAAGATCTCTGCGCTGCGCACACAAACGACACGGTGGACATTATCGCGGATACCGACCGAGGCACTTGCCCAGCAGGCCGGCAAAAGCCTGGATGAGATGATGGAACTCTACTTCGACGCGGTTCTGCAGGACTGGGAGGCCGAGACAGGGCGCCTCCACAGTATGCAAAAGCAGCTCGCCGGGACTCGGGAGGTGCGGATTCACTCCAAAGACACCGACCTCAGCTTCTCCACCGAGGGTCGCAGCTACGTAGTCGAGAATGGAACAGTGAATGTTCCGGGCGGGGAACTCTTTACATCTCCTCTTGAAGACTCGGTGGAAGGGTATATCCGTTTCACCAACCCAGGAGTGTTTGCCGGAGTGCTGATGGAGGATATCTATCTCAAGTTTCGTGGCGGCGTTGTAGTGGAAGCTACTGCGCGTACCAACGAAGACTTCCTGCATCAGCTCCTTGATATGGACCCGGGGGCACGCCGAGTCGGGGAGTTTGCCGTAGGCACCAACCGGAAGCTCACCTTCTTCTGTAACGACATCCTGTACGACGAGAAGATCTTTGGTACCGTCCACATTGCATTGGGCCGTTCCTACACCGAGTGTGGAGGCAAGAATGAGTCCGCCTTGCATTGGGATATCGTCAAGGACTTGCGAGCAGACGGCGCCATGTATATAGACGGAAAAAAGCTGCTCGAACAGGGCAGTTGGCTCCAACACTGAAACAGCATAATGAGATTGATCAAGGAGATACTATCATGAATTGGATCCAGGACGTTTTCGGAACACAGAAGCCAGTGATTGCAATGTGCCATCTTCAAGCTTTGCCAGGAGACCCCAAGTACGACCGCGAAGGTGGAATTGGGAGGGTTATTGAACTCGCAAGAAAAGATCTCTCAGCACTCACTGAAGGCGGGGTTGACGCGGTCATGTTCTCAAATGAGTTCAGCCTGCCGTACCTAACCGAGGTTGAAGCTATAACGCCGATAACTATGGCGCGGATCATTGGCGAACTCAGGAGTGAAGTGAAGATCCCCTATGGGGTCAATGTGCTCTGGGATCCTCGTGCGACTATGGATCTGGCGGTAGCGACCGATGCACTGTTTGTCCGTGAGATCTTTACAGGCGTCTATGCAAGCGACTTTGGTCTCTGGAACACCAACTATGGAAAGGTGTCCCGACATGCCGAACGAATAGGCGGAAGTCACATACGAAAATTATTTAACATTGTTCCGGAGGCGGCATCCTACCTTGGGTCGCGTACGCTCGCCGACATTGCAAAATCCACGGTGTTCAACAACGGACCGGACGTTCTGTGCGTCTCCGGGCTGACGGCTGGCGCCGAAACAGACTCCTCGGTACTCCGCGTAGTGAAGGATGCAGTGCCCAACACGCCGGTATTTGCCAACACCGGCGTGAAGGTCTCGAATATTCGCGAGCAACTCTCAATTGCCGACGGCGTAGTCACCGCGACCAGCTTCAAACGCGATGGCGATTTCTATAACGAGGTAGATGTACAACGCGTCAAGGAGTTCATGCAAGCCGCCCGGGAAACCCGACTCGTCCGGGTCTAATGCGGGCGACTCCCGGATGTGACGATGTAAGAGATCAAGCGTATTGCGGCCGGGGTTCATGTCAATTGAGCACCGGCCGTTGCGTTTCTCCGTTGCGTTTCTCCGAGACCGGCAGGTCTGCTGAGTTGGCGTTAGAACGAGAAACGGTGTAGAGTGGGACTTTCACTTTTATTCGAGAGGAGTTCGCACATGAAACAGTCTGAACGAATGAACACTATGATGCGGATTCTTTCAGAGAAGCACAACGCCTCTACCCAGTATCTCTCCAAGGTTCTTGATGTGTCAGAATCCACCGTCCGCCGAGATATTGAGTTTCTCTCCTCGCTCAAGAAAGACGTACACAAGGTACATGGCGGCGTCATTCTCAAGAGTAACGACAAAGAGCATGAGTACATGTTTGAACTCAAACTCAACGTTAATGTAGAGCTCAAACGCCGTGTCGCACGAGCCGTTGTCGCGCTACTTGGCAATAACGACAGTGTTGTACTGGATTCGGGAACAACCTGTCTTCTCACCGCAACAGAACTTCACCGGCGCCAGGACCTGCGAATTGCCACCGTAGACCTCCAGGTGGCAATGGAGCTTGCCAAGCACGACCATATCGAGTCAATCATCATTGGCGGGCTTATACGTCCCGGTTACTACTCGGTTGGTGACGCCCTTGCAATGGAAATGTTGGACCGCTTCAGCATTGACAAAGCCGTCATCGGAGCCGATGCGGTAGACCTTGAGGCCGGAGTTACCAACTACTCAATTTTCGAGGTTGGGGTCAAACAGAAGCTCCTGGAAACAGCCAGTCATTGCATTCTCGCTGCCGACTATACAAAGTTCGGCACTCGTACCTTCTATAAAATTGCAGCCCTCTCCCGCTTTGCAACAATCGTTACCAATACCGAACTTGATGAAGGCATCGCGGAAGCAATTCGCGAAATGGGAATTGAGTTGGTGCTTGCGTAGAAAAGCCCGAGGTCGGGTTTTGCACGATCTCCGCTCATATTCAATCATATTCTGCACGCCTCGCTAAAACTCCGTCAAATAAAGATTGACAGCCATCAAAGTTGGACGTAACGTAAAACTACTAT
>SLAA01000237.1 GCA_007127105.1 Spirochaetales bacterium | reverse complement strand
TCAAAAATCTCCAGGTGTAAGGAGCTTCCGGAGTTGAAGCCGTAAGGTCCAACACGCCCAACCTCGTCCTCCAGTTCCAGTGTCTGAACCGTGTAGTCAAGGGAGTCCGGATCAAGGTGCCCATACAAGGAACGGAAGCTCCTTCCATGTTCAAGCACCACAACGCCTCCAAGTGTGCTGGGAATCAGTTGAGGAAACCGCGATGGACGAGAGCGGAAAACGACTTCTCCACCCTCTACCGGCCGGACCTCCGGTTCGGGTACCACAAGTTTCAATCCGACAAGATACCCATCATGTGCAGACTGACCAAAGCCAGCAAATACCCGTGCCCCCTCATGAGGCCACTGCCAAGACCAAAGCAGGAAGCTGGCGCTCAAGAGTACTATGATAAAGAAAACAACCCTGCTCATGCGGGCAAAGCGGTACGTCATGCTAACCTTCCTCCAGCCGCAACTGCAGAACTCGAGAATCTATCCCCAGCAGCAAGGAACCATCCGGGCCGTCACCGAGATACGAGATCTCCGCGGAAAACGGAACCCGCGCAACAACACGGTCGGCGCCTGCCCATATCAGTAACTCAAAGGCATTGGGCGTATCAGACTTCTCAGCAAGCGCCACAAAAACCGGGCTGCCCACAGGTTGAAGCAGGCTATGGAGCCGCCCCACCAGCGGGAGATCCGCCGCCTCACGCCCATCGTGACGCAGGCTCAACAAGGAGCTCATGCCCAGGTTGTCTATTTGCTCAAGCACAATCCGGCCGGATGCCTCGAAGAACTGCACGGGCACCGGTTCTCGCAGCTCGCTGCTCAACTCTCGCTCGAACCTTGGTACGTAGCGCTCGCCGTCATGCTCAAGGAGCGTGACAATCTGCGGGTCCAAACCAAACACCAGCACAACTCGATCTCCGGTCGTGTCTACATCTACACCATATACTACCGGGACACGTGATCTACGAGCTTGGTAGCGCTGAATCTCCTGTCCTTCTTCATTGAGAACAACCAGCTCGCCCGAGAGAAGTCCCACCACGGCCGTAGTATCCGTTGCATCAAAGGCAGTAATGAGCGAAGCAAACTCGCGTTCCCACATTCGTGCACCGGTCGCTCCCCACTCCGACAAACTCGCTCCGCCCGGGCCAAGTACAAAGACTCGGCCTGCTCGGAGAACGGGGTACCCGGAAGCTTGAATTACCTGTTCAATGCGTCCGTAGCCATCTTGGTATACATGGGTCTCAGAGACGCTGGAGTAGTTAATGAAACCGTCCTGGGTGAGCGCAATGCCACCCTGTATGTGGTCCATATACGTGAGTATTCCGCCTGAGTCGATGTAGCCAAAATAGGGATCCAGCTGAAAGGAGAAAAGTGGCGGCGTCGCGCCCTGTGAACTCGGCTCTGCATCCTGCAGCATAATGCCGTTCTCAATCCCCACCATGAGTTCAGGCCCCAAAGGGCGCGGAAACAGGGCAAGATAGAGCAGGAGAAGAAGCAAAGTTCCCCCTCCGATCAGACGCATGCGTTTTGCCATAACTATCCTTGATCACACCGCGGCGATCCGCAATAATGGTAATGGACATACTGCAACAGCACGTCCACCGAGATCATCGTATCGAAGGCCCCAGTAGGTGTCAACGCATGGCAGGGGAAGACGCAGCGCAGCCTCGCAACTGTTAGCTGCAAGTTAGCCGCAGGTTAGAAGGAGCACGACAAACATGGAACCCGACAAGACGCACCAGGACACCGGTCGAGAAGAACTGCTCCAGCAGGCAAGAGCTATAGCCACAAGAGCCTACGCGCCCTATTCGCACTTCAGGGTAGGCGCAGCGCTCCGTACCATTACCGGAGAGGTCTATACCGGCGTGAATATGGAGAATCGCTCATACGGTTTGACAAACTGCGCGGAGCGTGGCGCTGTGCAGGCTGCGGTTGCTGAAGGACATAGACGATTTAGCGAAATTGCGGTCGTATGCCTGGATGCAGAGCAACCGACACCACCGTGTGGCGCTTGTCGCCAGGTGCTTTCCGAGTTCATGGATGCCAACGCTCCGGTACATTTTGCCGCAGGCGATCCTGAGGCAGTGGTCAGCACAACTATCTCCGGGATCTATCCCTTCGACTCGCTGCACCACTTGCGCGACGACACGGAAACCAAGGGCAGATAGGGCCGCTCAGGCTTTCTTGCCAGCGCCTGCAGCCGCCCGCTGCTCGTCGGCATTCATCTTTGCTGTCCAAACCTCAGACTTTTTCTTAATGCTCTCCGCATTGTCCGGCTCGCCTATAATGGCATATACGCGGCGCAGAGCGTGCAAATAGGCGATTGCTACCTTAAAGTCGTCTATACGAAGTGTAGATAGTTCATACTTCTCCCGGTAGCGGTCCGCCGAACGCAGCAGCAACTCCTTGCACAGTGCCAAGAACTCCACTCGCATTGGATATCCATCTACTCGTGGGTCAAGCATAGCGACAAAGCTTTTAAAATTGATGAAGTTTTTTGTCACGGTAGCAAGGCGCCCCTCAAGTTCAACGAAGCTCCATTTCCATTTGGAGTTGTCACCAAAATCTTCCTTGACCGAGTCGATAGTAAACCCAAGTTTGCGGCACAGGTAGTACCGCTTTTCATCCTCATATCCTTCAATACGCTCAAGGTTCTCGGAGTAGTCGGAGAAAGGTGTGTCGATATAGTCACTCACCACCTCTTCCAGATAGATGATGCTCTGGTAGCAGCTCTTGCGGGCATCGTTAAGAAAAGCATCGTTCCGCACCCCCAGAAGGGCGAGCGATATACGGTTAAGCAGCAGGTAGTTTGAGGCCAGGTTCAGGCGCTCATCCGCGAGCATTAATCGTTTGTGAGCAGCACCGCCCGGGCTCTCGGACTCAAGTGTCTTTGCAATACTTTTTTCTCTAGCGAGGACCGTATCGATATGCTTCTTGTACTCTTGAACTCGATCGAAGTAGCGTTTCTTGGCCTCGCTGCTTATTTTTGCCATACTTGGTCCTTAACCGCTCTGATGCGCATATCGCCGAAGAAGCTCTTCGGCATGTTCACGCGAAACGGCACCAGTGGTATCTCCGGCGAGCATACGAGCAATTTCGTCACGACGGCCCTCCCCTTCTACGCGGACACAGTCGGTGAGCGTGCGGTCATCACGAACCTGCTTCTCCACCTTCATGTGATTATCGGCACGAACGGCAATTGAAGCAAGGTGCGTTATGCACAGCACCTGCTTTTGCCCGGCCAAATGCTGGAGATGTTCACCCACAGCAAGGGCGACCTCGCCGCCTATGCCTGCATCTATCTCGTCAAAGACCAGCATTCCGACACGGTCACTCTCTGCGAGCACCGTCTTGACCGCGAGCATGATCCGAGATATTTCGCCCCCAGACGCAACCAACGCGAGCGGTTTGAGCGGTTCCCCGACATTAGCGGCAATCTGAAACTCAACCTGATCAAGGCCGGATGCTCCGCACACCGCCTTTCCATTCTCGCCACTGCGCGCGACCACATTCGCGGCAAAACGAGCTCGCTGAAGCCCTAAGCGTTGTACAACCTTGGTGATGGCAGCGGCCAGCCTCTCAGCGGCCGCGCGTCGCAGTTCCGAGATTGCCTGGGCCTCTGCCCTTACCGCCTTCTCGGCCGCACTGAGCTCGGCCGACAGTCGTTCTTTGTCTTCTTCCCAGGTCTCAAATCCACTAATTCGCTCGGCAGCTTCGTCACGATAGCGCAGCACCTCGGGAATATCGACCCCGTATTTCTTCTCAAGTTTGCGAATGAGCGCAAGACGCTCGTTACACTCTTCTACACGCTCAGGACGAAAAACAATCCCTGAATGATAGTCACGGATCTGCTCGCTTATATCCTCAAGCTCAAAGAAACTATCCTCAAGACGTTTCGCGTGCGCTGCCATTGCCGGATCTATCTCCGAGAGCGCGTCAACCGCATCACGCACACGGCGCAGAGATGCCAGTGCACCCCCACGATTCTCTGCAAGTCCGCCGTAGGATTCCTCCAATAGTGCGAAAACACGCTCATGCTCGGCGAGCATCCGGCGCTCCTGTTCAAGCTCCTCTTCCTCCCCAGGCTTGAGCGTGGCAGAGTCAATCTCGGCAACCGCAAACTCCAGAAACTCCCGCTCGCGCAGTTGCTCTCGCTCACCGGCCAGCATCCGGTCAAAGTGTTTCTTGCGTTCACTCAGCTCCAGAAAGCTGCGCGAGAACTCGGCCACCCGATCCTCAATACCAGCATATCGGTCAAGGAGTCTGCGCTGTTGATCCGAGGCCAGCAGCGACTGGTGCTCATGCTGCCCATGGAGATCAAAAACATACCCAGCAAACTCAGCGAGATCTGCGCGCGTAACCGGTGAGGACTGAATGTAAATGCTTCCACGTCCGGTGCGTCGTACACTCCGCCGCACAATCACCGCGCCTTCCTCAATCTCAATGCCGCGTTGACGCAACCACTCCCCGGCCTCACCGTCCTCATCAATAAGGAAGACGCCAGAGACCACCGCCTCGTCCGATCCTGTCCGAATACTCTCGGTGTCGGCTCGTCCTCCATGGAGCAAGGACAGGGCCCCTACCAGGATGGACTTTCCCGCTCCGGTCTCTCCAGTGAGCACCTGAAACCCCGAGCTAAAACGCAGCACCAGTCTATCTACCAACGCCAGGTTTTGAATTGAGAGTTCCTCAAGCATCAGGGCCTCCGGACCAGTTAAGCTTCGAACGCAGCACCTCGTAGAAACTCCGCTTATCCGAACGGATAATGTGTGCCCTCTCGTCCGAGCAACACACGCACACTTCATCACCCGGCTGCAACGGAAAAACCGTCTGACCGTCGGCGGTAAGTATCACCTCGGTTCGTTGTTCATGCTCAACATGTATCTGAATTCGCTCCGAGGAATCAACCACAAGTGGCCGATGTGAGAGCGTGAAGGGACAGATCGGATTAATAATCATGGCTTCCATTTCGGGATGGAGGATAGGCCCCCCTGCGGCCGCCGAGTACGCGGTTGACCCGGTCGGAGTGGCCACGATAATGCCGTCGGCACGATATCGTCCCAAGGTCTCCCGTGATAGATGCACAGTCAACCGCACAATCTTGGATATTGCCGATGCAGAGATAACTAGATCGTTAACCCCCATAAACTCGGCTACAGAGACGCCTCGGCGCCACACCTCAATCCGCAGGATAATTCGTTCACCGGCCTCGAGCCGTCCGTCGCGATACGCTTCAAAGGCGTCCCACCACTCATCGGCGGTCACCTCGGTGATAAAGCCGAAGTCACCCAGGTTGACAGCAAGAATAGGAATGCGGAGTGAACTTAAGAGGCGTGCACTGTACAGCACCGTACCGTCACCACCGAGCGAGATCGCAAGGTCAAAACCGTTGACTTGAGGATGCGCAGGCCGCCCTCGAAAGCCAAAGACCACAACCCGTATCCCGAGCGACTCAAGTTTTTCGCGCATCTCTTCAGCGAGCTCATCAGCGTGCGGTTTGGTGAAGTTTGCGACAATTAGAACGCGACGAACATCATGCTTCATTTAGTACAACCCATCACACTATACTTACAGCCGAAAGCGCTGTAAAGCTTCGCTATCTCGAGAAGAAACCCAATTATGTGCTCGAGCAATCAGCGTGACACACTGTACACCGAATTATGGGTTCTATGGCAGGGTACTCAGCACGCGCGTCACCGTCTCAACTTCCTGTCGGCTTAGCGTGGGATAGATAGGAAAAAGCACACAGCGACGCACCAGATCACGAGCCACCGGGAAGGAACCCGGATGCGGTGCCTCATGTGCCGTCGCACGAGACGGAACCTGCTCAGCAGCGCCAGCATTTTCTGCGGCCTGTTCCGCCGCAGTCGGGATAGCATCTGCAGCCTGTTCCGCCGCAGCCTGCCCGCGAATCAACTGTGCAAGTATGGAGTCACCAAATGCCGCTTGTGTAACAACCTTATTCTTTTTCGCATACTCTATAACTGCAGCAACCCCTGTCTCAAGAACAACCGCAAAAGCGTAACAAAGATTCTCCGCGTCGCCACTTTGGCGTAAGCTTTTGTGAGCTCCTGGTGCTATAGCCTTTTGGAAGTAGGCCGATATCTCCATGCGGCGCTCAATAAATCGGGGTAGTTCCTTCATTTGCGTAAGGCCGAGTGCAGCGTTCATATCCGGCAACATTGTGTCAGCGTCAAGTTCGGTTATGTGGGTGCGAAGTGCGGTACGTTCTCTGCGACCTCCGGGCAAGACCACAGCGCCACCACCGGTGGTTATTATGCAGTCCGTCTCCAGGGCCATTACCGTGAAGCGAGCCCCACTACCGACCAAGCGCGTACCATCATGCGCGCCAAGCGCGTGCGAGATATCCTCAATGACCGGAACACCAAGCGCATACACCGCCTCATGATCCGGAACAAAACCCAGCGGGTGATCAAGCACCACTGCAGTGATACCCTCCGGCTGAGCCTGCTCGAGTGCGCCACTATCTATGACGCCACTGCCTGGCTCTACATCAAACAGCACTGGTGAAAGGCCTAGCTCAAGGGCTACCTCATAGTACGCTCGTGGAGCAAGAACCGAAAGGGCCAGCTTACTCCCGGGCGCTAACTCCAGGGAAAGAAAGGCGGCCCGTACCGCACGCCGATACTCGCGAAACGCCCCGCCCTCCTGCATTCCGAGGTACTCACCCAAGGCCGCACAGAATGCGCGCGTACGCTCTCCCGGGCCCAGGGTATCCTCGACCATGCAGCTAAGTACTGCGTCCATGTCTCGTCGCTTAATTGAGGGTCGTGAGAAGGGAATCATTTACGGTATATATCCTAACCGGCCATGTTGCCGAGTTGTTCAAGTTCTTTGAGATTAAAGAGCCGTCTAATGTCTAGAATGACCAGGTAGCCTTCTTCACGGTGCACCACACCCTGAATGTACTCAGCTCCAATTCCAGCAATCATTTGTGGTGGAGCCTGAATCTCTGACCCGTCAATGGTTACAACGCGCGAGACCTTGTCTATTATGACCGCAAGATGCACGCCGTCTATGGAGATGATCACGAAACCGCTGAGCAGTTCTTCTTCCTCGCTCAGTCTGGCGCGTTTGAGATGGAAACGCTTATGCAAGTTGATGACTGGAATAATTTCCCCACGTAAATTGAAGATTCCCTCTACGTATACCGGGGCATTGGGTATTGAACGTACATCCTCGACCTTCACAATACCCTCAACGTCCATGATGTCGACGCCGTAGTGCTCTTGTCCGAGCTGAAAGGTCACCAACTGTAACTTTGTCGTCTCGGCCAAAGCAACCTCCTAACCGAGTCACAGGATAGCCGAGAACCGGCGGATATGCAAGGCGAATGTGAGCCTTGAGAAAGGGAAGAGGGCGCAAAAAAAGCCCGGCGACGACCTACTCTCCCACCCGCGAAGGGCAGTACCATCGGCGCTGGAGGGCTTAACTTCCGTGTTCGG
>SLAA01000175.1 GCA_007127105.1 Spirochaetales bacterium | reverse complement strand
TCGATACTGGTCGTCGCCACGTTGTCGGCGGCGTTGCTTTATGTGCATGCGCAGTTGCTGTGGTTCCAGAAAGCGCCGGATGGTATCCAAGAGCTCATCAAAGCGCTGGGCCGATGCATCCTTGGCTATGCTTGCAGGCGGAGCGTACTCCTGAACCACCACGTGCAGCGTACCGTCGGTCTCTGTATAGAGGTCCACCGCTGCCGAGTACTGGGGGATGTCGGCATCATAGAGCCGGTAACAGCTGATCTTCTCGTTGTTGAGGTAGTCCTTGAGTTCGGCGGCGTTGCGACGGAGCCGATTGAGCAGCATTGCGGTGCCCTGGGTCTGATCCTCACTCGCCGCCTGTTCGCTGTCGCTCAGCGGTGCCACATACCGGTTTGATTCCTCCAGCCGCAGCAGTGCTACCACAATCTTGAGCCGTCCGTTGTACAGCGTGTTCACTTTGTCGGCGCGCAGGCCCAGAGCTCGTGCCTGATCCTTACTCTCGGCCAGCACCGCAGCACGTGCTCCCTCAAAATTGCTGGCAAGCCATGCGCCTAACTTGGCATAGAGCTGCTCAGGCTCCTCGTTTGACCGGCCTAAGGGGCCAATGCGCACTCCGTAGGGTGGGTTGGTCACTACAAAACAGCTCGGAGCATCCTCGGTCTCCCACACCTTGTTCCAGGAACCCAGTACCGCTCCGCGGGTCAGGCGAGAGAAGTCACTGCAGCCGGTGGTGATAATGTCGGACATTCCCGCCCGGTCGGCGTTCTGGTTGCAGGCCGAGATGGCCTCGGGGTCGATGTCGGAAGCCCAGATGCGTCCTCCGGCTCGGACAAAAGCCGCCAGCCCCTGCTCCTGCCGGTTTTCGGCCTCGGTGCGTAAGGAAGCCCATAGCTTGGCGTCATGCAGCAGGCTGCGCTCAAACCCAAAATGCGGGCGGCCAAGCCCCGGCGCCCCGTCGGTGGCCGCCAGGCCAGCCTCAATTGCCAGGGTGCCCGCCCCGCACATAGGGTCAACCAGCACCGGCGGCGCGCCGCCCGCCGCGAGCCACCGCGCTACGGCAGCAAACCACCCGGCACGCGCCAGCACCGCCGCCGCGGTGTTTTCCCGCAGCGGCGCGGCGGTCCGTGCCAGCCGGTAGCCGCGCTGGTGCAGACTCTCACCCGAGAGGTCAAGGTACAGGCTCGTGCTGCGTGTAGTAAGATGCACATAGAGCCGCGCATCCGGGGCCTCGGTATCTACCGATGGACGCTTTCCCGTACGCTCGCGGAAGTGGTCAGCCACCGCGTCCTTCACTATAAGTGCGGCAAGGTTTTCCGACCGGAAGCCCGGGTGGGCGGTATGCGAGGCAACGGCAAAGCTCTGCTCAAGCTCAAACAGCTCATGCCAGGCCACGCTGCGGGCCAGATTATACAGGCCATCACGGTCGGCAATGGTTTCGGTTGCAAGCTCCAGGTAGACCCGCCCAGCAAGCTGAGACCACAGGCAGACGCGGTAGGCATCCTCAAGACTGCCCCGAAACCCGACCCCGCCGGAAGTTTCACGAAACTCGGCAGCGTGAGCCGGGTCAGCAGCGCTGCCGGAGCCAATAATTCGCGAGAGCTCCTCACGGAGAAGTGCCTCGGAGTAGTGCGGGCAGGCGGCAAAAAACTGATATGTGTCAACAGTAGTGCTCATGTGCGTTCAGTATCTCACGTCGGCGGGGGCAAGGTACAGGCCGTGGCCGAATTCACCGCCGCTGAACTATCGGCACAAGAGCTCATTCCCATTCTGCTCTAAAATGACCGCCGGTAACTGTGTCTCCCCCTGCTGCAAAGAACCGAAACTTGGCTATTGGCTTCCCGCTGCGTATATTGCTCCTAAGCACTCGAGAAACAAATGGGAGTTCACCATGCAGACAAGCAAAGCCTTACCAAAGAGTTTTGAAGAACTCATAGCAAACGCCGACAAGCCGGTGCTGGTCGACTTCTACGCTGACTGGTGCGGCCCCTGCAAGGTTGTTTCGCCAATTGTGCAGCAGATTGCGCGCGACTACAAAGGGCGGCTCCTGACGGTGAAGATCAATATCGACAGGAAGCAGCGTCTGGCTGCGAAGTATCGTGTGACAGCCGTCCCTACCCTCATGCTCTTTTCCGGTGGTTCGCTCAAGGAGACCTTACAAGGTGCCCGTGGCTATGAGGAAATTGTACGCGTCGTTGAGACACATCTGACATAAGAGCGCAGGGAATTCTGACCGGCAGCTGGTTAGACAAAGGGGAGTTGATGCAGTCACGGTGTATATCCATGAGCGAATTTGGCAATGTCGATGTAGTGACGATGTCCGAACGTGAGGTCTCGGAGCCTCAAGGGAGTGAGGTGCGCATTCGTGTCGAGGCAGCCAGTGTGAGCTTCACCGACATCATGATTCGCAACGGACTCTATCCGGACGTGAAAAAGGCACCTGTAGTCCTGGGCTACGACTTTGTCGGTGAGGTAGAGGCGGTGGGCCCAGATGTGACCCGGTTTTCCCCTGGTGACCGCGTGGCAGATCTGACCATTACCGGCTCACAGACCGAGTATCTTCTCAGAGAAGAGAGCGGGCTGGTGCCGGTACCAGGCGAGCTGGAGCCAGCCCAGGCGGTTGTCTGTGTGCTTGCGTACCTGACCGCCTATCAAATGATGTTCCGAGTTGCAGAACTCAAAGAAGGCGACAGCTTCCTGATACACGGTGGTGCCGGTTCGGTCGGGAGTGCTGCGCTTGATCTGGCGCGCGCATTTGGTATTTCCGCATATGCCACTGCCTCGCAAGCCAAACACGAGTTTGTTTCCTCCTTTGGTGCTACCGCCATAGACTATCAACATGAGGACTTTGTGAAGGTTGTCAAACAGGCGCATCCAGATGGAGTTCCGGCGGTCTTTGACGCAATTGGCCCGGAAAACTTCAAGCGCTCCTACTCTGTTTTGTCGCCCGGGGGCAGTCTTGTCATCTTTGGGCTGCTTGATATGGCGCTTGGCAGGCAAAAGGGAGGCATGCTCGCGACCGGCCTCTGGTACGGCCTGAGCAAACTTAAGCGCGACCGCCGCAATGCGGTGTTCTACATCATTACCCGACTTCGCAAACAGCATCCGGACTGGTTCCAGGAGGACCTGACTGCGCTCTTTGAGTTGTTGCGACAAGGACGTATTGCACCGGTAGTCGCAGATATCGTGAGCTTTTTCGATATAGCCGAGGCGCACCGCCGGATTGAGTCTGCCGAGATTCGTGGGAAGTTGGTGCTGGACCCCAGGAGGCGGTAAAGGCGGCGACACTGGTGATAGCAGCGGGCGCTCGCTGCCCGCAGGTACAAGGAGAACTCTATGGGCGATGCTTTTTGGATGCAAACCGAGAACGGACTGATTATTGAGTGTGTGAGTGGAGATATCACTGCGCAGCCGGATATGGATGCAGTGGTAAACGCCGCAAACGCGGAGCTGCGAACTGGGGGTGGGGTGGCCGGTGCAATACACCGCGCTGCAGGCCCTGAACTGGACGCCGAGTGCAGGCCGCTTGCACCCATTCGACCCGGACAGGCCGTGATTACCGGCGCCGGGCGCCTGCCAAACAAGTACGTCATTCACTGTCTTGGCCCGGTCTATGGGGTAGATCAGCCGTCGGATCAGCTGCTTGCCGCATGTTTTCGTAATGCCCTGCTGCGTGCGGAGGAGGTTGAGGCAGGTTCCGTTGCCTTTCCGGCAATCTCAACCGGGGCCTTTGGCTATCCACTACAGGAGGCGGCCGAAGTCTCTGTTGCTGCGGTTGCCAGGGAACTTCCCATGTCCACCCACCTGCGCAGGCTTAGATTCGTGCTGTTCTCCTCCAGTGATCTGCAGGTGTATTCCCAGGCCTTCAGGGCGGAGTTTCAATCCTAAGCGCAGCAACGGAAGGGGGAACGCTGTGAACATAGATTACGACGGGAAGTTCTTTCGGGGGCGCAGTAACTCGCCAGGCGGGGAGGTGGGCTCAACCACCGTATTTCAGTACCACCAGACCGGGAATCGCCTCTGGGGCAGCTATGCCGGGGGGGAGGTTGTTGAGGGGCATCTACTTGGTACCGTAGCGGACGACGGGAGTTTAGAGTTCTGCTACCACCACCTGAATGAAGCTGGCCGGGTTATGGCGGGCCGCTGCAACTCAACCCCTGCGCGAGTTGCTGACGGGCAGCTGGTGCTGCAGGAGAACTGGCAGTGGTTCACCGGGGACGCATCGGCCGGATACTCCGAGGTTGAGGAGATAGACGCCACCGAGCTGAACGAGGAGTTCAACGGCCTCACCTAAAAAAGCATCCGCAGTACCGCCGCCGCCGTGACCAGAATCACAAACGCGCGGTACTGCCGTTCCGGCACTCGCTTCACTACCGCCACGCCAACAAGCGCACCTACTACAACCGCCGGGGCGGCCACCAGACTCAGGCGCAGCGTTGCCAGGCTCAAGGTCTCCCAGATAAGCACATGAAACGGAACCTTCACAATGTTGTTAATGAAGAAGTACCACGCGGTCGCCCCAATGTAGGCATTCTTTGGCAGGTGCAAGGCCAGCAGGTACACCGACAGCACTGCCCCGGCCGCGTTGCCAATCATGCTTGAGAATCCGGCCGCTACACCCATGCTTGCCGCAAACGCCAGCATGCGCGGCCGCAAGCGAGGCTCAACTGGTGTGTGGGCGGGGCTGGCCGGACTCGCGGGGTTCTTGGAATCAGGCGCGCCTGCGAGTTTAGCTGGCGCCGGACGGCGGCGCTGGAGCAAGGGCGATGCAACCAGAACCAGCAGCCCAAAGCCAATGACCCCCGCCAGAATTGGAGCAAAGGTCTCGGGGCCGACCACGTCCCCCACGTAGGTCGCTATGATAATTCCAACCAGGGTGCCCGGCAGCAACAGCAGCACCTGCATCCAGCGTACATGTTTGTGGTAGTAGGCCAGACCGAACAGATCCGCAAACATAAGAATGGGCAACATAATGCCGGTAGAAGGGCGCGCCCCAAAAAACGCGGCAGCAAGTGCCACCGCAATCATCCCACCGCCTTGAAGCCCGGTCTTGTTCATTCCGATAAGTGCTCCGCACAGGGACAACAAGAGAATCACGCCGAGGTCGAGTCCAGGTAGGTTCATCACGGCAGTGTACAAAATACTCTATCCGGGGCATACTGCCGCACGTATGAATATAGGAATAATAGGTCTCCCAAAATCCGGGAAAACGACCATCTTTAACGCGCTCACCGGGCAAGAAGCCGAGGTAGCCGAGTATGCCTCCAGCAAGGTGGAGCCGAACGTAGCGGTTGTCGACGTTGGTGACACCCGGGTTGACCAGCTGTCAGAGATGTATCAGCCCAAGAAAACCATTTACGCCACCATTGAGTTCCTCGACTTTGTCGGAGGCGGCAACAAGGGGCCTGGCTCCGAGGAAGGTATTTTCTCGGGTGAGGGCATCTCTCTCATTAAGGGCTCGGATGCACTTCTGCTTGTACTCCGCAACTTTGCCAACTCAACCCTGGAGCAGGCTCACGGTGCGGTTGACCCTACACGGGACCTTGAGAATGTCGAGTCTGAGCTGATTCTTGCTGACCAGGTCATTGCCGAACGGCGTGTAGAGCGGCTTGAGGCCGACCACAAGCGTGGCAAAAAGACTTCGCAGTCCCAGGCCGAGCTCAAGCTCATGCAGCGAGTGGTTGCAAAACTGGAAGAAGGCGGCGGTGTGCGTGAGCTTGAACTCACTGCCGACGACGCAACCCTGCTTAAGGGTTTCCGCTTTCTCACCGCTAAGCCAGCCCTCATTGTCCTCAACTCGGACGAGAGCTCCTACGGGAAAAATGCCGAGGTGGTGAAGCGGCTCGAGCAGCGCTATCCGGTGATTGAGTTTGCGGGCAACTTTGAAATGGAGCTCTCGCGGCTTGAACCCGAGGAAGCAGAGGCCTTCATGGCCGATATGGGAATTACCGAGTCGGCCCGCACACGCCTGACCAGCTTCGCCTACAAACTCTTGGGCTACATCAGCTTCTTTACCGTGGGTGAGGATGAGGTGCGGGCCTGGACTATTCGTGACGGAGAGAACGCACAGCAGGCGGCCGGAACTATTCACACCGACCTGGCAAAAGGCTTTATTCGTGCCGAGTGTTTTGGCTACGACGACCTCATAGAAGCCGGTAGTGAAAAGGCGGTCAAGTCCAAGGGCCATTTTCGGCTTGAGGGCAAGGAGTACCGCGTTAAGGACGGCGATATTCTCAATATTCGCTTCAACGTATAACAGGCGTAACGAGCAGCATGCAAACCGATTGGTGGAAAGAAAGCGTAGTTTACCAAATTTACCCTCGTAGCTTTGCCGACGCTAACGGTGACGGTATTGGCGACCTGCAGGGAGTTATCGGCAGGCTTGACTACCTTTCGGAGCTTGGGGTCGATGTTGTCTGGCTCTCGCCGGTTTACAAGTCGCCGAACGACGACAACGGCTACGACATTAGTGACTACCACGAGATCATGGATGAGTTCGGCACTATGCAGGACTGGCAGGAGCTCCTTGCTGGCATGCATGCGCGCGGGATCAAGCTGGTCATGGATCTGGTGGTTAACCATACCTCGGACGAGCATGCCTGGTTTCAGGCCGCGCGCTCATCTAAGGATAGCCCCTACCGTGACTACTACATCTGGCGTCCGGCCCGCATTGCGCAGGCTGGCGGCGCAGCTCAGGAGCCCAACAACTGGGCATCTTTCTTTGGCGGCTCGGCCTGGGAGTATGATGAGCCGAGCGGTGAGTACTATCTGCACCTGTTTTCAAAAAAGCAGCCCGATCTGAACTGGGAAAATCCCAAACTGCGGCAGGAAGTTTACACCATGATGCGCCGTTGGCTGGATCTGGGTGTAGACGGCTTTCGCATGGACGTCATTAACATGATCTCCAAGGTTCCTGGCTTGCCGGATGCAACGCCGCAAGGAGACGGCCCCTACCACTTTGGTGGTGAGCACTTTGTGAATGGGCCGCGTCTGGAGGAGTTCCTGTCAGAGATGAAGGCCGAGGTACTGTCAGCCTACGACATCATGACCGTCGGTGAGACCCCCATGATCACAACCGAAAAAGCAGCCGCGCTGACCAACGCCGAAACAGGCTCACTCAGCATGGTGTTTCAGTTTGAGCATATGGACATTGATGAAGACCCCGCTACCGCGCTCCCGCGGCGAAGCATACGCGAGTGGCGACTTCCGCAACTCAAAGAGGTCATGTCCCGTTGGCAGACCGCGCTGCAGGAGCGGGGCTGGAACAGTGTGTACCTGTGCAATCACGACATGCCGCGCTCGGTTTCACGGTTCGGCAACGACAGTCGGTTTCGGGTGGAGTCCGCCAAAATGCTGGCCACCCTTGTTCACCTCATTGGCGGGACACCCTACATCTACCAGGGTGAGGAAATAGGCATGACGAACGTGGCCTTTCCCACCATCCAGTCCTACAGGGATATAGAAACCCGGACCATTTACC
>SLAA01000005.1 GCA_007127105.1 Spirochaetales bacterium | reverse complement strand
TGCTCGTCTACAACCAGGCCGCCGCTGGGGCCAGTCTCAAGTCCAGCCGACTGTGCAAGTTCGGTATTTGGGCGTACTCCGGCTGCAACCAGAACAATGTCGGCCGGAATCTCACGGCCGTCGCTCAGGTGTGCGGTGCCGCGGCCTGTCGACGTATCATATGCAAGACGTGTGACGGTACGGGCGGTGATAACCTGGGCCCCGGACGCCCGGAGGCTCGCTGCAATACGCAGGCCAAACTCGGTATCGGCTGGCGGCATTAGTGTGGGAGTTGCCTCTACGACCGTGGTACTAAGTCCACGTTTGATAAAGGCCTCGGCAGTTTCCAGCCCAATAAAGCCGCCCCCGACAACCAGTGCCGACTCCGGCGCAGCTTGCTCTATGCGACTGTGCACTCCGTCCATGTCAGGTATAGTCCACATGCGAAACACCTGTGGGCCGTCCAGACCTTCAATAGGGGGCATAATGGGTGAGCCGCCCTGGGCAAGGATCAGCGCGTCATAGGGCAGTTCATGCTGCTCTACGGTTCCGTCCTCCTCGGTCGTGGTGAGTTTCACGACGCGGGCTTTGCGGTCTATGGTGGTAGCCTCTGTTCTTAGACGTACGTCGACTCGGTACCTTGAGAAAAACCCTTCTGGTGTTTGCAGGACAAGGCTGCTTCTTTTCTGTATGTCGCCACTCACACGGTAGGGGAGGCCACAGTTGGCAAACGAGACGTAGGGGCCGCGCTCTATAAGGGTAATTCGCGCGGTTTCATCCTGTCGTCTGGCTCGAGCCGCGGCGGTTGCACCGGCCGCGACTCCTCCTATGATTACAATCCGGGGGCCGTTAAACTCCATCCCGGGTAGACCAAGATCAAATATTGACTGCATGCAGGCATAATATATAGAAAGCTGCATATAGTCAAGACAAAATATTATAGTGTTACTCGGACAGCAACTCGTTCAGCTGGGCCCGGTTATAAGAGAATACGTCGAGCAATGTGCGAGTACCGGCATGACCGGGGAAGTTAATCCAGCTTACATACAGGGCGTCTGGAAGGGTCTCGCGAAAGGGCGTGCCAACCTCGTTGTGCCAGTTGTCTATAATGAGTGTAGCACCAGCCCTCGACAGTGCGCCAATTTGTTGTGCCTCAAGGGGGCCGGGTCCATAGCGTCCTACCGGTTCAACGCCCAGGGCGCCCAACTTCTGCGCCTGGAAAGCGTGGGTAATGACCGCACCATGGTTGAGTCCATGTGAAGCAAGCTCGGCGCTCCAGTCATCAAAAAAGGACTCGATCTCGGCCAGGTTGGCACGTGCTGTCTCTTCGGTGCCGAGCTGTGCGGCAATGCGCATAACCGACTCGGTCATGACCTGCGGTGTATGTGTGGTTGTGATCTGCACCGAACTAACATTGGCCCCGCCAAGCGCGCTCTTGAGTCGTTCTACCATTCCCTCGTAACCTGCATAGACAACCAAGTCCGCCCGCTCTACACGTTGCAGGTCGGTAGCACGCAGTTCATACTCTGCGGGGTGGCGCATCTCATACGGGGCCAGCAACTCTATGTTCTGCGCTCCAGCGGCCTGTGCAAAGGCGGCAGTCCAGGCGTTCGTAGCCAATACCATCTGCTCCCCCGGCTGGGCCTGTGCTGGCGCTTCCGAGGCGGCCTCGGGTGACGCCGGGCCAGCCTCCGGGGCGACCTCGGCTGAACCACCTGCCTGGAGCGCTGGCACCAGCAACACCATCATCATTACCGCTGCACCGAGCGTAACTGCTCGCACGTTACTACATCGACCTAATACTCTCATGCATGCCTCCTTTGGATGTGAGAAACAAGACTAACAAAGCCGAGCACAAGCGCACCAACTATGGTCACGCCGGAGCTCGCCGGTATATCAACTCCAATTGCAAAGACGAAACCAACAACGCTAATGAGAAAACCAAAGGCCATGGCCTGCACAAACAAACCGCGCAGGCTGCGGCTGGTGACCCCAGCAATGAGGGCCGGAAGAATCAGCACCGCGTCCAGAAGGAGTGCGCCAATGAGTCCCATGGTCAGGGTAATGGTCAGGCCGACGGCAAACAGGATTCCGGTATGAATAAGTCCGGAGGGAACCCCCGCAGTGAAGGCAAGTTCGCGGTCATAGAGCACTGCCGTAAGTTTGGGAAACAGCACAAGCACCAGCACCATAATGCACAGGGCAAAGCCAATGGTCACAAAGGCGTCAAAGCGAGTGAGCGCAAAAACATTGCCCCAGAGAAGACCCAGGGAGTCATTGGCAGGCACGTTAAAGCGATACAGCACCGCAAACGCGAGACCAATGGTCAGCACCATGAAGAAGGTGGTTATGTGTCCAAGATTTGGGCCAACTTTCTTCCCAAGGACTGCAATGCCCAGAACCAGGAGCACATTCACGACCATCATTACCGGCAAGGGACTGAGGCCCGCAGCCAGGCCAATGGCGGCACCAAGCAATGCGCTGTGCATGACCGCAAAGCGCAGGGTAATAAGGTTGAGACGGATAACAAACACGCCAATGAGCGGGAAAAATGTTCCTGCAGCCAGGAGTACCAGGGCTCCACGCATAATGGGCGGGTACTGGAGCAGCGCCAGAATCTCTGCAAAACTCATCTGGTGGCTGCCAGGTGGCCAAGGTACTCGAGCTTGGACTCGTTGAACTCGGAACCGTTGAGTTTAGTACCGTTGAGGCGGCTGTCGTTGATAATCTGTCCCTGGGACATTACCAGCTGCCGCCAGCCGACCCGAGTGAACTGAGCTGCGTCGTGGCTCACCAGGACTACCGTTATTCCCCGGGATGTGTGGAGGTGTTCAATCATGGCCAGGAACTCATCCTTGCCTTCCGGGTCAAGTGACGCGGTTGGTTCATCCAGCAGCAAAATGCTGGGGCTCTGCACCAAACAGCGGGCTATTGAAACCCGTTGTTTCTCACCACCTGATAGTCGTGCGTACACCGCGTTGCGCAGGTGGCTGCACCCGGTGGCAATCATGGCTGCAGTGACCTTTTCCTTCTTTTTTTTTCTCGTTTGGCGTCGTGCCGCGAGGCCAATCTCTACCACCTCTGCGGCGGTAATGGGAAACTCAACGCCAACAGTTGTCTGATGCACGTATCCGACATCCTGCCGTACACCTCGCCATGCGCTTGAGCCTACCCGCAGGCCAGCGACCAAGACCTTGCCCTCGGTTGTCGACAGGAGACCTAAAATGGACTTGATCAAGGTCGATTTCCCGGCGCCGTTGCTTCCGCTGATCATCACCAGCTCGCCCGGGTGTATGCTAAGGTCAATGCTCCTCAGTATTTGGTTGCCATCTATGCGTACGGCAACCTTGTCTAACTGAATAATAGGGGCGATATTTTGAGACACTGGCGACTCCGAACAGGTTGATTGACTGCAATCATAACACGATATTGGTAATTCGTAACACCAAATGTGTGGTGGAGGAGGGAAATTGCTCAAGGCTCTCATTGCGGTTGTTATTTTGTACCTCATTCTTGTCGGAGGAGGTTGTGTGGTGCAGCGGAGGCTTATCTATTTTCCAGATCGAATCCCTCTACAGGCGGCCGAACAGCTGGCTGCACAACAGGGACTTGAAGCATGGCTCAACGCGGACGGAGAGGTTATCGGGTGGCGCGAGCGCGACAGGCCTCAGGAGCTGCCGAGATTGATTGTTATGCATGGGAATGCCGGTCATGCATTACACCGGCGCCATTATATTGATCTACTGGGCGAGGCTTGGGAGGTGCTGCTGCTGGAGTATCCTGGTTACGGAGTTCGAGGCGGCCGACCATCCGAACCGAGCTTGCTCCAGGCGGCTATTGAGACGGTTGAGCAGCTGCGATCCGAGGATGCAGATACTCCGGTCTATCTTTTGGGTGAGTCCCTTGGTAGCGGAGTTGCCTGTGGGGTTGCCGGGGAGCTGCCACAGCAGATAGCCGGACTCGTTCTCATTACACCCTTCAACAGCCTCACCGAGGTTGCCGCCGGGCACTTTCCCTTTCTCCCGGTACGCTTCATTTTACGTGACCGATATGATAATGTAAAAAGCCTGCAGACTTTCCATGGCCCCATATTTGTGCTGCTTGCTGGCAACGACGAAGTGGTGCCCACACGGTATGGCGAGGCACTCTACAATGCATATGACGGCCCAAAGGAAATAATGGTCATTGAAGGCGCAGGACACAACACCGTACTGAATGCAACAACAGCTGCCGAGTGGCGCAGACTGATCTCTTTCTTCCAGGATTAACAGCATGGAACTTATTCTTCTTCGTCACGGACAAAGTACCACCAACCGTTTGTTAGCCGAGGTTCAGGACGAGCGTGAGGTTGATACCGGCCCACAGGACTCCACCCTTACCCGGCTGGGGCGCCGTCAAGCCGACCTTGCCGGGAAAGCGCTGTCGCGCGAGTACATCGACATGATTATTAGCAGTCCAGCACGGCGCACACTGGAGACCACCCGCAGAGTCGTTAGATGTATTGATGCCCTGCCAATGGTCGACCCACGAGTAGTTGAGTTCCGCGGTGTGGGGGCTGCTCCTGCAGCAAGCGGCGAAGAGCTCAGGGCGATGTACCCAGGGTTCAGTTTTGGTACTGAGTTTGACAATGAGATTGCCTGGAACATGGGTTACCTTAACGAGAGCAAGGAGGATCTGTACCGGCGCGCGCGCGGGCTCTGGCAAGAGCTCCTGTTACCGCGAGCACACTCCGATATCGGGAGGGAGTCGCGGGTGTTGGTGGTTACCCACCGAATGTTCTCGGCGTACTTAACCGGAGTTGCCTTGGGAATGACTCTGGAGCAGGTGCAAACGGGCCGCTTTCAGCTTGGAAACTGTGCTTCAACCCGGTTTGAGGTGCGATCCAATGGGGTTGTTATGGTTGTGCATGCTAACCGCGAGGACTACCTGCATGGGAGGGTGAGCGCCTAAACAACTTTCCAAATGGCCGGGCTATGGCTATTTTCTAGCCATGAGATGGTCCTTCCCCCTTTTTTCATTTCGCTCAATTGCGGTGAAGGTGCACGCCACCTTCTTCCTGCTCCTTATCTGGGTTGCATTTGTTGAGGTTTCCCGAGGTGCGCCGCCTGAGCAAATTGCGCAGTCAGTAGCCTTTATCCTTGCGTTGTTTGCATGTGTAGTGCTGCATGAGTTTGGGCACGCGCTCACCGCTGCTCGGTACGGCATTCGTACCCGTGATATCACCTTGCTTCCTATAGGTGGGCTCGCCCGTTTGGAACGCATGCCGGACGACCCCCGCCAGGAACTTGTGGTGGCGGTAGCTGGCCCGGCAGTGAATGTAGTCATTGCGGCATTGATCTTTGTTTTCCTGACCTTGACCACCGGGTTTCGCACACCGGAAGCTGAAACGCTCGTGCGGGGCAGCTTCCTCATGCGGCTTCTTACCGTGAACATTGCGCTGGTACTTTTTAACCTGCTGCCAGCCTTTCCAATGGACGGCGGTCGGATCCTCCGGTCGGTACTCGCCATGCGAATGAGCTATGCCCAGGCTACCTCGCTTGCAGCAACCGTTGGCCAGGGCATGGCGCTGTTGCTGGGCTTTCTTGGTTTCATAGGTAACCCCTTCCTGGTGCTCATTGCCGTTTTTGTCTGGATTGGGGCAGGCCAGGAGTCACACATGGCGCAGATGCGTGCCTTCTTCTCCGGCACCATGGTGAGGGAGGCTACTGTGACTGAGTTTCACACGCTCGCACCACAGGATCTTCTGAGTGACGCAACCCGGCTGCTCCTTGCCGGTACACAGCTGGACTTTCCGGTAGTTGATGAAGGCCGGTTGGTGGGAATGCTGACGCGAGAAGGTTTGACCAAGGCGCTTGGTGAGTTAGGCACCGACGCGGCAGTTGAACAGGCCATGCTCAGAGATGTAGTAACGGTAGATGCCGGACAGACGCTTGACAGCGCCTTTGCGCAGATGCAGGCCGGGGGCCAGCGGTGCATGCCGGTCATGTTTCGCGGCGAGCTATATGGTTTACTCACCACCGAGAACGTGGGTGAGTACGTCTCTATTCGCTCCGCTCTCTCCGGCAAACGGGCACCTTAACTCCAGGCAGCGTCAGTTTTAGGGATCATGTCGGACTTGACATCAATCCGGAACAGCGAGTATTATGGTAATAAATATTTACGTATCTATATTTTGAATGATCATCAAGCCTTCGTTGATGGTTTGATTTTCATATAAGGTTGCGGCATATTGGTCGCGATCGGGGAATCGTAATGTTTCATTAATTGCGATCCTCCACGACATGGTGGGTGGCGGAGACTACGTTGTAGTCTCCGCCGTATTTTTTTACACCCTGTTCTAATTGTCGAGCAAGTAGAACTCTACCCGACGGTTCTTCCAACGGTTCATTGCGTCACTGTGCTCTACAATTGGTTCGTAGCCCCCTTTGCCCGAAGTAGTCATTCGCGCGGAAGCTATACCCCTTTGTACCAGGGCCGTTCGGACTGCCTCTGCCCGCAGGCGGGAAAGGGGTAGCAGCGTGTCACGTTCCTCAAGTTCCCAGCGTCCTGGTTGATTCCAGAGCACGCGTACGGCATGCCCTTCCAGTTCTATTCTGTGGTTCGGATAGCGCTTGAGGATCTCGGCAAGGCGATCCAGTGTGGCAACGTTGCGCTCCCGTACATCGGCCTCAACTCCAAGATAGTCGGCAGTGAAGGGACGGAAGTAAATGCTCGATATACTTATGCGCAGCCGGTCTCCGTCGCGCAGCACAAGAATGTCGGTGGGAATTACGAACTCACTGCGTCCTGCGTTGCCCAGCTGGTCCTCGGCTACCACCACCACGGTGTAGTCACTTGCCGACTGCACGAGCTCGCCGGTAGCAGACTTGCCGTCCCAGACAAAGCTTCCATTGCGGAAACGCGTCTGAGGCAGGCTGAGGAAACGGTTCCCTGCCGGGTCAAGAATCTCGGCTGACCAGGCCTTCACCCCGCTCGGGTCTTCAACCCGTACCTGAATGTTGAGCGTGTCGTTAATCCCGTCTCCGTCCGGGGAGAAAGGTAGCGGCGATAGGCGGACATTTACGTCCGGCGGACTCATGTCCAGCAGAACCGGGGTGTCGCTGACTGCCGCGCCCACGTTTCCTTTGAGGTACACGACACTGAGTTGACCGCTGTAGACCCCTTCGGTCACAGATCCGTCGGGAGCCGTGCCATTCCAGGCAATAGTCTCCGGTACTGTGCTTGTTTCACCGAAATGCTGCATGACTGCCTCACCGGCTGAGTCCAGCACCGCGAACTCCCAGGACTCTACACCGTCGGTTACCTCGGGGCGCAGCTGGAACTCCACTATGGCGTCAAGTCCGCCAGCGGATGGGTTGAAAGTTGAGCGGGAGGGAACAACTCGAACCGGAGTGGCACGGGTGTCTACAACAATCCGTGGTATGGAGTGTGCCCCGCGGTTGCCTGCGGCGTCGGTTGCCACCAGGGTATAGGAGTAGGATCCGTCCGG
>SLAA01000009.1 GCA_007127105.1 Spirochaetales bacterium | reverse complement strand
CTGCGGGCCGCGCCGGAATTTGGTTCAGCGTACCCTCGTCCCGCATATACACGAGATGCCTCCGATGCTTTTCTGCTGTTTTTTGCCGCGCGCCTTGCTCTGACGGTCGATATCGGGTATCTGAGCGCTGCTCTCAGTTGGGCGAGCCGAACTGACCTGCAAGAGGATCCATTCAAAAGAAGCCTTCCCGATACAGTTGTCGCAGAGGTGCAGCTACTCATTCCGGGAACGGTTATGTTTGTACATGCAGCTACCGGTGTTGACTACCTGCCAGGCAGGTCTCAAACTGGTTTTGCGTCGGTCGGCCTGGGCGTATTGTACTAGTGGGCTCTATCCTGTGGAAGTACGGACGCTCCAAAGATGGCTTTGAACTGTAGTCATCCCTGCCTGAAGCTTCAAAGATTCAGATAAATGAGCACAAGCACAACAAAGCTCAGGCCCAATACGCCAATTACGACAAAGTAAAACCAGGGAGGCAGTTGTATTCCGGAACCGGAGTTGCGTCGCTTGCTCGGCGAGTCAAGGCTGAATTCGAAGGCTGTTTCTATCTGATCTGTGTCACCGGCGCCTCCTGCATAGCCACATCGTGGGCAGCCATGAAGGAATAACTCACCTGCGCCGGAAAAGGAGCATTTGGGGCAGCGCACCGCCGAGAAGAAGCTTCCACAATGGGTACACACCCGTGCGCTGGCCTTGACTTCCTTTCCACAGTGTTCGCAGAAGAATCGTGCCTCTTTCATGTTGTGCTTACACCTTCAAGTTAGAACGACAGCTGACCGGGAAAAATCGTTGCGTGGTGAAACTCTTCATGTCGCCCACCATCGAAGTACGAACTCCGCAGGTCAAGTGAGAGCTCGTCGAAGGGGATTTCACCAAGATCCGAGGGTAAGCTCGCCAAGGGAATTCTTGCTTCAACATAGAAGGCTCGGCGCAGATAACTTCCAACTACCCGAGGTTCCTCCCGGTAGACACTCCAAAGCACCACAGGGCCGGAGCTTTCGGAAACCGGAATCTCTACCGTGAACTCCGAAGCATCAACATCACGATTGGGGTAGATGTAGAGATACAACGACAGCCCCGCCGCGGTTTCGCTCCTGGTAGAGAAGAGCAGAAGGATGTCCTCGTCCCTAAGCTCAGCCTTTACGCTCTCGAGGCGCGTTCCGCCACGCCCCCAGAAAAGCGAACGCTCGATCATGCGCCGCTCATGCAAGCCTTCGGTTTCTATGACAAAGCTTCGTAGCCTGTGATGCTCAGGGAAGGCCACAATCGGCTCGGTTGACTCCCAGTCGTAATACTGAAAGAACGGGGCCGCCATCAACGGTAACGATAACCCAAGGAAAAGCACAAATAATGCCGGTACTGACACTCGTTTCATGCTAGTTTATCGGCGTTGCAGGCCTTGCACTTCACTTCTTACGAATCATCAACACCGTTAGATCATCATACTGTTCATCTTCCTGCAGAGCACTATAGTAACGATAAAAGGCGTCCTCTCTCAGTGCGACTGCCCGGTCCTGACCACCCTCGGTGCTCACCTTAGCGCCAAAATACTGCGCGTACTGTGCAAAATACTTGGCCAGGTAGTCGTCAACGACTTTATCTATCTTAACGACGTCGTCCTTGCCGGGGTTTTTTGGCTTGTAGCAGCGGAATATTTTCTCAACCGCCACCAGTGCCATAGTGAAATCTCGTGCCGTATAGGGACACTGGTCAAAGGCAAAGTCCAGCTGCTCATCTGAAAGCTCTTGGGACAACCTATAGGGTCTCTTGTGTCCGACGGCGTCAAGAATTTCATGGATACGCGGAATACCAAACTCTTCATCTCCCTGGCCCGGCAGGATGTCAGCGCGAACACGCTTGCTCTCCACATCTGACTCGGTAATGGTATACAGGTTCTCGTTTTCATCACGAAACACCCGTTTTGACTCCTCAATTCCGTCAGTGAAAAACACCAGCACGTCATTGGTTTCGAGCGTCAAATAGTACTCCGGAAAGCGTATTGGCATGTCGTCGCTGGAAAACACACCGGCGGCTGGGGTTTTGTCCATACTTAACTGTTCGGTCGTCCCCTTTTGGGCTCGGTACAGATGCAGTTGATTATCACCAGCATTGGCTAACACAATTTTTCCGGTCTCAATGTTAAGGATACCAACTGTAAAGGCTGCGAATCGGCCCTGGAATCCTCGTTCCGCAATGAGGTCGTTTATTCGGATAACGAGGGGCTCAAGTTTGAGTCCAGATGGCTTCAGTTTCCAGTTCTTGAAGTGGTCTAAGAAAATTGTTGCAACCTCAACCATAATCAGTGAAGCAGCAACACCCTTGCCTGCGATATCACACTTGATAATGGCAAAATGCTCATCGTCCAGCTTCTGATAATCATAGTAGTCACCAGACACGCCCTTTGCCCCTTCGTAGTACCCAAAGAACTCGATCTGGGGTAGATCGGTGGCGCCGGTCGTTTGCTTTTCTCCGTTAGCCGCTGGTTCAAGCGGAATGAAGCGCTTTTGAACCTCCTTACCGAGGGTAAGGTCTTTGTTCGCTTTTGCCGCCTCCACCAAACCGTGAGTCATTGAGTTAATGGTGTTCGCCAAGGCGGCCAGTTCGTCACGCGAGGTGACTTTTATGGAATGATGTTCGAGCTGGGCCTTGTCCTCAGTGTCACGGATGACTTCCACACCGGCGACGAGCCGCTTAATTGGGATTACAACAATGGTTGCGAGCAGAAAGGCACCAATGATACCAGCGAGCAACGCGGCCGCCGCAACGAACACTGTTGTGATAATTAACTCGCGAGTGGCCTCCGCAATGTCCTCAAGAATCAGCTCGGTCGAAACCCCCATTCGTACCATGCCACGGAAATAGCGAGCGTCCGGACCGGACTCGCCTACCGCCCGGAACAGTACCGGTTTGTAGAACAGGTACTCGGTATTCTCACGGCTGAGGTTCGATGAGTCAAACTCAGGATAGCTAAAGAAGGCATCGCCAATTGCTGCAAGCACATCTGCTACCCGCCCCTCAAGCTCCTGACGTGTTCGGTCAATCTCTTCTAGTTCGGCCTCTGCTTGTGGAGTGCCAATAAGAACGAGTTCACTAATACGGTCTGTAAACTGGTCAATCTGCTCCGGGATATTTCCCAGCTCCGCCCGCGCCCGTTCGTTGATCTGTGCCTCAAGCTCAGGTACCTCGTCACTAATGACGTCAATGATCCTTGACCCACCGGCCGGTTGATAGATTTCGGTACTCAAGTCCGGCCGAATAGCTCGCCCCGGAGCGGCTTCCGAGTCCTCAGTGCCATACTCAAGAATAACTGGGTCGTTTGTCGCCCAGATATGGTCAAAATCTGCTGCAGCAGAACCTGAGCCAGTTATCGTTATGTATTGAACCTCATCCATGATCCCGGACTGGCGGGTAAGTCCAGCCAGTTCAATGGTGTTCTGTTGCGGCGCATCCAGAAGCTGTGATGACTGGGTCACTAGGCTGTCCAGAAGAACCTCAACCCGTTGTTCCAGTCCACGCGCAAGGATATCTTCTTGTCTTTCAAGCGCCGCGGAACCGAGGAAGTACGCTACCATGACCACAACGGCTACAACTAGAACTACCACAAAAACCGCAAACTTAAAACGCAGTCCCCAAATGTTTAGTTTCATCGCGCGTAGTATCTCCTTCTTCTTTTGGGGCGGTAGAGAGGTGCCGGTAATGAGCGCCTTAACCTCCAAATCCAGCAGCCGACCTTCGGCAGCCAGAGAGGCCATGCGAGTTCCCGACACCACGACAACGAACGCGACTAACAACGCAGCAAGGCTGCCCAGTAAAGTCTCAATTGGGATGAGCCGCTGTGCGCTCTCACGCCGCAAATAGCTTGGGATATATCGACCAGAGAAGTCACCAAAGGTGACCGTACCAGCCTCTTCCAGCTGCACGGTCGTAGAGCTGAAGCGAACCCCGCGGTTCGTATGAACCAGCCCAACTCGATATGCTCCGGTTTCCACAAGGTCTATAAGGGGGCCCTCAATACGACCGTTACTGAGAACCGAGAAGGCGTCCTGAGCGGAACGGAAGACATAGTCGTACGGAGGCTCTCCGGTGCGGTCCAGAACAACCTCGCTTATGGTGCCGTCAGCCGTGAAACCCCGTCCAGTAACGCTCAGAGCATACCTACCCAGGCGATCGCGAGTCGTCGAAACGTTCCAAATCTCGGTGACCGGAATGTATCTATTGGTGCGGAATATCAGTGTCTCTGGTTCGCCTACATTGCCGACATCGTCAATCGCCGCAACCTGAAGTGCCCATGTGCCGTTATCCACATTTGTGCGTGAGATAAGCGGCTCACGAGCGTTAACCGAGGGCGGTGGTGGCACAAGGCGAAGCTGCTCGGGATCATCTATTGGAAGTCCGACCGGGCCTATTCGTTGCAAACGAACAGAGTAACCGGCAATCACCGACTCGTCTTCCTGAGGTTGCCAGTTAATTCGAAAGGTATTGCTGAGGAGAAAATTGCCTTCATCCATTGGGACATCTGCAAAGGAGGGCGGATCCGGAGGCCGCGTTACGCGGGTGTATGAAATGGTTGCAGGTTCGCTCCAGTTGCCCGCGTTGTCCTGCGCTACGATGCGGAAAAACCAGTCGCCATCTTGATCTACCGTAACAGAGGCCTCCTGCACCGAGGCGTTATACCGTGGGATACGCGCCACCGGAGCATTAGGGTTTTGACTTACCACATAGTTGTAGGCTCGGATCCCTGAGGCATCTGGAGCAGGCGTCCAAGCTACATCCATGCGGGAGGTGCGAGACCGCCCACCTGCCGGAAAGTTTCGGGCCACCGGACGCGGAGGATCAACATGTTGGTCCGGTTCCAAATAGACCAGATTCGTCGCGTCCGCGGTACGTCGTCCTTGCCAAAACATGTGCATACGTCCACGAAAACTAAAGGGGCGTCCGAATCGCGAGACCGAAATCCCCTGGCTCACGACACGTCCCTGCCAGAACGCACCGTCACGACGCGCTATGTACACCCGGCTGTTTCCTTGAGGACTATCGAACCAGCTTAGGATGACCTCATTTCGATGCACGAGAATTCGAGGGAAACTGTCGTTGGTGAGGCGGCTCGTAACCGCCTCACCTTCGTTGCTCAAGAGGCCCTGTTCATTGAGCGTGGAGTAGAAAATTTGGGTGTTTGTACCGCTTAGCCGACGCTCCCAAGCAATAGCGACGCCCTCCGGGATCCGCTCCAGGTGTACACGCTGGTTGTCATAGGCGTCTGCGTTCTGAGCCTCGCCTTCACTGTGAAAGGTAGTTATGCGTCGGGCCGGACTCCAGCTACGCCCACCGTCGTCGCTGTACTTGGAGTAAAGCTGATAGGTGATACGCTGTGCGGGATTAATTCCTTGGAAAACAACATAGTCTCTACCGTTGTAGCCTGTATGACTTGGGAGAAAGTTTAATCCCAGTTGGGGATCGTCCTCCAGTGTGAAGAACTCGCTCCATGAGCCGTCGGGCGAGGAATAGCTATACAGAATACTCTGCACGGCACCAATATTCTGACTGACGAATAAAAGCATTCCGCCGTCTGCACGTACACTTAGGCGTGGTGAGACGACCGTTGTGTCGGACTCGAGTGTCGCGACTCGGTTGAAGTTAATGCCAGCGTCGGTACTTCTGTAGAGGTGAATTGCGGTCGCTTCGGCAGCGACGGCAAGAAACACATCTCCATTGGGAGTGATTTCGGCAGAAAAAACGAGGGGGGCGCTTTCGCGCTGGAACTCAATGGGGCCAATCACGCGTCGACGTGGAAACCATGAACGTCCGTCGTTGCTCTGCATTGCAGAAATGTAGATCTGGCCCTCTTGGGCATTACTCCGGACCACCTCCTGGTAAAAGACCAAGGCCCGGTTGTTGTCGTTTACAACCTCCGGAAAACGGGCGTTGTCGGTGGAAATGACGCGCGGGGCCTCAAAGAACAAAGGCTCCTGCCCATAGAGCAAAAGGCCAGCGCAGAGAAGCACCAGACTTAGTAGCAAAGTTCGCAACCGATATCGCATTACACACCCAAGCGCGAGGTTATGCGCCGTCGTAAATCGAGCAGTGGTGGATATCCCTGATTAGACTCATCCTGTAAGAGACGTTCAACAATGCCGAAAGCCTGCGCGACGCTGCCTTGAATAAACAGTTGCTCGGCACGACGGAACTGTTGTTCATCTGTAGATGAAAGCGCCACCGTTGCCTGCCCGCCGGTGCGAATACGCAGGGTGTCAAGCAGTAATCGCGCATCTCTATTGCCCGGGTTCAGCGAAACAGCCTCTTCAAGCAGACCTATTGCAGCGCGGTCCTGTGCAATACCGCCACCAGCCACTTGAGTTGCTTGACGATACAGCTGGTTGGAGCGTTGTGCGCGCGCCTGAGTGACTGGATCCGGGCGTAGCCCCAACTCAATCTCCAACTCTGCAATCAGTCGGTCGATACCGGGGTAGTTCGGCTTTATCTCCTTGAGTACCTGCAGGTCGGACAAGGTTTCGAGCGCGTTGTCCGGTCTTCGGTTTTCTACCACTTCGTTAAAGCGGCGCTCAAAAATTGCGTCAAAATTATCGGTATCCCGGAGCTCCTCTATCCGAAGGATCAGCACCTTGGCCTCCCAGTTGAAGGGGCGCAGAGCGATAACGTTCTCCAGATTCTGCTCACTCCGTGCCAAATGCGCTTGGGCCTGCTGGTGACTCCCTTGGGAAACCAGCGTGCGAGCACGGCTAAAGTCGTCCTGCGCGAGACTGAGATAGCTGCCAAGCACGGGAAAGAGCGGGTCCGTTTCCACAATTGAGCGTTCATTCTCAAAAGTTAGCGCGGCGTTCACCAGTCGTGTTAGACGTGTTATTTCGATGTTGTCCTCAACGTTGGTTTGAGCCCACAGTTCGCTTGCCTCATTCAGCATTTCTTGTGCCGTCAGGAATTCCTCTCGGTTGTAGAGATCTTCTGCATCATCTATCAATTCGCGTACTCTTTGTACCACAAGTTCGTTTGCCGCGTCCTGTATCCGAGCACCAAGAGACACAGCGAGATCCTCGACGCGTGCCCTTATGGCATTGTTCTCTTGTAGGGCGAGTGAGTCATAGAAACGATCTCGTGCCTCATTCCAAAGCGACTGAGCCGCAGGAACCCTAAGCTGCTGAATAGCGCCTTCTGTCTGCGAAATAAGAGCCTCTCCTTCCTGGTTCAGTTCAGCCGCACGAACAATATCGGTCTCGGATGTCTCGATGAGAGAAGCGACCTGTAGCTGTGTGGCCCGAAGCCGTGCCAAGAGAAGTTCGTGTTCTCGTACACGCTCCTCAAAAGTGAGGTCTTGCCGAATGAAATCGGGCTCATCCGCGTAGGCCTCCAGGTACCCAAGCAAGCGCTCTTCGAGCGCCGTCATGCTCAGTTCAGTCGGAACTAAGACATCAAGCGCACGATCAGGGTATCGAGCCAGAATCTGGTCATCGTCGTCCTCAATGACCTGTCCTTCTAAGGGGATACCGGACAGGAGGGTCTCGCCCTCCTCCACCGATGCCAAGAGTCCCAGGTATGGCTCTTCTATGGCGGCATACGACTCCTCGACCAGGTTAAACATCCAACTCAGTTCCGAGTCTCGCAGCTCCTGCAGCAGCTCGCTGTGAAGCTGTGCCGTAGCACGCTGGTACTCATCGAGCTCAGGTGGGAGATCAAAGTTATTTTCCAGCGCAATCGCGGTGCTGCTCCAACGGCCGAGGGTATTGCTAAAACTCACGCGCGAACTCTGGAGCTCCGCTCTACGTTCCCAGTCCAAGGCAGGATCCTGAACAGGTGCAAGTTCAAGATGTTGCCGAGCCGCAGTGAGTGCACCAACCGCCTGGGCGCGTTCGGCGGCTCGGCTGTACTCAGAAAAACTCAAAGCAAACTCGTTGCGACCGTGTTCTCTGATAAGCTCGGCGGCAAGGTTCGGTTCTGGTATATCAACCGGCTCAACCCGTGATGCCACAAACACAAGTCGGGTCCCATACTCGGTGATTTCCGCAATATTTTCATACTCAGACTGAGCTCGACCGAGTCTGCCCTCAATGAGCGCGGTATCGGCCTCCTGATTAAGGTTGGATACATGCTCGCGTACAGCGGCCGTCGTCGCGTAGACGTAGTCATCAATTTGACGTGCAAATGCGCCGTATATTCCGTCTCGTTCAGTGTCATGCACTGTCTCACCGAGCATAAACCGGAGAATATTGAGGTGCCAGTCAATAGGATCCTCCGGAAACTCCAGTTCCACCGAGTCGCGTGCCACAATCAATCGTTCAGAAAGTCCCCGAAGCTCCTCCTCCAGGTTTTGTATCCGAGCCGCTTCGTCTATCCATGTAGCGTACAACCTGCTGCGTTCGCCCGGGACGGTTGGGGTCGTCAAAGCAGTTGCCAAGTCCTCGCCCGTACGCAAAAAGTCCGTTCGCAACTGTACGAACTGGGCTACAAGACTGCGTGTTTCGCCCCGAATCTGCCGCACTTCGTTCTGGAAAATATCGCTGTATCCCCGGCCCTCAAACTCCGGTTGTTGCAGCGCAAAACCCTCAAGATAACGCTGTGCAGCCTCGTCATGACGGTTTTCTGCAATGAGTGCACGAGCCTCGCTGCGTAAACGTTCGGCAATGCGCCGGTCATAGGCGAGTTGTGCTATGATGCGTGACTGCGCGATCTGCTCCCGCACTCGCGGGTTAGGATGCTCGTCCAAGGCCTCCATTGCGGAGATGAGGGCAAATGTACGCTCAAGATCCTCGGGGTTCGTTGAGATGTGCAGCAGGAGTTCAGAGAAGAGTTGGTTGTACTCGGTGCGGAATCCACGAATCTCGCGAAGAAGTTTCTCAACTTCATCTATCCGTTCAGGTTGGCGCCGCACTATTTCCTGTAGAATAAGCATGGCATCGTTGTGACGCCTTGCGTCGATAAGGCTTCTTGCCTCGTCGATAGGGTCCTCACGAGTTCCACGAGCGAAACTCCACTGCGGTGCAGACAGGACCCCCACGATCTGGAGTAACAAAAATCCAGAAAAGAGAACGAGGCGATACTTGCTTCTTTTTGCCCATTCGGCTCGGGACACTCTCCGGACTCCCGTGTGGCCAACTTGTTTCTTCTTCAATTGTACTTTAAATCTCGGCAGAAATACATTCTGCTGTGAATCTACCGATAATAACTACGGGATTGTATAGGTAACTGGATCGTTATCTCCGACAATGATATATTTAGCCTGAACCTGCATGAAAAAAATTGTCGTGTACGCCTTAACTATTAGCTGCCTCCTGCTCTCCTTTCCGCTCGGGGCACGCGCGGACACTGTCGCTGACACATACGCAGATCTAACCAAGATTTTTGGCCTTGCTGGCGCCGAACGCACCGGACTCACTACCCTGCCGGTGCTCCTCATTCCTATTGGCGGACGTTATGAGGGCATGGGCACTGCGTACACAGCGGTTGCGGACGACGCAGGTTACTTCGACGCCAATCCTGCTGCCTCAGCAATGCTACGATACACCGAGCTTGCGTTGTTTCACAACAACCTCATTGCTGATGCCAATCTTGAGGGCCTGAGTTATACCAGTCGCCGAAATAACCTGGGCTTCGGCGCTGCCTCTAAACTTATCCATGTTCCCTTTACCGAGTACGACCGTTACGGCGACCAGGTAAACGCCATACGCTACATTGAAGGAATGACCGGTATTAATCTTTCATATCGATTTCTTCACGATTTCTACTTTGAAGGTATTGCGGTCGGCGCCAACCTCAAGGCGGGTTACCGCCACGTTCCGGAAGTAATTGAGCCCGGCCAGTCAGGCTTGGGATTTATGGGCGATTTCGGGGTGCTGACACGGTTTAACTTTCTTAAGTTTTATCATGCCCGGGAACGAAACCTTTCCCTGGGGCTGAGTCTACGGAACCTCGGTCCACCGGTACTGGATGAACCCCTTCCGACCGTGGTTACTGCTGGTATTGGTTATAAGCCCATGCGACCGTGGTTACTGTCCTTTGATCTCCTCTATCCGATACAACCCTTTAGTGACTTACCCGCCGAGTATCCCGGATTTGGCGTAGGGAGCGCTTTGCAGGTAACTCATTTCTTTTCCATTCAAACCGGATTTCTTTATCGCGGGGCCAATCCACGTACCACCCTGGGTGCATCGGTAGAACTGAGCCGCGTACGGCTGACCGCAAACTATACGCTCGATCTTACTACGCAGCTCGGCGCCGTTGACCGTTTTAGTGTTGAGGCTGCCTTTAATTTTGGCGACCGTGGGCGGAGCCTGCGTCGCGCCGAGGCTGAGGAACTCTATCTCGACGCTGTTGTCGCTTTTGCCGAGGGCAGGCTTGAGACCGCTGTTGAGTTAGCCAGTGATGCGTCCGAGTTAGACCCCGCGTTTACGCCCGCCCGCGAGATTGCGGAGACAGCATCCGAGAGTCTCCGCATTCAACGAGAGCTGGAGTCAATCCGTTTAGATGAACAAGTTATATCCGAGTAGTTGTGGTGGAGTTTGAAATAGAGCAGCAATGCCAGCAGCTCAGGTGGAAAGTAGTCGGCATCGCATCTGGACTGAAGAGTCACCCAGTCTCGATCACTTAGTCGCTTAGCGCGAAGCAGTTTTCGGTACAGTCGCTCTGGAATTCGAGACCGTCTGCGTTGTTCTATGTACCTGCATAACGGTGGGCCAAGCTCAGAGTCCGACGGAAGTCGCTTGTCACCATGTATCGCATGAGACATCATTTGATCGGTGGGCATATTTGCTAAGCTGTCCAGGTACTCCTCGACAGCACCAATGAAGCTGCTTTCACGAAAGACAACAGCGTCCAGGCGCCCGCAGAGCCCCTCAACACGATCCTTGACGCCTTCACCACCACACTTCCTTCTCAGAATGAAAAGGTATGTTGCCATGCCTGTCAAAACTGCGGTTACGAGTTTAATGGGCAGAGGGGTAAAGCGGAAAAACAGACTCAGTATAAGAAACCCAGCGAGGAAGGCAGCCGACGACAAAACAAATCGGAGGGGGAATCCGGCGTCGGCGCATTCTCGCCGAACCGCATGTGCTATTGTATGGTGAAGCTCTTTACGGAACTCGGCCACTTCCGGTGGGTCGGGATCACGACCGTAGTAAGCACGCAGCTCGTTGTGGGCGATACGCTCGGGGGTGTGGATAGCCCCTGTTAGGTCATGAAAAAAACTAGGTCGACCCCCGGGAAGATAGAGGTGAAACAGGTGTAACGAGTCCGACTGGGCCATGTTCACAAGCTATTATTGGGCTGCGCCGATGTCAAGCACCGCCGCATCTTCCAGGATAGATGCCATCTCCTGATATCCGAAGAGCTTAGCATAGCGTAGCGCAGTCATACCCAGGCTGTCGACCACGTCAAGGTTTGGCCCATACTTGACTAACTCCTCCACGACATCGGCATGACCTTCCGAGGCGGCTAGAATGAGAGCATTCTGACCGGTCTTGCTCTGTTGGTGGAGATCCGCACCTCGCTCAAGCAGCAAACGTACATACGGTAGCTCACCATGACCTGCGGCCTCCATCAGTGGACTTGTGCCTCGGTCTTCGGCTACTGAGTTCACTCGCGCTCCTTCATCAATTAAGAGGCGTACCAAACTACTGTTTCGCCGACGGACCGCCAGCGACAGAAGAGGCACGCCGTCGGAGTTCGCCGTATTCGGGCTAAATCCCATGCGAAGGAAGTTCCGTACCGCAGTTTCATCACCCTCCGAGACGCAGGTGGCCAAATTGTTATCGTTGAGACCTATCCCCTCCTCTGCAAGTTCGAAGCGAGCCCGCTCAACTATGCTACTCTGCTCGAACAATACCTTTTGCTGGGCCAGCTCCGCTACAAGCTCATCTGTAGACTGCAGACTGGACAAGCTGGAGAGGAATGCCGGAGGAGTTTGGTCTATATCTGTAAGCAGATAGCTTGGTACCTCACGGCCCAAGCTGTAACCGCTAAGAAAGGCCAGCCAGGAGCTTGAATATTCATGCTCGGTAGCTGTTGTGGTATCTGCGCTTACATGCTCTGTTTCGAAGGCGCCGGGTTGAGCACCTATCCAGACAAAAAACACCAGATGGGTAATCTCCGAAAAGTGCTGGGAAATTTCGTTCCCGTTTAGATCCCGCCAGGTACTTCCCATACGGTAAGCGGTAGCGGCTATTGAGTTATCCCGCAATCCATAAAGGATTTTTTCTACTTGAGTCCGCGGCGCTTTCCGAAAGAAGACACCGACCTTCAACTTTTATTCCCCACGTCTCCATTATTCTCATCAAGCCGTCTTTTTCAAGCCGTTACGCTGACAATTGCAGATGTTTGTAGGCCAGGCGGAGAACAGGGGCGCTATTGAAGGCTGTCCCAGAAGGACTCGTCGAGTTGCTTATTCAGCTTGTGCTTCATATCACGATACAATCGTCTGAGAGACTCGTAGCGATCATGCACCTCCCAGTCTGAGCCTTCCAGATACAACTGATAGGGAGCTAGTCCCAAAGCGTGGGCGAGGAGTGCTAAGGTCTCGGCCGAGGGATACTTTTTTGAGGTTTCAATTTCGCCAATGAAGCTCGCTGATATTCCACACCGTTCGGCGAGTTGGAACTGCGACATGCCGAGTTGTTTTCGTTGTTTGCGTACGTTCTCCGCGAGTATACGACGAACGTCTGGAATATCTTCAGGCGCCACTGCCAATATTGTCGTGTGCTGCGCGGGTGTGCACAACAGCCTCATAGTGGTATTGGAAAACCGCTTACAGCGGGTGTTCAAAAACCAGTTCCTTGGTTAGTCTGGTGGAATTATGAAGCACGAGTTCTCAGGCATTCTAAATGCCGTGGCTGAATGCAAAGTAGACTCTGTTGCACTACCGATTATGCATCTGCAGGGTGCAAACCCATCATGTGTAAGCTCAGTTGGCGCTGACGTCACGCAGCGACCTGCGGTTCTTATGCTTCATGGATTCACCGGCAACCCAGGTGAGTTAAAGTATGCCGCCCACCGAATATGCGATGCCGGCTATACGGTGTCGGTACCGCGCCTACCCGGCCACGGTACCGGCGGTGCCGACTTCTCGGTTAGCGGCGCTGACGACTGGATGCGGCGCTCTCTAGATGCCTACCTCGACCTGCGGGCCCAGTCTTCATCGGTGAGCCTGGTCGGGCTTTCCATGGGCGCCTTGATCGCGGTGCTGATGGCCTCAGCCTTGAAGACTCACGCCCTGGTAATGTGCGCCCCAGCCCTGGAAGTGAACCAGCGCTTCCTCCCATTTACGCCTATTCTGGGGAGGTTCGTGAAAAGCTATAGCGGTTCTTACAATCCCGATAACATCAAGCCAGAGTTTCGTGCACTCGCAAGGGAGTATCGTTCACGTCGGTGGGTACGTGGCGGTGGAGAGTTGTACCGACTTCAGCGTGCTGCGCGGTCAGCCTTGCCTCACATAAAATGCCCGAGTACTACCCTGCTTGCTGCTAACGACCCAACCGTGCCGATATCGGTACAAGCGCGAATTCGCCACTCACTCCGTAGCGCGGATCATGCGCTACGCGTCTTTGACACCAATGAACATGTTATCTTAAACGGCACGGCGCGCGATGAAGTTCTTGATTACCTCATTGAACGGCTTGATTTCCATCATGGACGCATCACTGAGGCTTGACCTCGCACAACTCAACAGTATAATCCGAAGGCAGTCATGATATTATTCTTACTGAAGAAATGGTTTTTCGATTGCTGGGACAATCTTCTGTGGTTGCTCATAGGTAATCTCCTCATACTGATTGTGGCAGCGGTACCAATCATTATTCCGCCTCGGCTCGCTTCTGTAGCGCCTGAGCCAGCGCTCCTTGTGTTTGTGCTCGGTTTCCTCCTGGTAATGGTGATTGTTGGTACACTGTCTTTCTTCGTACGCGACATCACAGATTATCAAAGTGTGGAACTAGAAAACCTTCGGGAGTATATCGCCGTAAGCTGGAAGCAAAGCTTGGCCTTTGGCGGACTCTACCTCTTTCTCATGTTTCTTATTGTGGTTGGATTTCCCGTTTACGCGGGCATGGACAACGTAGTCGGTACCTTTGCAATGGTATTCTTGTTCTGGGGCAGTCTCACCTGGTTGCTCACAAGTCAGTACTACTTCCCCATTCGAGCTCGACTGGCGGGACGTTTCAAGATCATTGTCCGTAAATCATTTGCTGTGTTTTTTGACAATACGGCATTCTCGGTATTCCTGGGCTTTGGCTCTTTTCTCATTTTGCTTGTGTCGGTCTTTACCGCCTTCCTCATGCCAGGCTTCATCGGAATTCTCATCTGGGTGCATGTCGCGTTTAAACTGAGACTCAAAAAGTATGACTATCTGGAAGCAAACCCCGGCACCAAGCCTTCCAAAATACCCTGGGCAGAGCTGCTTCAAGAAGAGAAGGAGCGGGTCGGCCCGCGAACGCTACGAAACATGATTTTCCCCTGGAAAGAGTAAGACCGCTTAGCGCACATAGACTAACCCATACATGCGAGGTGCTCTCAGGAGGGAATCTTTTCCTTGTCTGACCACCGGCGCGCGATGTAGAGAAATGGGGTGTCAAGCGCCGCTACCACAAGCTTGAGCAGATAGGTTGTAAGCAGAATTTCCAGAAAGATGCGAGCACTGAACACGCCGAGGAAAGCTATGCTTGTAAAGACTATGCTGTCCATAAACTGACTTACCATAGTACTCATGTTGTTGCGCAACCACAGGTAGCGGGTGCTGGGAAATTTACGTTTCCACAGTGCAAAAGCCCAGACATCGTGGAGCTGTGAAACAAGATAGGCAACCAGGCTGGCCACCGTGATCCGAGGTAAGATAGAGAAGATAGCCGCCATTCCACTGTGCGCAAAGTCCTCCGCAGCCGGTTCAAAGAGCAGCGCCAACTGCATAGCAACCGTAAAAAAGACAATCCCAACAAACCCAATGGCAATACCCCTACGCGCGGTTGCGGCACCATGATTCTCACTCAAAATGTCCGTCGCTAGAAAAGAACTAGCATAAACGATATTGCCGAGTGTGGCGGTTAAGCCAAATATTTCGACGGTCTTCACTACCTGGACATTTGCGGTTACGGCGGCCAGCACCATCCAGGCAAAAAGCCCGGGAGCACCAAAGTACCGGTACACCACAAGGATTGCCACGAAGTTGACTGCCGCCAATAGTACCCAAAGAATCTCGTTGCTCATGTTGTATACGTCCTCAGATTGGTTTTGCTCACAAGCTGCGTTGGTGCAGACCTCTAGACCGGCGCAACAAGAAAGAGAGCACTCCAGTTCAAAAACACAAGGACGAACATGCAGGCAGCTCCCACCCAGGTAGTCCGACCTGCCTCGGCGAAGCTCGCCTCACCGCCCGACAGTTGAGTCTGCCCAGGTGTGTATATCGACATGAGTATTGTATCGATACTCTCTATCAACCGCCGCGCTTCTATGTTCTTTTTGCCTTCAATAATCCGTTCGAAGTAGAAAAACACTCGCGCTACGAGTCCACCAACTCGACCAGGGAGTCGAAGATCAGGTCGTATAGAAAACAGCGAGATAAACACGAGTCCGACAATGGTGAAACCCTTCTCGAGTCCTTGATTGAGCGCACCACGAGTAATGGCAAAGGGTCCGACCCGAAGAATAACCTCACCCAGGGGTTGCAGCAGATTGAAGGCGGTAATGGAACCAACCATAACCAGGAAGTAGTTCCATTTAATGCGCTTACCAGCAAATGTCGCCAGGGCTGCAAACAGCAGTACCTGAGTTACTCGAACCATTAAGTTGTCCTGGAAGAGAAAGGCTGGAATGATCAGGCCGCCGGTCAGAAAGAGATGAGTTGCTGCAAAATTTGCCTTCAAAAACGGATTGGTGTGTGTTTTACGAGACATTGAGCTGCCTAACTCCCGCTACCCAACGCGATTTTTCGCGAAGCTTTTCTGCGAAGAGACCAACCAGTACCCCGCTGCTGACACCGAGACCAATAAACAATGGTGCAATTACCCAGGCGGTTTGCCCGAAAATGAAGGTTACTGAGAGAGTAATCTGCACGATATTACTTGCAATGGCACCAAAGACGCTTACACCTACAAGACTTATTCGCTTCCCACCTATTCTATGAGCGGCTAGCATGACAATGGCACTAGCAAAGCTACCGGAAATTGAGAAAAGAAACACATAGGACGCAAGAGTGCCGTTGATGAGTCCGTGTCCCAGTACCTTGAGAAACACCAGAAGAAAGACCGAACCTGGACTCAGAATATCCAAGGTAATGAGGATGGGCAGATTAGCCAGTCCAAGACGAAAGAACGGCACTGGTTTCGGGAACAAATACTCGATGGTAGAGAAAAACAAACACAAACCGCCAAGAAAGGCTATGAGTTCAAGCCGCTGTTCATTATGAAAGAGAGAGCTGCTTCGCCTTGTGAAGCGTGCGGCAAACCGATGGTCAAGCTTAAGCATAGGAGTAAAGTTTAGTGGTTTTTCTCGGAATGTGCTACTGTACTACCGTAATTCTTCTCTGCGAATCTCTTAAAGGAATCCGCCTGTAAGGGTTTGCCAAAGTAGTAGCCCTGGACAACAGGACAAGCGATACTCGCAAGGTAATCTGCCTGTGAGAAGCTCTCTACGCCTTCGGCGACTACCTCTATTCCCATGTCCTCCGCCATGTGCAAGACCGCACGAATTATCCCTTGGGTATGACTACTGGTGAGGACTTCGTCGATGAAGCTCTTGTCAAGTTTGATCCCTTGGATGGGAAGTCGACGTAGATAGTTGAGCGACGAGTAGCCGGTGCCAAAGTCGTCAATGACAATTTCGACACCAAGCTGGGATATTTTGTGGAGCTTGCGCAGGCCTTGATCAAGGTCGTCCATGACACTCCCCTCGGTAATCTCCAGGCGGAAACGCGTTGGAGATGCTTTGCTGCGACCAAGCGCCTTGGTAACGTTTTCCACCAGATTGGGATCCTTAAACTGCCTGGGAGATAGATTGACCGAAACGCTCAGCTCGTTGAGCCCCAGTTCCGCCCATTCCGAGAGATGCTCGGCAGCACGAAACAAGGTCCAACTACCTATAGGGATAATGAGTCCGCTCTCCTCGGCGACCGGAATAAAACGGCAGGGATCAACAAGGCCTCTCGTCGGGTGCTCCCAGCGAATAAGTGCCTCAGCACCAATAAGTCGCGAACACAGGCCACCCGCTTCACCCCTACTGACTGCAAAATACGGTTGAAAAAACAGGGAAAACTGTCGACTGATTTCGGCGATTGACTGTTCCTCAAGAGCTCGAATAATTGCGTCCTGCAGCTCCATCTTTTCAATTGCCTGGCTTTGCATGTTTGGACGAAACTCAAGATATGACTTTTGCAGGTGCTTGGCTGTGTTGAGGGCAATATCCGCGCTCCGTAAGACCTGTGTCTTGTTAGCTCCATCACGCGGAAATACGGCGCTTCCAATCAGACATCCAATACGTACCGTGTACTCGGGAAACTTGAAGTTGTCCCCGAGTGTTTCTCGAACTCGCTCAGCGTAAGCCGATAGATTGATTAAGGGATCGACCCCTACCAGAAGCAGCACAAACTCGTTGTCACGAGTGTGGTAGAGTCGGGCGTTTGCTGGCAGGATGTCCTGTAACCGTCCAGCACATTCGTAAATAATCCAGTCCGTATACTGCCGATCGAGCGCCTTGTGCGCCATTTCATAGGCCTCATCGAGAGCCACAATCATGACCGCTATGGTGCGTGGGTGCGCTGCAACGACTGCTTCACGAATGATCCCGGTTAGGTCATTATCAAGCACAAAATGGTTCGGAAGACCGCTCTTTCGGTTATAGAGCAGTTGGCTCTCAAGCTTTTTTTCGCGGCGTTCCTTCTCAAGCACCCGGTCGGAGAGTAGGGCGATGTCGGATCGAGCCTGGACAAGCAGGTGCTGAGTTTCCTTATGAGCGCCCCATAGTTCGACAAGGCTCTTACGCAGATCACTCGACAGATCATCGCGGCTCGCAATAGCCTCGAACACGGTGTTGAGATGAGGTAGTGTTTCGGCGTTGTCATTCATACTGAGCGACCGGCTCCCCTTTCGTTTGTTGCATCTCGTTCCCTCCACGGGATTCCGATCCATCATGGCCGCATACACTATACATCCAGTTTGAGATCCCCTTCAAGGATGAGACCACGACGCCGCAAGAGCGTGGCAAACCCAAGAGTGAGCAGCGCGGGAAGAACAAAATGAAGCAGAAGCACCTGAGGCAGTACTGCGGTGCCCATGACCTCCAGCGTTGCTATCTGTCCCACCAGTCCACTCGTTCCCATGCCAGCTCCAATGGGACTGTTCTCCATTCGGAAGACCACCGTCGAAAGAGGCCCGATCACCGCCGATGCCAACAACACCGGGAGCCACACTTGAGGCTTTCGGACGATATTTGGAAATTGCAGCATAGACGTGCCAATGCCTTGCGACAGTGAACCACCTATACCGTTGTCACGGAAACTGATGACGGCAAAGCCAATCATCTGTGTCGAGCAACCAATTGTTGCGGCGCCTGCAGCTAAGCCTTCTAGCCCAAGGGATATTGCAAGCGCAGCGCTACTTATGGGAAGCGTGAGAATACTGCCCATGGTAACCGCAACGAGAACTCCCATGGGCAAGGGATACAGACCCGTCAATAAGTTAATGAAGCCACCAAGAGCCGTCATGAGTGTCGCCACTGCAGGGCCGACGAACACTCCTGCGGCCCCGCCCAGCACAATGGTGCCAGCGGGTACCAGAATAACGTCTAGTTTCGTCCGACCGCTTATGAACTTGGCGGCTTCCGCCCCAACCCAGGCCGCGACCAAAGCGCCAACGGGTTCACCTATGATTACCCCGGCACCGGCGGCGGTCTGCACGACAGTACCGGCTCCAATAGCTCCGGTTACCACTGAAGCAAACATACCAAGCCCAGTAGCCCCAACACCAAATGCCACACCGGCGCCAATGGCTGGCCCCATCATGAGTTGCGCGGTGCTTCCCAGGCTCACCAGCAAGGCCAGACCTGTATAGTCACCAATCTGCCTCAGGATCAGACCAATAATGAGTGAGGCGAAAAGGCCAAGAGCCATTCCATTAATTATTTTTATAACGTATTCACGTACCGACCCCGCTGTTGTGGACATTCTACACTCCCGCGAACATGTGCTGAATATTTCCGGTTCGCTTGTGAACTCAACGCCAACTCAAGGTGCTTACAGGTCTTGCGTTTGCACGCCAATGCGAGAGTTGATTATGAGCGCGGGGCGATTCGAACGCCCGACCCTCGGCTCCGGAGGCCGATGCTCTATCCACTGAGCTACGCGCCCTGGCAAACAGTCTCGGATTGAGTCCGACACAAGGCACTGCAACAGTAGCTGCACAGGGACCCGCTGTCAAGTGAGTTGCACCTTGACAGAAGGTGGGTGCTCGTTACAATCCAGCTTCGTGAGAGCTTCAAACAAAACTAATCGCACCGTCCTCATAAAGGTTCTGCTGCTGGCCTGCCTCGTTGGCACACTCGGCTGGGACCTTATGGAAAGAATCGTTCATGTAGCTGGCTTGAATCTATCTCTACAGGCAGGCCCTGTAGGGTTCGATATCGGTGTTATACAGCTGTATGTGCGCATAAATCCCGGAACGCTCCTGGGAATCCCCACTGGATTCCTGGTATATAGAAGACTATGAGCACTCTTGTGGATCGCCTGGTACTGGCCTCGGCAAGTCCTCGTCGAAGGGAGCTGCTTCACCAAGTTGGCATTCCTCATATTGTATGCCCCACTCATATACCTGAGGTGCAGTACCCTGCCGAGACACCCAATGCATTCGTCAAGCGCCTGGCATATGAAAAGGCAAGCGCTGCAGAACAACAAATGGTCTCGACACCGAACGCAGGATCTCGTTACTGGTTTCTTGGAGCAGACACCGTGGTTGTGCTTCGTGACCGTGTGCTGGGAAAGCCGCAGGACATACATCAAGCTCGTGAGTATTTGTCACTGCTTCAAGGCACAGACCACACCGTCATTACCGGATTCGCGCTGCTGTGCCCAGCCTTAGGTCTGGCCGAGGCCGACATTGAGAGCACTCCGGTGAGTTTTGAACCGCTCGGTGAGTCCGAAATCGAACTTTACCTTTCTTTCTCCGACTGGGCCGATGCTGCCGGTGCATATAAGATTCAAGGATCAGCCGCAGCCTTTGTTCGCTCGGTCCACGGTTCATTTCCCAACGTGATGGGCTTGCCTATTCATCGTATTTGCTCTATTCTACGTGCCAATCATTTCCGCATCGGCAACTGGTCTTAAGCTCAGTCACCACCGAATGTGGATAATCTTCCGTCGGGTCTAACCCGCACGAGAAACAGAGAAGGATGTGGTCAAGAAGGCTTGATCGCAATGAGGAGGAGAATGTGGCAGTAGTCACCATGAAGAACCTGTTAGAGTCAGGTGTACATTTTGGTCATCAGACCAAGCGCTGGGATCCTCGTATGAAGCCGTACATTTTTGCAGAGCGCAACGGCATTCATATTATTGATCTCCAGAAAACCATTACAGCAATTAAGGTTGCCTACGACGCGGTGCGTCAGACAGTTCTTGCAAACAAGACCGTTCTGTTTGTTGGAACAAAAAAGCAAGCACAACAAGCCATTGAGCGCGAAGCTCAGCACTGCGGCATGTTCTACGTCAATAACCGTTGGCTTGGCGGAATGCTCACCAACTTCACAACCATTCGGAAGAGTCTCTTTCGCCTCAAAAAGCTTGAGAAAATGGAAGTCGACGGCACCTACGAAAGCCTCACCAAGAAAGAAATTGCCCGCATAGACAAAGAAAAATCTCGAATGCAACGCAATCTCGGCGGAATCAAGGAAATGAAGGAGCCGCCTGGTATCGTGTTCATTATTGACACCCGAAAGGAAGCGATCGCTGTTGCCGAGGCACGACGAATGGGCATTCCCATTGTTGCTGTGGTTGACACCAACTGTAATCCTGAAGGTATTGACTACCCTATTCCCGGTAACGACGACGCAATTCGCGCGATCTCCCTATTTACCCAGATCATCTCAAAGGCGGTTATTGAGGCCGATAACGAGATTGGACTTGAAGTTATCGAGAGCATGCACGACGAGGACGATGTAGTACAGGAAGGAGCTCCTGAAGCTGACGCAGCAGCAGCAGCAGCCACCACGGTGGATATTGAGACCGCTCCAGTAGCTGATGTGGCTGCTGTGACCGCCGAAAAGGAAGCAGCCGAGAAATCAGCCGTGAAAAAAGAAGAGGTCGTCGAGGAAGAAGAAGGCTTCACCGCCGAGGACTACTCCAACTATCAGCCGGAGGACAACAAAACCGCGCCTGACTACAGCAAAGGTACCCGTGCCCACGAAGTTGCCGACGAAGCTGGCATCGACGAAGATAAGCTCTACGAGGAATAGGCTCGAGGGCAACGGACATAGGGCTCGTTTATTTTTTTAATGGAACATCCAGGAGGACTAGACCAATGGAGATAAAGGCCGCAGATGTAAAGAAGCTGCGAGATAAAACCGGTGCAGGAATGATGGACTGCAAGAAAGCATTGGCCGAGGCTGGCGGAGATTTTGCCACCGCCGAGAAGCATTTGAAGGAGCTTGGCCTGGCTGCCGCCGCTAAACGCGGTGGTCGCGCAACGAACGAAGGACGTGTTTTTGCGCGTGTCGGTTCCGAACGTGCCGGTCTACTTGAGCTATCGTGCGAGACCGACTTTGTCGCTCGCAACACCCAGTTCATTGAACTGGGCAACAAAATGGCTGCAGAGATTGTAGACAACGGAGTTGCGCCTGATGACGCCCGCTTTACCGAGTGGCTCAATGATGCCATTAGCACCATTAAGGAGAACATGGCTTTGCGCCGTTGTGAGCTCCTGACCGTAGATGCCAACAGTCTTGTGGTAGACTATGTACATGGCGATGGCGGTTCGGTAGGGGTACTGGTCAAGGTAGTCGTTTCCGAACCAGCCCTTGTGAAAAACGACGAACTTCGCCAATTTGCGTTTGACACAGCACTACATGTGGCGGCATTCGGCCCAACCTACTTGAACGAGAAGGAGGTTCCCGAGGCCTATGTCAACGAGCAGAAGGACATATTCATGACCCAAGCTCGTTCGCTCGGTAAGCCGGAAAAAGTTCTCGAAGGCATCGTTTCCGGTAAGATGAAGAAACACTTTTCTGAGATCTGTCTGCTGGAACAACCCTTTGTTAAAGATGATAAACGTTCGGTTGCCCAGGTGGCGGCAGACTTAGGAAAGAGCCTTGGTGGAACCGTGACGGTACAAGAGTATCGCTACATGAAGACCGGGGAAGAGACCGAGTAAAGCAGAGTTAACCGCGGGAGACACAGCATGGAAGAGACCATTCTTGACGCTGAAGAGCGCATGCAGAAATCCGTCGGTACGATGGTGGATGAGTTTGCGGCCATTCGCAGTGGCCGCGCCTCTGCCGCCTTGTTCGACAAGATTAGAATTGATTATTACGGCGAGCCTACTCCCTTGAATCAGGTGGCCACGGTTTCGGTGCCCGAGGCACGGTTGGTTGTCATTCAGCCGTGGGATAAGTCAGTAATTGGGGCCATTGAGAAAGCCATTCAGAAGTCCGAGCTTTCGGTCAATCCAAGTAACGACGGAAAAGTAATCCGCATCAATATTCCGCCACTCACGGAAGAGCGACGAAAAGAGATTGTCAAGATGGCCAAAAATACGGCCGAACAGGCACGTATCGCCATTCGAAACATTCGACGAGATGCGAACGATCAACTGAAAAAGGCCCAAAAAGACGGTGAGATCACCGAGGACGACGTTAAACGAGGTGAGGATGAGGTGCAGAAACTGACCGACTCGTTCGTAGAGAAGGTAGATGCAGCTCTCGCAGCCAAGGAGAAGGAAATCCTGGAAGTGTGATGGAGTCACTGAGCGACGACACGCCTGAGGAATTGCAGCAGGACAAACTCCAAGCAGGTGCCGAGAGTGCCTCAAGCGGAGCTCCACCAGTTCATATCGGAATTATCATGGACGGTAATGGCCGGTGGGCGACGGCGCGAAACATGCCTCGCACCAAAGGTCATCAGGCCGGAATAGAAGCGGTAAAGCGAGTGATACTCGCTGCGGCAGATGAGGGGGTACAGTACGTATCCCTGTATTCGTTTTCTACCGAGAACTGGAAAAGAGCCCCAACCGAGGTTGAGTTTCTCATGCAGCTGGTGGCACGGAATTTGCGCGACCAGTATGACTTCTATAGAGACAACCGAATTCGGTTGTACCACAGCGGGGACCTGTCTGGTTTGCCGAAAGCGGTGCGGAAAGAAATTGCCGCGGTCACCGGCGATACTCGGCAATACGACGGAATAACGGTAAATATCGCGGTCAACTACGGTGGACGAGACGAGATTGTTCGAGCCTTTAACAGGTATCTGAAAGACAATCTGGACAAACCTGTGCAGTCTGAGCAGGAGTTTCGGGAATATCTTGACCTTCCGGAGTTTCCAGACCCCGACCTCATTGTTCGTAGCGGCGGGCACCATCGAATCAGTAATTTCTTACTGTGGCAATCGGCCTACTCCGAGTTGTACTTTTCGGACAAGCTTTGGCCTGATTGGGAAGGCGCCGACCTGGTCGCGGCTATAGCGGACTTTAAAGCACGAAAACGCAACTATGGCGGAACTAAATGACTAACATCCAGAAGCGACTGCTTGTATTTCTTATTGGGCTACCGCTTCTTGTTGGAGTTGTGGTTCTGTTTGCCGAGCCACACCACGTGGGTTTCAATATTATTGCAATCCTTGCCTCAGCCATTTGTACCGTTGAAGCCTCACTCCTCATCGAGAAGAAGCAAAAGGGGTATAGAAGCGAGGTACTACGTGCTGCGCTCGTGGGAGTGCTGTTGCCGGGGGTCACGTGGTTGGTAGTGATAGGAGTGCTTCCTCCCGAGGCGCCGGTTTTCACCCTAGTTACGGCGGTTTCATTGATCTTTGCCACTCAGGTGCTACGTAAGAATCAGGCCGAGTTTGATAAGGTGGTAGGTCACCTTACTTCCCTGGTGACCTTGTTGATCTACCCCGGATTCTTCATATCTTTTGCCACGAGAATCACTACCCTACCTCGTGCTACCGAACTGCTTGCCGCCTTCTTTTGCATAGTATTCCTGAATGACAGCATGGCCTACGCTTCCGGAATGCTGTTTGGCCGCAACAGTCGCAAGGTGCTCGCCGTTAGTCCTAACAAGTCTCTCGTTGGCTTTGCCGGGGGCTTTCTTACATCTCCTCTGGTCGTCGTCATTGCGGAGTGGCTCCGACCGGGGCTGTTTCCCGGAGGCTTGGCGGCTCGCATATTCTTTGGTGCCGCAATTGGCGCAACGGCAATTCTGGGCGATCTCGTTGAATCTGCGCTCAAACGTGGTACTCTTACCAAGGACTCGGGACAACTGATTCCCGGGCGTGGTGGCCTTCTTGATTCCGCAGACTCTGTGATTTTTGCTGCGCCGCTTTTCTACTACTTGTATCTTTTTGTATTTCTCTAAAGGTCAAGGCCCAAAAAGGAAACCCATATGATGAACATCGTGATTGGCCTCATAGGCCTGGGAATAGTTGTGTTTTTCCATGAACTCGGACACCTTGCAGCAGCGAAAGCTGTTGGAATACGCGTTGAAGCCTTTTCCATTGGTTGGGGTCGCAAACTCATAGGGCGGAAATGGGGTGAAACCGAGTACCGTTTATCGGTATTCCCCTTCGGCGGCTACTGCAAGATGCGGGGGGAGGAAATGCTGACGACCGCGTTGGAACAAGACTCTCCCACCATTCCTAAGGAACGCGGTAGTTTCTACGCTGCACAACCCTGGAAACGGATATTCGTTGCGGCGGCAGGTCCGTTCATGAACGTAGTTTTTTCCGTTCTGGTACTGAGCATTGTTTGGTTCGTCGGGTTTACGGTTCAGAGCTTTGAGAATCGAGTTGTTCTGGTATCCGAGTACGACAGTCAGGTATCCGAGATGCCTGCGGATAGTGCTGGGCTTCAATCTGGCGACAGAATCGTCGCCATTAATGACAGGGCTGTTGAATCGTATCGTGACATACAACAGAGCATTGTAACCCGCCCAAACACCGAGCTAAGTCTCCACGTCGAGCGCAACGGACAACAACTGCGCGTTTCAGTGACACCGCGCCTTGACCCAGCAAGTGGGGCTGGACAGATCGGAATCTTTCCATGGATTGAACCGGTCGTCGGTTCTATTCGTGATGGATCCGGAGCCCATCTTGCTGGTATACGACCTGGTGACCGCATCATTGCTGCTAATGGTCAAGAAGTAGCACACTCTATTGCTTTGAGCAGTGTTCTTAATCAGGGACGTGGACCGGCTGAGCTACTCATTGAACGGCAAGACGGAAGCCGGGAGGAACTGAGAGTTACTCCCACCGAACGGGAGGATGGTACTCGCGAAATTGGAGTAGCTTTTCAACCGCTGTCACTGCCTTCTCCCAACCTCGGCCCAATCGCGGCAATTGGGCGCGGGTTTGAGGAAACTCTCCGAACGACTCAGTTGTATTTTCGAAGCTTAGGGCTTCTGTTTAGCGGTGTTGATCTCCAACAAGCTATTGCGGGTCCGGTACGAATTACCTACCTTGTTGGTGAGGTGGCGAGCGAGGGTTTTGCGGTTGGACTGTCGGCAGGAATGGTGGCGCTGTTTAACTTCCTAAGTCTGCTGAGTATCGCGCTGTTCATTATGAACCTTCTTCCTATTCCCGCGCTCGACGGGGGCCAGATTCTGTTATTCCTCTTTGAAATGATAGTTCGGAGGGAGCTTAGTCCCAAGCTCGTTTACCGGTACCAAATGGTTGGGACTGTTTTAATTCTGTCACTCATTGGTTTCGCCCTGTTTAGCGATATACTCTTCCTATCCGGGCGCTGAAAAGGATATCGTAGGTGAAATGCTTCGCAATTCTTGCTCTGTTCTTCATTCTCCTGGGAGTTCCGCAGAGCGCTGACGGACTCTCCGAGCAAGATCTTTTGTACCCTACCACAGGGCACTGGGGTGAGGTGCGCTCGGTTGTCCACGCGCCGAACCAAGATCGAGTCGTTACAGCCGGTGAAGATGGCTCTATTCGCGTATGGAGCACGGTACGACCCAGTCTCCTGCGAGTGCACAGCGTATCTCCACGCGCCTTGAGTCACTTAACACTGCACCCCAGCCTCCCCCATGCCGCAGTTATAGAAAACTCCGGTTCATCACGGCCGGTACTCTCGGTTTGGAACTGGGATACAGGAAGAAAGGTTTTCCGCACCGAGTTGCAGACAGAGCCGCTCAGCATGGCCTACTCGCCAAATGGTAGCTTCCTGGTTTTCACTATTGAGAGCCTCAACAGCGTAGTCATTGTCTCGCCAGAGACTGGAGAGGTGCTTGATCATGGCGTACAGCGGACCGGTATAGCGAGCTACTTCACGGTGTCGGGTTCTGAAGCGACGCTTATGGCCTACACACCCGGCAACGGGCGCTTCACATACTACAACATTGAAGACGGGCGCGTACTCCAGACCGTGAACTCCGAGTCGCACTTAGAGAACTTGACTATTCTGCCAAACAGGCGACTCTCGGTAGCTCAACGTGGCTCCGACCTCCTTCTGGTAGACATACTTCGCGGCGGTGTTCTTGACCGTGTTGGTATTCCCAGTATTCGCTCCATCGCGGTAAATGAACGTAACTCCGACATAGCTGTTGTTCACCAGCAAAACGGCCGCTATTACTATCGCACCTGGTACATACACGAGAATCGACTGCAGGAAAGAGAACAACTGCTACGTGAACTCAACCGTCCACCGGTTCTCGTAGCGTTCTTCGATGGCAAGTCTCTGGTTGCCTCCAAGGACGGTACGCTCAGTTACTACTTTGCGCAAAGCCGCTATCCACGAATACTCTCCTCAGATCGACGACTTCCGGTTAACGGAATTGCATACTCCGGGGGGCAACTGTATCTTCAGGCAGATGATACATTTCTACAGTTCTCCGGCTTGGTTTCGGCTTCAACTACTGATCTTGGACTTTCTTTGCGCAGCCTCTCCGAGAGCTTCCTCAGTTTTCCGCCCGAGGGTGAGTATACAGTTCATGGAGCACTCCTAGGAAAACTATGGTTCAGACGTACCGACCTCCCGAAACCACATCTGTATCAGCTCAGGACTGAGCAAGATTCCACAATTTCAGCTTCCCTGTACGATTTCGATAGCGCTATTGTTGGGCATCAGGTCGCAATGGACCGCATTCTCATAGAAACCGAGGCTGGCCAGGTTCTGCTCTGGGATCCAGCCTTGGGCATGGTTGAGTACACCCACAGCGCATCGGAGATTTCCGCGTACGCATATCATCCGGTACATGGACTCTCAATTGGGACCAACTCCGCCGCCGGTTCAGGACGGACCTTGGTACATATAGATCCCAGTACCGGAGAGACGGTACCTCTTGCAACTCCGGCATTTATCACCACCGACATTGTTTTCTCGGACGAAACAGGATCCCTCTACGCCCTCGGCCTAGAGCAGAGCACATCGGGAATGCTCTACACACGACTGGATCGGTGGAGTGGCCCCGGCTTCTCGGTTCATGAGAACCTCTATAGGACTCTTGGCGCGGACTGGAGCGCGCGACTTGCTGCCGTGCCTGGCACCGACACGATATGGGCATTACCCGCAACTGGTCGCATTCAGGTATGGAACCACTCGGGCAAGCTTGCTGTGGATTCTGGAGATGAGTTCTATGTGGATCTTGGCGTCTATGGCGATCTGGTGTACACAATTCACCGCAGTGGCGCGGTTTCCTTCTACTCGGCAAGTAAGGCAGAGAAGCTGCTCACACTGTATCTTTTTCGCGACCGAGCCTGGGCGGCAATTACCCCGAACCAACAGTTCCTACTCTCCGCTGGAGCGGTACCCGAGGACTACCTTGTTCTGGTTTCCGAGCGAACGCAGCCAGATGCTCAATACCCAGCAACTCTAACTCGCTTCCGCCTGCCCTTACCAGCCTTACCAGCAAGTCATGAACCCTGAGAGCTTCTATTCCAATGGAGGATTCAGACGCACTTTCTGTATTGCCTTTGCCACCGCTTCTTTGATCTCCGTCCGTTGTTCGTCGGATACCGCGTTTGCATAAATCCGTCCCATAAGGTTGACCCTGTACATGGGACGAACTGCGTTCAGCGCGTAAGCGGCCATGTCCAGGACACACTCTGTAGAGCTGCACAGCTCCGGATCGGTATTGGCCTGCAGCTGTGCTTCTAGTTCATCAAGAACCAGTCGCTCCGACTCATTTACAAGATCTTCAAGTCTGAACTGATCAATAAGACTCACTCTACTGCCCTCCCACAATTCTCGCTACCTTCACTCATGCTTCTGCCTGTGAGCAGCTACATTGAATGCCCAGCATACGCCTCAAACCGCGTGTACCGAGGTACAAACGCAATCTTCACCGTTCCGACAGGGCCGTTACGTTGTTTCGCAATGATCAACTCGGTCTCGACCACGTTCATATCGTCGGTGTTTTCGTGTTCTATACCGCGTTCGCGGTGTAAGAATAACACAACATCGGCATCTTGCTCGATAGAACCGGACTCACGGATACTGGCAAGGGTTGGTCTCTTGCCCTCTGAGTCACGACTCACCTGAGAGAGCGCAACAATGGGGATCTGCAACTCCCGCGCCAGAGCTTTTAAGGACCGCGAAATTGCCGCTATTTGCTCATGGCGCGGAATCCGGGTGTCCTCTGGTGTAACGAGGGTGAGATAGTCAACAAAGATAATCTTCACATCTTCCTGGCTACGCATACGCCGCGCCTGTGCTCGAAGATCAAGAAGTGAGATGTTCGGAGTGTCGTTGATCCACAAAGGAGCATCATAGATGAGGCCTGCAGCATCGGTAAGACTCTTGAAGTCCGACGCTCGAAGCATACCGGTGCGTATAGTCTGTGAGGAAATACGTGCCTCGCTTGCAATCAAGCGCTGCATGAGATGATGATCCGCCATCTCCAGTGTGAAGAAACCAACCGGTATTTTGGACCGTATCGCCGCATTTGCAGCGACCGTTAAGGCAAATGCGGTCTTACCAACAGAAGGCCGGGCGCCAATGACAATGAACTCAGAGTCCTGGAAGCCGGAAAGCATGCTGTCGAGCGCTGCGAGTCCAGAGGGGACTCCCGTATAACTATCCTTGTTTCGATAGAGCTGCTCAATAGACTCAACCGTCTTACTTATGATGTCTCCAGCCTTTCGATACCCCTCACTGAGGTTCTCGGCCGTTAACTCAAAAATACGCTTCTCGGCAGACTCAATTACTGCGCGCGACTCCTGTCCGGGGTCATTCGCCTCTTGTATGATTTCCTGCGATATTCGAAGCAATCGACGCCTGATGCTAAGCTCTCTGACGATCTTGGCGTAATACTCCACATTGGCGGAACTCGGCACGGCCGTCGTCAGGGAAGAAATGAACCCAGCTCCTCCAACGCGATCCAAATCGCCAGCGGCCTTGAGTGCATGGGTAAGTGTAATGAGGTCAATTTCCTCTCCCTTTTCGGAGAGGAGGTGAATAGCCTGAAAGACACGCTGGTGTGCAGCTCGGTAGAAATCTTCCGCTCTCAGGCTTTGTTGGAGACGAGACAGACAGTCAGGATCCAAGAGCACCGCACCAAGCGTTGCAATCTCAGCTTCGTGATTATAGGGCGGTGTCTTGAGATCCTGCGTGTTTTGGTCCATGAGAATAGGTAGTGCGTCGCGAACGGCGCCCTACTCCTTCTCCTCCAATTCTTCGTCAGAGGCGTCTGCGCTTTCCTCAGCTAACGCTTCGGTCTCGGCCACCGCCTCGGTTTCGACATCAGCTTCAGCCTCGGTTTCAACCTCTGGTTCAGCCTCGGTTTCAACCTCACCACTCGCTTCGGTATCAATCTCATCTGCAACCGGGGCAACAGCAGGTTCCGGCTCACGTGCCTTACTTGGTTGGGCCGCTTGTGCCTCACCGCCAACCGCAGGCGACTTACTGTCAGGCCGTACCGATACCGTCAGGTCTGCATCTTCGTTTCCGTAGAGACGAATGCGTACCGTGAAATTACCGGTGGTCTTGATTGTGTTTTCCGGCACCTCAATTCGCTTCTTCTCAATGGTGAGGCCGACTTTTTCGAGCGCTTCCATGATCGTAGCTGAGGTAACCGATCCAAAGAGTTTGCCGTTAGCACCAGCATTCATGGTAATGACAAGCTCTTCGCTCTCAAGCCGTTGCTTGAGGCTTAAGGCGTCCTGCCTCTTCTGCTCTTTTCTCTTCTCAATTCCCTTCCGTCGGGCTTCAAGGAGAGCCAGGTTGGATGCATTGTGCATTACCGCCAGCTTGCGCGGCAGCAGAAAATTTCGTCCGTAACCATCGGCTACGGCAATTACGTCGCCCTCTTCTCCGAGATTATTCACATCTTGCTGTAGAATGACCTTCATGGTTGTTCCGCTCCTTCAAACCTATGATAGTTGATCCATAGTTCCGAGATACCCAAAAGTGGCACCCCTATTAGAACAAGAATATTGAACCCTGGGATCATCAGGCTCAACACCATGGCACCAACAAATAGTGTCCGTGCGCCACGGCTCAGATTCCTCTTTTCAAAGCCATGCCTGATTATAGCTATTCCTTGCACACCGTACAGTAGAAGAGCCGTTAATCCGGCATTCCAAACAACAAAACGCAACGGCCCCAAGGGGAGCAGCAGTGAGAATAGCATTCCTGCCCACGAAAAAAGCGCTGGCCATGTTAACTGCAACGGAACCTGGAAACGTACCAGTGCGCGGAGGGCCAATGCCCTTTCTGCGCCGCTTCCAATTACCTTACCTAACACCCAGTTTGAACTCAGTACCACAAGATACATGAACGCAAAACTGGACGCCAGGAAGTTTCCCGACATGGACAGAAACTCCTCGAAGGTTATAACTGCTACACCACCCCCGGCGCTCACAATGCTGTCGTATACCATGCGAAACTGTTCGGTCACCAGACCGCGAGCTCCCTCATGTGAGAGCAGAACAAGTGCGCCTGGAACCAGAACGACGACACACACAAGCATAGACAGCAGAAGCCGGTACAGGGTACTCGGCAGTTGTGGGTGACGACTGTTCATCACCCACAGCCCAAACAGAAAGACAGCCGGAACGGCTATGTCTATGCCTGAAAGGGCTCCGAGCCCCGCCAGGGCCTCCATTCGTCGCAGCTCGAACAAACGCACCAGCGTTATTGCTGTCCAAGCCGCAATGCTCGCGACAAGGAAGGGTCGTTCGCCCTTCCTCTCAAATAGCACCTGAAGCGGCACCAAGAATAGAAACAGCACAAATCCGAGCTGGTAAAACAGGGCCGACAGCAACCCAGTAAGCACCGGGCCTATGTTATCTCTGTTTCCTCCCAAGCGTAGTTGCATGAGCCTGATCGGTTATCCGATCGGCAACAGCGCAATAGCCCTAGCCCGCTTGATTTCACGGACCAAGCGGCGCTGGTTTTTTGCAGAGGTGCCGGTGATTCGGCGTGGCAAAATTTTGCCTTTCTCGGTCACAAAACGGCGGAGAACCTCTGGGTGTTTGTAGTCAATAACGAGATTGTGCGCCTTGATCTTGTCAATTTTCTTACGAAAAAAGGCACGTCCGCCGCCTGCTCCACCGCCTGGTCGTCCTCCGCGTCCTCCGCGAGGATCACGGTCTCGACCGCCGTCATCGTCGTCGTCCCGGGGACGTCGACCACGGTAGCCGCCGCCTTCGCCGCCGCCACCACCACGGTATCCGCCTCCGTCTCCACTACCACGATATCCACCCTCGCGAGCGGGTGCTCGATCTGGTGTTGCGTCGCGAGGACTGCCTTCTGCGCCACCTTCAGCTGGCGCTGCCGCCGGAGTCGGCTCTTCATTTGTTGTGTTTGTATCTTCAGTAGACATAGTATTTCCTCCAAGAATTAGAACGGTACATCATCCTCGAAATCGGCCGGGCCGGATGATGAGTCCGGAGCGCCACCTGGGCCAGATGAGGGTTCAGCAAAACCGGAACCCCGGTCACGATCTCCTCCACCGCCTTCGGTGCGTCCTCCGAGTAGCTGAACATTGCTTGCGAATATCTCAACCTTGCTCCGGCGTTGACCGTCCTGTTCCCAGCGATTCTGACGAAGCTGGCCCTCGACCCCGACCTGTTTACCCTTACTCAGGTAGCGACTAATTGCCTCGGCAGATTTGCCGAACAGAACGACATCGAAGTAGTTGACCTCGTCAACCCACTGCTCACCGCTCTTCTTGCGATAGTTATTGGCCACCGAGAACTGGCAGACCGCCGCGCCGGAGTTCGTATACTTGAGCTCCGCATCGCGAGTCAGTCGCCCAATTATTCCGACGTGATTGAGATCAGTCATGATTAGTCGTCCCGCCGAACCATCATAAAACGCAGCAACTCCGTCTTGAGTCGCAGAGCGTCTTCGGTTTGGTTGGCCTTTGACGGCTCCATCTGGGCCACATAATAGAAATAGTGAGCCTGGTGGGAATTGTCGATGGGATACGCTAAGGTTCGTTGCCCCATATCTTCTTCTTTAACTATTGACGCGCCAAGCTTAACAAGCTCCTCGCGTACGACGTCCTTTCCGCGCTTGAAGATCTCATCTTCTGCACGGAACACGCACATTGCCTCGTATGTCCTCATGTGGTATCCTCCTCATGGTCCGGTTTGCCTGCACCTCGATGTAGATGCAGGAAAGAGGTCTGGGGAACGTATCATGTAGACATCGACCCTGTCAAGGCACCGGGCATCGGAGGTTCGACGCCTATGTCGCTTCAGGTCAATTACGAGGACGACTTTTTCTATCTCGCGACGCTTATCAAGGCACTCAACTGGGCTCTGAGTTTAGAGCTTGACCCTGAATTTTTTGCGGCTAAGGTTCACGCAGACATTGTTTTTCTGGACAAAACGCTTACAAAGCTTGGCCTGAGCCTAGGTGACCACGGCATGGTTCATGGCAGATTGACCTACCTACGCGCTCTGTTACGTACCGAAAGACTCTTTGTTGACTGCCTCTCCACCATGACGGGATCTGAGAATGCTTTTTCGACCGCACTCGCTTCCCAAAAATCTCGTTACTCGGAACTCCTTACAACTCACCGCTACAGTTTAACAGTAATTCAAGACAGCATTGATGACATGAGAGAAGAACAGCCGGAGGAAGAAACCATTTCTGAGGCCGAGTATCGTGTCCTCCTCGACCCGAAAATTGAGGAAATCGAGTAAGACACCTACACGAAACCGAGAATAACATATATATATTTAAGTGAACCCAATAGGATAAAGGAATATCGAAATGCACAGACTTAGAAAGACTCGTATAGTAGCAACTCTCGGCCCGGCGGTTGACGACTATGAAATGGTGAAGGAGTTGATTACAACTGGCCTCAACATTGCAAGGCTCAACTTCTCTCATGGAAATCATGCCGAACAGAAGAATCGAATGGACATGGTGAAGCAGGCGTCAGAAGAGACCGGTATACCGGCGGCGATCATGCTTGACACCAAAGGCCCCGAAATTAGAACTGGCAAAATAGCCGACGGCGGCACGGTTACCCTCCACAAGGGTGCCGAGATCATCATGACTACTGAGCAGATTGAGGGCGATGAACACCGGATTTCGGTGAGCTACGACGCCTTGCCGCGTGAGGTGAAGCCCGGCGGACACATATTTATTGCTGACGGTTTACTAGACATTCGAGTGGTTCGGATTGAAGGCACAGAAATTCATTGCATTGTCGAAAACGGCGGTTTGCTTGGAAGTCGCAAGAACGTTAACGTTCCAGGAGTAAAGACTTCACTACCGGCTATCACAGAAAAAGACCGGGACGACATTCTCTTCGGCGTGGAGCAGGGAATTGATTTTATTGCGGCTTCCTTCATTCGCAAACCTGAAGATATCATTACGATTCAGGAGTTGCTGGCTACAGTAAACGCCTCCCATGTACAGATTATTGCCAAGATTGAGGATCAGGAAGGCCTCGACAACATTGATGAGATTATCCGAGTATCGAACGGAATTATGATTGCTCGTGGCGACCTTGGTGTACAGCTGGAAACCGAGCAGATCCCTCTGGCGCAGAAGCGAATCATTTCTAAATGCAACAGGCTGAACAAGCCGGTCATTACCGCCACGCAAATGCTCGACTCCATGATCTACAACCCTAACCCCACACGAGCAGAGTTAACCGACGTTGCGAACGCAATCTTTGATGGTACGGACGCCGTGATGCTGTCCGGAGAAACTGCAAGTGGAAAGTACCCAATCCGTTCGGTGGAGACGCTGCATCGCATTGCAATAGAGGTTGAAAACTCCAATGAGTACCACGAGCGTTGCTTGGAGTACTTCAGCTTTCATCGGGCAACCAGTGATATTGGGCACTCAGTTGCAAAGGCTGCGTATCTTACGGCCACCGACATAGACGCAGCAGCGATTGTGACACCGACCTTGCATGGGAACAGTCCCCGTATACTCAGCAAGTATCGCCCCCGACAGAATATTGTAGCGGTGACTACATCGGCAGTTGTTCAGCGTCAACTGCTGCTCAACTGGGGAATATTCCCAATCCTTTCGGACTTTGTTCGTGACTCCGAAGTCATGATCCAAAACGCCTTGCGACTGGCTCTGAAGCACAAGTATATACAAAAACTAGACAAGGTAGTGACCGCTGCCGGCATTCCGGTTCACTCTCCACTCATGCTTAATACCATTAAGGTGCATTTTATGGGGAACATTATTGCCCGAGGTAACCAAGGTTCTGGTAAGCGTGTCTCTGGAAAGATAGTCAAGGCGGATCATCCTTATGAGGCAGCGAGCAAGCTTGGATTCGGTGACCGACAGATACTGGTTACCCGTACCTGGCAGGAGAATCTCCGGCAGCTTCTCCCACGATTAAACGCCATTGTGATTGAAGAGGCAGTTCCGGCCGACCTGGATATTCTTACAACCGACGTGAGAGGGCTTGTTGCAATTGCGGACATCGCCGGAGTGTACGAGACCCTCGAGGAGTCGCAGTTTGTAAGCATTGATGGAGACGAAAAGATCATTTACGAAGGGGTGCTCGAGGATAACATCGATGAAGGCATAATGCTTTAACCCGACCTTTTGGTAGGGCTGATTGTCATTCAAGGCGTTCTTGTGTACATTAGCGCCATGACAGAGAATCGCTGGAGTGTAGGTGATGCCTGATTCGCCGAGTGAGGTAGAGTATCGTGGCAAGTTTGAAGAGCTCTCACTGCTCTTTGAGATTAGCCAGCTGTTGGATCAGAGCCTGGATATTAAACAGGTGTTGCAGCCGGTTCTGAAGGCCGTGACAGACCATTTAGGTATGTTGAGGGGCACTATAACCCTTTTGAATCGGCGCACTGGCGATATCTCGATAGAGGCTGCGTATGGTCTTTCGGAACCGCAACGACAAAAGGGACGCTACCGCTTGGGCGAAGGGGTAACCGGCAGAGTAGTTGAAACCGGTACAGCCTCCATCATACCCCGCATAGCCGATGATCCTGAGTTTCTTAACCGAACTGGAGCACGAAAGACCAAGCAGTATCAGGATATCTCTTTTATCTGTGTGCCCATAAAGATTGGCAACGAGACGATCGGCGCATTCAGCATTGACCGTGAGTTTGCTGGGGAGTCTGCCCTGCGAGATGATGTGCGGGTGCTGTCGGTGGCGGCTTCGCTCATTGCACAAGCCGTGAAGATACGCCAGAGCGTAATGGAAGAGCGGGAACAACTGCTGCGGGAGAATACTCGCCTGCAGGAGGAACTGCGGGCCAAGTTCCAACCAACGAACATAATTGGCAAGTCTAAGGCGATGCAGAACGTCTTTGACATGATTGCCCAGGTGTCCAAGAGTGAGGCCACCGTGTTGATACGGGGCGAAAGCGGAACCGGCAAAGAGTTAGTTGCGCATGCAATTCACTATAATTCACTTCGCGAAACCAAGCCGTTCATAAAGGTCAACTGCGCGGCTCTACCCGAAACCATTATCGAGAGCGAGTTGTTTGGACACGAAAAAGGATCCTTCACCGGAGCTATCTCCAGCCGCAAAGGACGCTTTGAGTCGGCTAACGGCGGTACAATCTTCTTGGATGAGATCGGTGATCTTTCGCCCGCTACCCAAATCAAGCTGCTTCGGGTGCTGCAGGAGCGCGAGTTTGAACGCGTTGGTGGTAACGAAACCGTGCGAACGAATGTGCGAGTGATTGCGGCCACCAACCGAAACCTGGAACAGCTCATGGAAACCAACACCTTTCGTGAGGATCTCTACTACCGCCTCAACGTATTCCCCATTCATATACCTCCCCTGCGAGATCGCAAGAGCGACATCTTGCTGCTTTCCGACCACTTTATTGATAAATATGCTGCCCAGAACCACCGGGCCATTCGCCGGATCTCTACTCCTGCTATTGACCTCCTCATGAACTACCACTGGCCAGGAAATGTCCGTGAGTTGGAAAACTGCATTGAGCGCGCGGTCTTGCTTTCGGTAGATGAAGTCATTCATTCCCATCATTTACCACCGACTCTTCAATCTGCCGAGTCAACCGACACGCGCCTGCGCGGGACACTTGATGAGTCGCTCAACAACATAGAACGTGAGTTGCTGCTAGATGCGCTAAAGTCGACCAAGGGCAACATGGCGAAGGCGGCAAGGCTCCTGGGGGTCACCGAACGAGTCATGGGACTTCGCGTTAACAAGCATGATATTGATCCCCGACACTACAAAGGGCGCGGATAGCGCGCCCTAAGCCCTCTTCACTCCACCCAAGCAAAACCTTCAAGCCAACCTGCGTGTTGTTTTTAGTTAATTTACCCACGGAAATGTAGCTTTAGATAGCCGCAAACCCTTTTGCGTGCTGGTTGTAACTTTTCTTAACCGAGACGTCGTTTTTAGTAATTATATACACCGCAATGTTTTGAAGATTATATTTCCATACATTCTTGTCTTGGCACCATTATTGCAACCCTTAGGTCAATAATATTTTCGCGAGGAGGATTACGAACCATGAAAAAGACAGTGGTTCCGGTTATGGTCGTTATTGGCCTGCTGTTAGGAGGCGGAAGCGCCTTTGCTCAGGAGATGGCGATCGAGGAAACCCTTGCGTTGTACAGCGAAGCCTTTGACATGATTTGGCTGATCGTTGCAGCGGCATTGGTATTTTTTATGCAGGCGGGTTTCGCAATGGTGGAGATGGGTCTCACCAGAGCAAAAAACGCAGGCAATATTATCATGAAAAACCTCATGGATTTCTCGGTTGGCGCGATAGCCTACTGGGCAGTTGGTTGGGCGCTCATGTACGGCGTTTCTGTTGGTGGTTTTATCGGCGGCAGCGAGTTCTTCCTGGCCGGTGCAGACTATATTCTGTATCGCGACTGGATGTTTCAGGTAGTGTTCGCAGCTACCGCTGCAACCATCGTATCTGGTGCTATGGCCGAGCGAACACAGTTCGCAGGTTATCTCATGTACAGTGTGGTTATTACCGCGTTGATCTACCCCATTTCCGGGCACTGGATCTGGGCCGACGGCGGCTGGCTTGGCGAAATGGGTTTTCACGACTTTGCCGGTTCAACCGTCGTTCACTCGGTTGGCGCATGGGCCGCGTTTGCAGGTGCGGTAGTCATTGGCGCCCGGCGTGGCAAGTATACCAAGGTGGGTGGCAAGGTCTCGGTTAAGGCAATTCCTGGTCATAACATCCCGCTTGCCGCATTGGGTGTATTCATCCTGTGGTTTGGTTGGTACGGATTTAACGGTGGTAGCACCTTGTCGGGTACCGATCTTGACATAGCGCATGTGGCCGTAACAACTACGCTGGCTGCTGCAGCAGGAGCCGTTGGTGCAATGTTCACCTCCTGGAAGTGGTTTGGCAAGCCTGACCCAAGTATGGCACTCAACGGTGCGCTTGCCGGTTTGGTCAGTATCACCGCCGGTACCTGGGTTATAGGTGCGGGAATGTCCATATTGACCGGCTTCCTGGGTGGTATTCTGGTAGTTGCTTCGGTTGAGTTCATTGATAAGGTGCTCCACGTAGATGATCCGGTTGGTGCGGTTTCGGTGCACGGCGTATGCGGCATCTGGGGAACCCTGGCAGTCGGGCTCTTTGCGAACGGCGTCAATGATCCCGACGTAGTGGGTTTGTTTTTTGGCGGTGGAGTTGGTCAGCTCGTGATACAGTTAATTGGTGTCGTAGCGGTAATGGCTTGGACCATGGGAACAGCCTTTGCACTCTTTAGTGTACTCAAGGCTGCTAAGAAGCTCCGTGTGAGTGAAACCGAAGAGCTTATGGGACTGGATATTAGCGAGCACGGAATGGAGTCCTACAGTGGATTCCAGATCTTCAGCAACATGTAAGCCGCGGAGGAAAAAGCGATGAAATTGATTATTGCATACATTCAGCCGCATAAGCTGAACGAGGTGAAGGAAGAGTTGTACAAGTCCGGAATCTTTAAGATGTCGGTCACAAACGCAATGGGATGTGGACAGCAAAAGGGGTACAGCGAGTCGTACCGTGGGGTCGAGATTGAGGTAAATCTTCTGAAGAAGACTCGCCTGGAAATTGCAGTGAATCCTGATTTCGTTCAACCCACTATCGACGCGATCATTCGTGGCGCTCGTACCGGCGAGATTGGCGACGGAAAGATATTTGTCATGCCGCTAGACGATGTGATTCGCATCCGAAGCGGAGAAAAAGGAACGGACGCGATCGGGTAATCTACCGGCCGCGAGTGCTTTCGATCGACGAAAGCCGCGCAAGGGTACTTCGGTACCCTTGCGCTTTTTTTTTATTAACACGATGATAAAACGGTGGAACTTACAAACCCTGACCTGAGTCGTCTCCATAGAGATGAGCCTGACATAGCAGCTGAGCACCTGCAATTCTATCTCAGTGCATTCCCCGACTACTACTATCGATCCTTCACCTACAACGACCATCGCCTCCGATGTCGATTGCTTGGATGCTTTCTCACGAGTCTCAAGCCATGTGTCAATGTCACGGCAACTGATGCGTTTAGCGGTTCCTATACGGCAGATGAGAACCAGGCACATGATCACGGCGGCGAAAACGATGACAACGATGAAGACAAACGGCAGGCACTGTATGAGGTCACAATTGTCGCGTACGATTATCCTGGTGAGTTCTCGCTGCTCTGTGGCTTACTCGGGGCCTTTGGGCTAAACATTAGCTCTGGTGAAATCCATACATCGGTGGAGTACGGTCCTTCTGCGACCCCAGACGAACCTGAAACTGTTCATGAAAAGCGTCGTCGCCTTCGCCGCCGCAGTTATGGTGGAGGCTTTGCGGTTATGGACGAGCAGAAGTCCAGACGGATCATTCTTGATACCTTTAGAGGGCATCTGGAAGGCTATACCGCGGCCGAGTTCGAAGAGAAGCTTACGAAGGAGTTTACTCATCTCTATAATCAAATTGCACAGGGATCACAGTTTGACGAAGTGAAGAAACGGGTTAACTCCATGGTCGCTGAGGCTATTGCTCGAACGCGAGTTCCGGAGCATGCCGCTCTGAATCCTATAGAGGTCACCGATCATCGCTCTGCAGAAGGTGGAACGCAGCTGCGCATTGTCTCCGAGGATACCCCGTTTTTTCTCTATGCCTTGAGTACGGCATTCGTACTTCACGATGTCTCGGTTGAACGTGTTGAAATACACACACACGGTCAACGAATAGAAGACCGTTTCTTGCTCGCTCGTCCGAACGGAGAGGCACTGGATCGCGAGTTGCTTGATCACCTTAAGCTGTCGGCGCTCTTCACCAAGCAGTTCACCTTCTTTTTGGATCACGCCCCTGACCCTTACACCGCGCTTCTCCGTTTCGAGACTCTTCTCACCGATGTCCTTGAATCGCATAGACGAGGCAACCTTAAGCCCTTGTTGCTCAACGACAAGGTGTTGGCCGATTTAGCCCGGTTGTTGGGGGCCAGCGACTATCTGTGGGAGGACTTTTTGCGGCTCCAGTCCGAGAATCTTATCCCCCTTCTGGCGGGTGACTCGGACACGCGGATGTACAGTACCGACCCCTCCCAACTCGCATTCGAACTCAAGGCCAAACTGGACGAGGCACACGACTACAAGACAAAGGTGAAAGCGCTTAACCGATTTAAGGATCAGGAGAACTATCGCATAGACCTTGATCACATATTGCGCAAGGATCTTGACTTCTTTTTTCTGAGTTCACGCCTCACTGCATTGGCGGAACTGGTCGTGGAATCCGCGCTGGAGCTTGCGTGGCATGAGCTGCGACAAAGATACGGAGTTCCACGCACCGTGGCCGGGATTCAGGTACCCTACGCGGTTTTTGGACTTGGAAAAATGGGAGGAGAAGCCCTCGGCTACGCCTCTGATATTGAACTTCTTTTTGTCTACAGCGATGTAGGACGTACCGATGGCGCCGACCCGATTGAGAACACCGAGTTCTTTGTTCGGTTCTTTAGTGAGGCCGTCTCCTGCATTCAAGCCAAGCGTGAAGGTATTTTTCAGATAGATCTTAGGCTGCGTCCACATGGCAATGCTGGCCCTATTGCGGCAAGTCTGGCGCAGTTTCTTACCTACTATCGTAACGAGGCTCACAGCTATGAGAAACTTGCACTGGTACGCATGCGATTTCTCTGTGGCGACCAGGCCCTGGGGCGGCAGGTGCTACGCCTGCGTGACGACCTGGTGTATGCTGGTGAGAGCATAGATCTTGGCGAAATAGCCGACCTGAGACATCTGCAAATTCAAGAAAAATCCGAACCTGGGCGATTGAACGCAAAATTTAGTCCCGGCGGCCTGGTTGACCTGGAATACAGTGTCCAGATTCTGCAGATCCGCTACGGACGCTCTAATCCCGACCTCCGTCAGCCCGGAATACATGCTGCACTACGTATTCTCAGTGATACTGGGACAATCAGCGCGACCGAGGCCGAACACCTCATTAGCGCATATAGGTTTCTCCGAACCGTGATCAACGGACTGCGAATGCTGCGTGGCAACGCACGCGACTTGTTCCTTCCAGTCGTTGACTCGCCCGAGTACGCCCACCTAGCGGGCCGTTGCGGATACAGCCCTGGCGAAGAACTTAGTGCGGCACGCCGGCTCCATCTGGATTTTGAGACCAAGACGGCTACGGTGCGCTCCTTTGTAGAAAGCCAGCTCGAAGGGCGCCTTCTTCCCCGAGACGCGGTAGGTACCGTTGCTGATCTCATACTTACCCCTCCCCCGGCGCGCGAACGGTACCTGAAGGTTCTGAACCAGGCAAACTTCAAGGACGAAACGCGAGCGCTCGCAAACCTCGACGCGCTATCGGGTAGCGATGACCAACGCTACGCATTTGCGACGCTCTCGATCCTTGCTTGGGACACGCTTCAACACTGTCCCGATCCAGATATGGCCCTCAACAACTGGGAGCGCTTTGTTTCGCAGACCGCATCACCGAAGGATCACTTTGACCGTCTGCTGCAACAGCCGAAACGACTAGAGATTCTGGTCTCGATCTTTGCAGGCAGCCAGTTCCTGGCGGACACGCTGATTCGAAATCCCAGCTTTTTTGACTACGTTACCGATCCGGCCCTGGTAGGGGTAACCCGATCGCGAAAGCAACTTAAGGCGGATTTAGATCAGCTCACCGCCGCTGCGGCGGACCATGCTGAACGGCTACGCCTGACGCGTGTCTTTCGCAGGCGCGAAATTCTGCGAATTGGTACACGTGACATCTGTTTGCATGCTGAGTTGTCGGACGTTTGTCGCGATCTCTCAAATTTAGCCGATACCCTCCTGGCCTTTTTGTTGGATGCGATTTGGCTCGAACGACCCCCTGCCGAGCAAAACCGCAGTAAGGATTTTGTGGTCCTTGCATTCGGCAAGCTTGGCGGACGCGAGTTGAACTATAGCTCCGACATCGACCTGCTTGGCGTATATCGTCCCGAAGGCAGCGGTCCGGATGCCCACAGTGATCGTGAGGAGCGCCTTTTTTCCAAAATCATGCAACGTTTACGAGCGGATCTGAGCGACTTCACGGCCGACGGCTATCTGTATAGGGTCGACCTGCGACTGAGACCTTTTGGTAACTCCGGGCCGCTTGTGTACCGGCGCGAGACCCTACTTCGGTACTATCGGAGTTCCGCCGGTCTATGGGAGCATCAGGCACTGCTCAAGCTACGCCCAGTTGCCGGAGATCTTGAACTTGGTTGGGAGTTTCTCCATGAGGTTCGGCCGCTGATGTCGGAGGCGGGACTGTCCGAGAAACTGGCAGATAATATTCGCTTCATGCGTGAGACCTCGATCTCGGAGTTGCCACCCGAAGAATGGAATATTAAGTCTGGGATTGGCGGCATTCGGGACATTGAGTTTGCCGTACAGTTTCTCCAAATGCGCGCCCTCCACGCAGATGACAAGCTCCACACCGGCAACACCCTGCAGGCTATACAGCTCTTAACCACCAAAGACCTGTTAACCCAGCACCAAGCCGCCACACTGTCGCGACACTACATTTTTCTACGCCGTATTGAGCATCTACTCCAGGTTCTTCATGACCGGCAGGTGCACACGCTGCCGTCGGAAGGTGCAGAACGAGATGCACTTGCGTTGCGTGCATCCAACGATATGAACGCCAACGAAGGCTTCTCATCCTATGTGCGGCACATTACCGAGGAGGTGCATAGCATCTATGAAGCAGTCTTAGCCGAGAGAGATGTGAGCACAGAGGTACCGCAGAAGCCCGGTCAGGCTTAACTTCGTAGGTCTGTACCGCCTTGTTGATTTGTTTGGTCGCCGCGGTCGGCACTCAGGCGGGCGCGGACCTCCGGGAAGTCATACACAAGCAAACCGTGTTCGCTCACATCTACCCGAACACGGCTACTGTCCACCATTGAACTGAGCATTTGCTCCGCCTCTTCAATACCTATACCGAGTTCGATAACTACATCCGAAACCGTCAGCCTTCCTCCCAGTTTACGGGCTGCCTGAAACACCCGTGCTTGTGAGTCCGTGCTACTGCTACCAAGCCTCTGGTAATACTCTGGGAACAGCGTTCTTCGTGCATCATACGAGCCGCGCGGGCGCCCTTGCTCTCCCTGGAAGAACAATGACGATGCCAGCCGCACCATAATGAGTACGACGAGAAAGGGGAATAGCATTGCCAGTGGCCCGAAAAAAAACACTGTTTGCCTCACTCTGGGTTCAAATATACAACGCACCGTGAGTGGAAACAACGCTTTATTCCTGAGCACAAACTCAGGGACTGTCGGAACGTCCCGGCAGTACATCTGCCGCAGCGCTTCGGAAGCGTGAGTATACCTCGCGGTAGCGATTGTAGCGCTCAGTGTAGCGCTCATGCTCCTCGGGGCGAGGTTCGTAGCGTGCGTGGATCTTGACGATGTTTTCGGCGGCAGTCGGTATAGAGGCGTAGTGTCCGAGACCAACAAAACCCGCAGCTGCGCAGCCGGCGAGTTCCGCATCCTGAATGACCGGCACCTCTATGGCCTTCCCGCAGATATCTGCCTTCATCTGCGTCCAAATAGAGTTCTTTGCCTGGCCTCCGCAGCCGCAAACTGTATCGATAAGGCAGTCGTTCTCTTCCAGAATTTCCATGGACTCGCGTACCGCGAAACCTATGGACTCAACAACCGCCCGCCCCATCTCGGCTGGCCCGTGCTCTGCACCAAGCTCAACAAACATCCCGCGACTGAACTCCCACGTAGCACCGTGTTTTATTGATGGAAAGAACCAGGGGTAGGAGCTCGTGTGGGCAATAGCACGAATTTCTTCCAGCATGGTGTCATAGCGTGTATTGCTTTGCCCAGATATCTCGCGGAACCACTCGAAAAGCCTTCCGGTTGAACTAAGAATTCCAGCAATATTATAGTAGCCGTCCATGGCGTGAGGCAGACAGCGCAACCGGCTATCCTGCACCTTATCCGCCGAGCAGTAATTAATGCCTTCCGATGTTCCTGCTCGGTCGCAGGTGCGGCCCGGTTGAAGGGTCGCGGTGCCTATGAGACTCATGAGAAAGTCCGAGCCTCCAGCGAACACCGGAATGCGTTCTGGCAGTCCAAACTCGACGGCTGCTTGTGGAAGAACTCTTCCAACAAACTCACCAGGCTTCACGAAAGGGGGGAAGAGTGAGGGGTTTAGATCATAGGCTCGAATTTCCTCAGGCGTCCAGATGTACTTGCTGAACTCTTCTCCGGGTGTCGTTGTGACCGCCTCTCCGGTTAACTGAAAGCTAAGGTACTCCGGACAGCCTATGAAGTACTTCACTTTCCGTCGCAGGAGAGGAATATGTTTGTAAAGCCAGGAGACCTTTGGAAGAAAATAGCTGTTCGTATCCGGGAGCCTAACCTCGCGAGGATCGAGCCACAAGAGACTAGGCTGCAGTGCTTCCCCCGCCTTGTTCATGGCAACCACGGTCGGTCCATTGCCGCTTACCACCACCGCCGATATCTGGTCACGTTCCGGTAAGCGTGACAGAAGTCGGGAGAGAGTGCGTGACCACGCCTGAGCATCCCAGCTATGAATTTGTGATGGGTACCCAATAATTCGTTCTCCCGACGACGATACAAGTGTGCCGTCTGGAGTTATGCACCCTGCCTTTATGGCTGATGTTCCAATATCAATTCCAAGAACTCGCGGTTCACTCACTCCGTACCCCGAAGCCGATCACTTTCACTACTTTGTGCATGCGGCTTTCATACCACAGTCACTACATGCGGTCAATATCGAGCAAATGAGGTTTGAAAGCCACCGCCCTTATCATGTAGACTGCAAAGGATTCTTAAGGAGGCCTCCATGGTACGCACGCGAATACGCCGCACCCAAATATCTCTGCTCTACGGCGCACTGATTGTCCTACTGTCAACGCTCTTGCTGGGTTGTGCCCCGGCCGAGGACGCCGCAATTGACCGCCCCTACTCTGTTGCTGTATTTGTCCCCGGTGTTGTTGAAGGAAGCCCAACCTATGAGATGCTGGTTGAAGGTGTTCGTCGGGCAGTTGATGAGTCCGGGAATGCGACTGTGCGCATTGTTGAGGGCGGCTTTAACCAGGCCGAGTGGGCCGGTGGAATTACCTCTCTGGCGGCAACCGGAAGCTATGACCTCATTGTGAGTTCAAACCCATCTCTGCCCGAAATTGTCAATGAGGTCTCACAGAGTTTTCCAGAGCAACACTTCCTGGTACTTGACGGCTACTGGGAGGGCAACCCGCGTCTACGAACGGTCATGTTTAACCAACGTGAGCAGGCATACTTGAACGGTTACTTTGCCGGTCTGGTAACCACAGGCGGTATGCCGGACAGCAACGATGCACTCCGCATTGGTTTGCTTGCCGGTCAGGAATACCCCATGATGAATCAAGTAATTCGGCCCGCGTTTCTGGAAGGTGCTCAAGCGGTGAACACTGATATTGAGCTGGACTTCCGCGTTCTAGGAAACTGGTTCGATGCTGGTAGGGCGGCCGATCTTGCCAATAGCATGCTTGATCGCGGTGTCGATGTCATTTTGAGTATAGCAGGCGGTGGAAATCAGGGGGTGATTGCAACCGCTCGCGACCGTAACGCCTATGTACTGTGGTTCGACTCATCTGGCTTTCACCATGGCCCAGGCGTAGTAATTGGGAGCTCATTGGTCAAGCTTGATCAGGCAGCATATGAACGCACCCTTGAGGCTATTGAAGGCTCGCTGGAGTTTGGTGTTGGCGAGGTGCTTGGCGTTGCCGACGGTTATGTAAGGTTTGACGATCAAGACCCCAACTATATTGAGTATGTTCCGGAGGATGTGCGCGCGCGGCATGCGGACCTCATGCAGCGTCTTATGGACGAGCCGATGGAGTTCGCTATACCAGGCGCTAACTAAAGATGGAACTCAGACACATCACCAAAAGATATCTCGAGAATGATGTCCTTGCGGTGAGAGATGTGTCTCTGGCACTGCACGCGGGTGAGATTCACGCCTTAATCGGTGAGAACGGGGCTGGAAAGTCTACCCTCATGAAAATTGCGGCCGGCCTCCTGCCTGAGTATGACGGTGAAGTGAAGTCGGACGCGGGAAAGGTGTGCCGACTGGTGCAGCAACATCCGCAGTTTATTCCCCAACATCAGGTTTGGGAGAACCTTTTTCTGGGGATTGAGCCCCGCACACGCTGGGGAATGATAGACCAGGACGCAGCTGCTCGACGCTTCTCCGCGCTTGCTGGCCGCTACGCCTTTCCGGTTGAACCTCGGATGCGGGCCGAAAGGCTCTCGGCTGCCCAGGCCCAGCTAGCAGCCATACTTGGTGCCTTGCTTCATAACCCCGACATCCTCATTCTCGACGAACCAACCGCCCCGTGTAGCGACCACGAAACCGCATTGGTCTTTGGCATGATGCGTGATCTGCGGAACGACGGGCGGGCGGTGGTTCTGATAACTCATAAACTACGGGAGGTCATGGAAATTTCGGACCGCATTACCATTATGCGGCATGGGAGAGTAGTCAGAACTCTGTTAACCGCCGACACGAATCCCGGTGAGCTTTCATCACTCATGATCGGTGAAGACTGCCAGCGGAGCGAATCTGACAGAAGGTTTAGCTTTGCGCGGCGTGACTCCGGAACTACGGCCCGCACCCCTTTAACCGACCAGCAGGACCCGGCGACGGCTGCCCAACAAACATCGCCCCCTCCTTCCCTGAGGGCTGTTGATCCGGCTCAACCGGTTTTTGAGCTGCTTAAGGTCAGCCTTGTCCGGCGCGGGCGCATGCTCCTGGAAAACCTGGACTTGAGGCTCTATCCCGGCGAAATCTTAGGGATTACCGGCATCCGAGAGAATGGGCTGGAGTATATAGAAGACATTCTGTCGGGCTCCGCCGAACCCAGCTCAGGCGAGGTGCGTATACAGGGTAATCTTCCAACCCGCTACACTCCACGAGTCTTTCGCAAGCTTGGACTTGCCTACATTCCTACCGACCGCCTCATGCGTGGGGCGAGCCTGTCCTCAACTGTTGAGGACAACATGATTCTCCTGGAACGCAAACGGTTTGGTCGTGGAGGGCTGCTGAACAGACGTGCAAGCGCAAGCTTTTCCGCTGCCCTCCAACAAAAGTTTGGCATTACCGCGGTGCTGGGAAAACCAATGCATACACTTTCAGGTGGCAATATGCAGAAGGTTATTCTCTCCCGTGAGTTGTCCCAGAACAGTCCGGTGGTGGTGTTCTCCGAACCTAGTTGGGGCCTTGATTTCCGAAGCTCACAACGTGTGCATGACGAGATTCTGCGCCTGTCTGCGGAGGGTGTGGGAATTATCCTGATATCTTCCGACATCGACGAGATCCTCAGTCTGGCCGACCGAATTGTGGTAATGTACAAAGGCAGTTTTGCGCGGACACTTCATGGCAGCGATCGTGTGCGAGACACTATTGGTGGTTTGATGTTGGGAATAGAGTCGGAGATGTCTCTTGCGGCGCCGGAAGATCACAACCATGACTCCTCCAAGGAGCCCGGACAATGAGCCAATCTCAACCGGATAGCCGCATGCAGGTTGCGGTTGCGACAATTGGTGCTGCACTTCTGCTTACGGTGCTTCTCCTGATCTCGGTGAGCAGCACTCCATACGCAGCAGTACGAGCCTTCTTCATAGGCCCCTTTTCTAACAGATTTTACCTGGGCAACATGCTGAACGTTTTTTCTATGCTGTCCATTACTGGACTGGGAATGGCGGTTGCGTTTCGGGCTGGCGTTTTTAATCTGGGGGGCGAAGGGCAGGTCTATGTTTCGGCGCTGACTGCGACTGTTGCTGGAATAGCCTTGGCATCCTTGCCAGCGCTGCTTGGCCTACCCATTGCACTCCTGGTGGGGGTGTTCACCGGCGCGGTCATTGCGGGGCTTTCGGGGTTGTTTCGCCACTTATGGGACACTGATGAACTCATTACCTCGTTCCTCATAGCCTCTGCCAGTATTCCCATTGTCGACTACTTGATCGTCGGCCCCCTTAACGACCAGGCGAGCAATTTACTTACTACCGAGCGGGTACCGCTTGCTTTCAGACTTCCCCGCTTGCTCGCACCCTCTCAGCTTAACCCTACGCTTATCATTGCGTTGCTCTTACTTGCCGCCGCCTATGTCGCGCTCTTCCGGACGGTACGCGGCTATGAATGGCGTCTGAGCGGACTCAACCGCCAGTTTGCCCGTTACGGTGGCATACACACCGGTGCCTACATTGTTTTTCCTATGCTTGTCTCGGGTGCACTCCATGGACTTGCCGGGGGCCTGTTTGTGTATGGAACACACTACGCAACTCTGGTGGGCTTCACCGCAGGCCTCGGCTGGAACGGAATTGCAGTTGCGCTCATTGCAAAACGACATCCGCTTGGTGTGGTTCCGGCGGCAGCGGCTTTTGCTTACCTTGAGTCGGGTGCGAGAATTGCCATGTTACACACCGACTTCACCTTTGAGCTTGGAACAATTATCCGCGCAGTCATATTTCTTTTTGTCACCGCGAGTGTCCTGCCAAAACTTGGTATAAGCACCCGAGTAGGCCGGAGTATACGCCTTCTTTTCCGAGGAGGCTCCGCGTGATTTACTACGCTATTGAGGTTATGGCTCCTTTGCTGCTCGCCGGACTGGGCGGGCTCTTTGCTGAGCTGGCTGGCGTCTTGAACATAGCTCTTGAGGGCATGATGCTCGCCGGTGCCTTTGCTGCAATTGTGACCGCCTCGCTGACCGGGAGCATTCTGGCCGGAATGCTTGGAGGCCTGCTTGCGGGTCTTTTGCTGGCCTATCTGTTCTACTTTGTGGGTATTCGGATGCGGGCGAATATTTTTATTGTCGGACTTGCCATTAACTTGTTGGCGGCGGGCACTATTCCTTTTCTTTCGAGCGCGATGTTCGGCACCAAAGGCGTGCTGAGACTCCCAAATGTCCCCCGTATGCCCGGACTGTTTGTAGGTGTGGAAACTGGGTTTCCGCTCCTTGACCAGATACTCTTTGGACATAGTTTTGGGGTGTATTTGACCGTGCCAGCGGTGTTGCTGGCGGGGTTCGTGTTGCGCCGCACGGCCTTTGGTCTGCGACTCAGAAGCACCGGCAAGAATCCTGAAACTTTGCGAGCGGTAGGCCTTAATCCGGATCGGTACCGGCGCGCGGCGCTGCTCATTTCTGGGATGGGGGCGGGGCTGGCCGGAAGTCTGCTGGCGCTGCGCCTGGGTGTGTATCTACCGAACGTGAGCGCTGGCCGAGGCTGGATAGCGCTGGTGACCATTTATCTTGGCTACAAGCGGCCGGTGGGGGTTCTCATTGCGGCCTTATGTTTCGCCCTGGCCGAGGGCGTCTCGGTCGCGGCCCAGGGGGTGCTTCAGATTCCCGGCACGCTTCTCCTGAGCCTACCCTACATACTCACAGTGGTAGCCATGATTGTCTACTCGGCTATGCGCCGCGTTGCACCGTCGGACGCCTGACCTAGCCCCCACGACTGCCATGCTCCTGCCTATGGGCGAAAGATGACCGTTTCGTACCCGAGTAGACTCCGGCCAATTTCATTCAGCACCACCGCTCGTTCGGCGGCGGTGGCCCGGTAGGCCGACAGGCGTGTGGCCGACCCTTCTACATCAAGATTGTTTGGACTGCCCAGATGCTTCCGTGAGAGGAGCGACTCGGTGGGGCTGCGATCTTCCATTTGGTCAATCTCAGCCGCAACCTTGCGATACGCATCACGAAAGCTCATCCCACCTTGTACCAGTTCAATGGCCTTGTCGGTGGCGTAGATTTCCGGGCCAAAACCGGCCGCCAGGGCGTCTGTATTCACCTCAAGCGACTCCATTGTCAGCTGCATTACTGCTGTGCAGTCCAGAATAGTGCGGCCGCCATGAATGAGTGGTGCCTTTGTTTCCTGAAAATCCCGGTTGTATCCAGAAGGGAGTGCGCGAATGACGTTCTTCACGCTCTGGGCCTGGCCGGACAACGTGGCGGTCTTGGCCCTCACCAGTTCCAAGCCGTCAGGATTCTTTTTCTGGGGCATAATGCTCGAACCAGAACAAAGGCGGTCGGGCAATGAGAAATACCCAAACTCTGGCAATGAGAAGGTAATGCAGTCCGAGGCAAGCTTGCCAAGGCACAGCCCCAACTGCTCAAAGCTGTCCAGCACAATGGACTCCATAACTCCTCGAGAGTTATTGGCATACAACACATTGGTTTGCACGCGGGAGAAACCAAGCAAACGTGCAGTAAGCTCGCGGTCAAGAGGGAGCGGGACACCATAACTTGCCGCCGCACCAAGCGGCGACTGGTCGTTGAGCCGGTATGCGGTGTCCAGCAGCTCACATGTGTCAAGCAACTGCTCGGCAAAGGCCATGGCCCAGAGTCCAACACTACTCGGCATTGCGGGTTGCATATGAGTGCGTCCGGGCATAGGCGTGAGCGCGTGTGTCCGCCCGTACTCCAACAGCACCTCTACCAAGCTACAGACCGCCTGCGTAACTGCACACAGAAGTCCTCGAGAGTACAGGCGTTGGGCCGTGAGTACCTGGTCGTTTCGCGAGCGCCCGGTGTGAATTTTCTTTCCTACATCGCCTAGGCGATCTATGAGTCGCTCCTCAATAGCGGTATGGCCGTCCTCATGCTCCGGAAGAATTGCGAACTCACCTGCATCAAAGTCCTTAAGCAGGGCCGTAAGCTCTGCCAGCAGTACGTCTCTATCTTTAGGGCTAATGATGCCGACCGAGGCCAGCATGGTAGCATGAGCAGCACTTGCTACGCAGTCTGCCGGAAGTAGCTCACGGTCAAGAATATAGTCATTGCCGACCGTAAAGCGCTCAATAAGGGCGTCAAGGTCGTAGTTTTTGTCCCATAGTTTCGCCACGTTGTACTCCTTGTGTCCATGGGAGTATGCCGGATAGCCCGGAGGCACTCAAGCCCCGCCGCCGTCCCTGCACACAGGCATGCGCCTGCACACAGGCCTGCACACAGGCTATGCCGTGCTGAAGGACAGAGCCTCGGGGCCGCGTTCCACCCGTATGACTGCTCCCTCTGTAAATTCACCCGCCAGCAGTGCCTTGGCTAAAGGATTCTGCAGGTGGTGCTGCACAGCACGCTTGAGTGGTCGGGCACCAAAGGCCGGGTCAAAACCAATCTCCGAGAGAAAGCGCTTGGCGTCATCACTCAGCTCAATCTGCAAGCGTTTCTCTGCCAGCCGCTGCCGGACTCGTTCCAGCTCAAGATCAACAATTTTGAGGATCTGCTCCTGATCCAGGCGGTGAAAGGTTATGACCTCATCCAGCCGGTTCAGGAACTCTGGCTTGAAGGTTCGGTGCAACAGCTCTTGAATCTGCGGGCGGATAGCGTCCAGATCCTGTGCCTGGAGAATAAGATCGCTTCCAAGGTTGCTGGTAAGGATGATAATGGTATTGCGGAAATCCACCAGTCTTCCCTGCCCGTCGGTAAGGCGCCCTTCATCAAGCAACTGAAGCAACACATTGAAAACATCTGGATGCGCTTTCTCAATTTCATCAAAGAGAATTACTGAGTAGGGTCGCCGACGGACGACCTCGGTAAGCTGACCACCCTGTTCATAGCCAACGTAGCCCGGAGGCGCGCCAATGAGCCGCGAGACGGCATGCTTTTCCATGTACTCGCTCATGTCTATGCGGGTAAGGGCCTTGTCGTCGTTGAACAGGAACTCGGCCAGGGTTTTTGCGAGCTCGGTTTTACCCACGCCGGTAGGCCCAATAAAGAGAAAGACCCCGGTGGGCCGGTTGATGTCCGAGATACCGCTCTTGTTGCGACGTATGGCGTCCGAGACCGCTGTAACCGCCTCTGTCTGCCCAATGACCCGTCTACCAAGCGTCTCTTCCAACGTTAAGAGCTTCTGCATGTCTGACTGCAGCATTTTGGCCACCGGAATACCGGTCCAGGTTGACACAACCAGCGCTATGTCTTCCTCCGATACCTCCTCGCGCAATAGCCGAGACTCCCCGGCGAGGCGTTCAATCTCGGCTGTCTTTTCTTCAAGCTTCCGTTCAGTCTGCGGGATAAGGCCGTGCTTGATCTCGGCAGCCTTAGACAGGTTGCCGTCACGCTCATAACGGGTTTCCTCAAGATTGTAGTTTTCAAGCTGTTGCTTGAGTTCACGAATCTCATCAATGGCGTGTTTTTCATTCTGCCACTGCAGCTTCATGGCGTCGTGGCGCTGTTTGACCTCATCTAGCTCACGGTCAAGAGCCCCCAGCCGCTCACGTGATGCGGCATCGCTCTCTTTGCTGAGCGCCTGTTTCTCTATGTTGAGTTGCAGCATGCGGCGTTCAAGTTGGTCAAGTTCAATTGGCTGGCTTTCAATTTCCATTTTCAGTCGGCTGGCTGCCTCGTCTATGAGGTCTATAGCCTTGTCCGGCAGGAACCTGGAGGTGATGTAGCGGTCCGAGAGGGTTGCCGCGGCTATAATTGCCTCGTCACGTATTCGCACACCATGGTGAACCTCGTAGCGCTCCTTGAGTCCTCGCAGAATGGCCACCGTGTTCTCCACCGAGGGCTCTCCGGTATACACCGTTTGGAAGCGCCGTTCAAAGGCTGCATCCTTCTCAATGTGTTTACGATACTCGTCCAAGGTGGTGGCACCAATGGTGCGCAGCTCACCGCGCGCTAAGGCGGGCTTTAAGAGGTTTGAGGCATCAACCGCGCCTTCGGCGGCACCTGCCCCCATGATGGTATGGAGCTCATCTATGAAGAGAATGATTCGGCCGTCCGCCTCGGTTATCTCCTTGATGACCGCCTTGAGTCGCTCCTCAAACTCACCACGAAACTTGGTACCGGCAACAAGTGCCCCGAGGTCCAGCGCCAGCACCTCTTTTTCCTTAATGCTCTCCGGGACATCACCCGAGACAATGCGGCGCGCGAGGCCTTCTACAATTGCCGTTTTTCCGACCCCCGGGTCGCCAATGAGAACAGGATTGTTTTTGGTGCGCCGTGAAAGCACCTGCATTACCCGGCGGATTTCGTCGTCACGTCCAATGACCGGGTCAAGTTTTTCGTTGCGTGCAAGTCCTGTGAGATTACGGCAGTACTTGTCGAGCACCTCGTACCCAGCCTCCGGGTCTTTGCTGTCTACCCGTTTATTGCCCCGTAACGCCTTGAGTGCAGTCATGAGTCCGTCACGACTCACGCCGACCGCTTGCAGATCTTTTGCAATGTCACCGCCGTCTTTCAACAGCGCCAGCAGCATGTGCTCACCCGATACATACTGGTCATGCAGACCCTGGGCCTCGGACTCCGCCTTCGCAAGCATTCGACCAGTCTTGCTGGAAAGCTGCATCTGGGCCGACTCGCCATAGACACGGGGGTACTGATTGAGTCTGCGCTCAAGCACCTCGCGGAACTGTCCCTCAGCTACGCCAAGCCTTTTGAGGAGCGGTGGCAAGACCCCATCCTTTTGCTCGACAAGAGCTAAGAGGACGTGTTCGACCTCAAGCATGCCATGGTCATAGCGGTGCGCAATTGCAGTGGCTTGTTGCAGGGCCTCGGCAGCCCGAACAGTTAGACGTTCGTAGTCCATAGAGATTATCTCCTCATTGAGATGTTAGATACGCGTGGAGGACACCTTGAATATACTGAGCAAAGGGGCCTCACGACAATGCCCGACTCCGGATAAGACGCCTGCTATGACGTCTTGCATCTCGTGGTGGTTCCGACTAATCTGTGAGCGTTGCGAGTCATGAAAACCACAACCCAACTGCGTGGTGACAAACACCGCGGGAGGAGCGCCACTATGGAAGACCAAACTACACCGGAACAAGACGCAGCGCCAGAGTTGGAAAACCGGGTTGTCATTCTCAATGGTTTCACGAATGAGGAACTTGACCTGGTAATGCGCGCGGTGCGCTCAGCGGTTTCGAGTCCGCGAGATCTCATTTTTGCAAAAACCACTCCGACATCGCTCCAAATGAAACTGTCCGATCTCATTGTGGACATATCGCAGGATCATGAGTACCTCAGGAACAATCCACCACCGGAGGTGCTTGCCGCCAGAGAGGCTGCTGCGGCACGCAAGGCCGCCCAGGAATCTCAAGAAGGCGAGGGAAACCCATGAGTAAGCTCCAGGCCGTTCAGGGCCGGGCCATGCTCGAGCGTCTGAATCCTTACCACCCGGGAACGCAAGCCCCCAACACCGTGAAGCTCTCTTCCAACGAGAATCCTTTGGGCCCTTCTCCGGCCGCTGTTGCTGCGTACCGTGAGATTGCCGAGACACTTCACCGTTACCCGGACGGCGCAGCAAGTACCTTGTGCTCAGCCTTGGCCGAGTACCACGGCCTCGGTGCGGAACAGTTCATTATAGGCAACGGCTCTGACGAAATTATGACGCTCATTGCCTCAGCATTTCTGAATCCGGGTGAGACTGTCCTTACCGCGGCCGAGACCTTCTCTCAGTACCGTTTTGCAACGACGCTCTATGACGGTCTGGTCAAGGAGTATCCTGTTCTTGACGGCCATTACGATTTAGAGAGCATGAGTTCCGCCTTCAAGGACGGTTCCCCACATCCCAAAGTTGTTTTCCTCTGCAACCCAAACAACCCCACAGGTACCTTCAGGACACATGACGATATCCGAGCTTTCCTTGAACAGGTTCCCGAAGACACGCTCGTAGTCCTGGATGAAGCCTACGCCGAGTACGCCTACTCACCGGACTTCCCGCGCTTTAAAGAGCTCATGTCAGTGTTTCCTAATCTCATAGTACTCCGCACCTTCAGCAAGCTGTACGGTCTGGCTGGACTGCGAGTAGGATATGGAATGGGCCAAACAGAGCTCGTCCAGCAGCTCCTCTGCGTCAAGCAACCGTTTAATGTGGGCCTTGCCGCACAGGCCGCTGCGGTCGCCGCGCTGAAGGACTCCTCGTTTCGCGAGAAATCTCTACAGCTCAACCATGAAGGGCGCCTGTGGTACGAGCATCAATTGAAGGATCTCGGCTTGGAGTACTATCCGACGCAGTCGAACTTCCTGTGCATAAACGTCGGGGCACCGGCTGCCGAGGCGGTATCTGTGCTGGAAGGTCATGGGGTTTCGGTACGTAGCCTGGCGAGTT
>SLAA01000209.1 GCA_007127105.1 Spirochaetales bacterium | reverse complement strand
GTATACAGGTCGATGCGGTCCTCGTCCTCGGTTACCCGTGCATTGTGCTCAATGAGCGCGCGGTCACGGTGTGCCAGAATTTGGCCGTCCACATTGACAATAATGGTGGAGATGCCCGGCGCCTCATGTTCTACGAGCGCGTCCAGAAATCCAGTCAGGTCCATGCCGGTTCCGGCGGCTCCTAAGAGGCTTCCGTCGGTATCGCGCACCAGACTGTTGATCCAGACACGAATCTCGTTGAGATAGATATTGTAGTCGACGTTGATCCAGAAGTCGCGCTCCGACTCCAGCGTTGCAAAGAACCACCGATCATGAGGTGCATCTGGGTCCATAACGGTCCGCTCGGTACCCTCGGTCTCCGGGGTGTTAATGTAGTAGCTCAGCCCGTCGGCAATAGCAACAAAGTAGGAGTGGTCACGAAATAGCTTGCGATAACTCTCCAGCTGTGCGAGTGCGGGTTCGCGGAAGCTCTCGTCCTCTTCGTTCACCATCCAGGCCTTGACTGCCGGGTCGTCGGCAAGCTTGAGGCTCAGAGTTGCATCGCGGTCAATGATGGCAAGAATTCTATTGCGTTCCAGGAGGTTCTGCGAGACTGAGAAGCGCTCAACGTACTCACTTGCCACCGCACCAATTGTCCGCACGAACACATACACAGAGGCAGCGGTTGTCACCACGTACAGTACAACAATTGCAGTAAGGAAGCTCCGTCGGAGCGAGAGCGTTAGGATGTGCGGTAAGAAAACCTTCATGTTCTTGGAATTGTAGGATGAACGGCCCCGGTGTGCAATGAGAAATCCGCTTTTGAACAGGCGTCTTCTTGAGCAGGCGCCATCCACGCAACATTGCGTTGCAATTCTTAGCGAATCATTAAAGAATACAGCATTAAAGCTTGATGCAGCGGCCCCAGACTCCTATCTTTGAGGAGGTGCACGCAAGCCGTGCCGCCATGCAAGGAGACTACACCAAACATGAGACAACAAAATCAACTATTGACCAGTAGAACCCAGGTCAAGAACCGTTATGCCCTCATCCCCAGTGAGGGAGTCCCCTACTCACGCCTACCGGAATGGCCAACTGCGCTTGTGCAGGTTCTGGCTGGCCCGGCACTCGGCGCCGAGTTTACGGAGTACCGCATAGAGTTGGAAGCTGGCGGCGAGGGCCTGCACCCGGCCGACGGAGAGATTGAACACTTTCTGTTTGTGCTGGACGGGTCGGCCGAGTTCACGGTGCTGCAGGGCGGTGCCGGGGCCGACGGCGAAGCTGCCACCACAGCTTTTGGGCCCGGCTCGTACGCCCTTGTTCCGCCGTCGGTGGGTTACCGACTCAAGGCCAGCGCCGCAACACAGCTATTGCTGCTGCGCAAGCGTTACGAGCCTGCGCCCGGCATTGCGGAGTTTGCGCCGCTCATAGGGTGTGAGCTGGACCTGCCCGGTGAGGTCTACATGGACGACCCCGGCGCCGCACTGCAGACGCTGATTCCGGAAGACTTTGCCTACGACATGGCCATGAACATCTTCACCTTTCAGGTGGGACACAGTCTGCCGGTAACCGAGACACACATCATGGAGCACGGGCTGTACGTCCTTGACGGCAAAGGCGTGTACTATCTTGATGACCGCTGGATGGAGGTAGAGAAAACCGACTTCATTTGGATGGGCCCTTTCTGCCCCCAAAGCTACTATGCCACCGGTTTGAGTCCAACTCGATATATCTATTACAAAAACGTCAACCGCGATATCGCGCTGTAAAACCCCACGCACGCCAAGGAGCAGCAGCATGCAAGAAAAAATTTACCGGGATGAGGATGTAGACCTCTCAGTACTGAATGGAAAAACCCTCGCCGTCATTGGCTACGGAATACAAGGCAAAGCGCAGGCATTGAACAGCCGCGACTCAGGCTGTACCGTCATTGTTGGGACTCGCCCAGCAGCCGAGAGCCGCTCACGAGCCCAGGCAGAGGCCGACGGTTTTGAGGTCTATAGCTATGCCGAGGCAGTAAAAAAGGCCGATGTTTTGTTGATTGAGCTTGCCGACCCCGCTCAACCTGCAGTCTATGCAGAGGACATTGCGCCCAATCTTCGTCCCGGGCAGACCCTCTGTTTCTGCCATGGCTTTAATGTACTGTATGGTGCCATTCAGCCTCCAAAAGATGTCAACACCGTGCTCTTTGTGCCGAATGCACCGGGCGCCTTTGTGCGGGAGAAGTACCTTAAAGGCGAGGGCATTTACGGGTGCGTCGGCGTAGACCACGACGCCACCGGCAACGCCCTGGAAGTTGCCTTAGCCATTTCCAAGGCGGTAGGCTCCACCCGCGCCGGTGTCGTAGAACTGAGTTTCCAGCATGAAACCGAGGGCGACAACTATGAAGAGCAAATTCTCTACGGTGGTGTCATTCACCTCATGAAGCTTTGTTTCCAGACCATGGTCGACAACGGCTACGCGCCGAGCTTTGCCTACGCAAAATCTATTCGCAGTCTGCGCAGCGTCATTGATGTCATGGATGAGAACGGAATTGAAGACTACATCAGCACTCGCTCAAGTCGTACCTGTGAGTTTGCGGTGCGCACCCGCGGCCCACGTGTGATTAACGAGGACGCGGTGCGAGAGATCTTTGCAGAGACCGAGAAAGGCCTCTTTGCCCGGGACTGGATGCAGGAGTGGCAGCTCGGAATGCCGCAGATCCACCGCATGCGACGCACCGCTGCCGAAAGCACCATGGAGAAGACCGGCAAGGAATGGCGGGAGCGCTTCGGCGTATGAGTGACACCGAACGGCTGAGCAAGGACATAGAGACCATTGCTGGCTTCTCAGAGAGTCCGCCGGAGGTCGGGTACAGTAGACCAACCTTTTCGGCGCCCTGGCGGCAGGCATACGACTACATTATTCAGCAAGCCACAGAAATTGGAGCAGAGCACATAATAGATGCGGCCTGCAACCTGCATATACGGCACCCATTGGTCGGCTGGGACCGGAAGGTGTGGCTCTGTGGTTCACACCTCGACTCAGTGCCCTCGGGCGGGAAGTTTGACGGTGTGTCTGGTGTCGTAATTCCGCTTGAGATTATGCGCAGACGGCCCGAGCTACCGCTCGAAATCATTGTGTTCGCCGAGGAAGAAGGCACCACCTTTAACCTGGGAATGCTTGGAAGCCGCCTCTGGGCCGGTACCCTTGACCCGCAAACCATGACCCGCATTCGCAACCGCCACGGCGAGACCGCGGCCGAGGCTGGCGCCCCGCATGGGTTGGACCTGGCCAGCCTCGCCGCGGCCCCCGACTGGCGCACCAGACTGCAACCGGAGCGTTACTATGGCATGGTTGAGGTGCACCCCGAACAAGGCTTAGGCCTCTGGGACTCCGGTAAACCGTTGGCGGCCGTCAACCGCATCAACGGCCGGCGGCAACTGAGCATTACCGTGACCGGCCAGGCCAACCACGCCGGGTCTACCGGAATGTCCGGCCGCCGTGATGCACTTGCCGGTGCAGCGGAGATGGTGGTGGCCCTTGAGCAACTTGGTCAAGAACTGGACCGCCGCCTTCCGTATACCGTCCTCACCGTCGGCAAGCTTGAGGCGACTCCCGGCGCGGTCAACGTTATTCCCGGCCAGGTAGTGTTCTCCCTTGACTTCCGCGGACAGGAGGAAGCCCTGCTTGTTGAAGGTGAGCAGCGCATCCACGAGATTGTACAGACAGTTTCTGAGCGACGCGGACTGGAGCATGAGGTTGAAACTATTGAGCAACTCGCCCCAAGTCCGTTGTCAGAGCACATCTGCAGTCGCCTGCAGCAGGCCGCCGCTGCCCGTGGCCTTGAGCTTGAACTGGTACCCAGCGGAGCCCTCCATGATGCGGCGGTGATAGCACAGGTCATGCCTACCGCCATGATATTTGTTGCAAGCCGGGACGGCATTAGCCACAACCCAGCTGAGTACAGCCGCATAGAAGACATCGGCCGTGCGGCTCAACTCCTGGAGGACATGATTGCCGCCGGGGAGGAAGACCACAGGTGAGCAGAAAGCCCAAGACCCCGACATCGACCCCGCTGCCCTTGAGCAGTCTCAACGCCATGCCTGTCGCCGAGGCCAGAGAACTCTGCGGCGGCTTCTTTGAGAACTCACCTTGGATTGTAGAGGAGGCGCTCAAGGAGCGCCCCTTTGAGTCGCTCCACGACTTCCACGCGGCCTGCATGCGGGTGATAGATGCCGCTGGCGTTGCCCGGCAGCTGGAACTCATACGCGCGCACCCGGACCTGGTCGGACGGCTTGCACGTGAGGGTCGGCTGGGACAGGAGTCAACGCAGGAACAGGCAGCAGCCGGACTCACACAGCTCACGGAAAAGGAGATCAAGGCCTTTGAGAGGTATAACGCCGCCTACCACGACCGCTTTGGGTTCCCATTTGTAATCTGCGCCCGTCGAAATCGCAAGGAGGCCATCCTCGCCGCTTTGCCCCAACGTTTGGAACAAACTCGAACCGAGGAGATCCGCACGGCGCTTGCCGAGATCGGCGACATTGCCCTACTCCGTATGTTGGATGCGGTCCGGGAAGAGACAGAGAAGGAGAAACAGTAATGGCACATCTTCAGAGTAACTCATACGGCAAGCAGCGCGTGCGGCTCACCAAGGTACTGCGTGGGAACGCACCCGACGGCTCGCCACTTCATGAGGTGCAGGAATACACCATCCAGATTATGCTTCACGGAGACTTTGAGGCCATTTACACCCACGGCGATAACGCGAACTGCGGACCAACCGACACCATGAAGAACACCGTCTACGCCATTGCCCGGCAGACATCCTTTGACTCTCCGGAAGACTTTGGCTTAGCTCTGAGCGCACGTTTCATTGACCGCTTCCCGCAGGTGCACGCCGCCGATGTGCAGATTGCAATGAGCCGCTGGAAACGCATTGAGGTGCATGGGCAGGCTCACCCGTTTGCGTTTGTTAAGGAACATGGCCAGCGTACCGCAGCGGTCACTCGCAGAAGAACTACCGGGCCAAGTAACCTCAGCGTTGCAGGCGGAGTGTCCGGCCTTGAGGTCTTCAAGAGTTCCGGTTCGGCCTTTGGCGGATTCTTTCGTGACGAGTTCACCACTCTCCCAGACACTGACGAGCGAATCCTTGCGACCACGGTTGATGCGGTCTGGAACTACCTCAGCACGCCCGGCCTGGCCTCCGGTGAGATTTCCTTCAACGAGGCATGGGAGACGAGCCTCCAGACAATTACCGAGGTATTTGCAACTCACGACAGCCCCAGCCTGCAGGCAACACTCTACCTCATGGGTGAGGAGATGCTGAAGCGCAGCCCAGCAATCTCGGATGTGAGTTTCACAATGCCGAACCAGCATCATATTCTCTTTGACCTCACCCCATTTGAACTCGATAATCCGGATGAGATCTACTACGGAACTGACTCGCCCTTTGGCATAATAACTGGAACGGTGGCACGGCAATGAGTGGCAAACTGAGCACCCATGTTTTGGACATCGCTTCCGGGCACCCGGCCGCCGGTGTCGCCATTGAGCTGTGGTACCTCGGCCCAGCTGGAACCACCGCAGCCCCCGCGCCTGCAGCCGCCTCCGAGGCACTGGCCAGCGCGGCCCCCGCACCTGCAGCCGCCTCCGAGGCACTGGCCAGCGCGGCCCCCGCGCCCGGCTCGGAACCACACCTGCTGCTCACCGTTCGCACGAACTCCGACGGCCGCACCGACGCTCCGCTGCTCAGTGGCGCGGACATGCGCCCCGGCCGCTACCGGCTTGTCTTCACGGTGGGCCAGTACTTTGCTGAACAGAAACACCCGGACGCTGGTGTGTTCCTGGACAAGATTCCCATAGAGTTCCAGATGGCCGACGCAGAGGCTGGCTACCACGTTCCGCTCCTGGTCTCACCCTGGGCCTACAGCACCTACCGAGGCAGCTGAAGGTGAGCGCCGACTTGGTTGTGCGCGGGGGCCATGTGGTACTCCCCGAGGGCATAGTGCGTGCCGATCTGGTGGTAGATGAAGGTCGCGTCCTGCAGGTGGAAAGCACGCACAGCAGCTCCGCATCCAAGGAAATTGATGCGCGCGGCTTGACTATCTTCCCCGGCGTCATTGATGCACATGTGCACTTTAACGAGCCCGGACGCACGAACTGGGAAGGCATAGCTACCGGGTCGGCGGCGCTCGCCGCGGGCGGTGGCACCTGCTTCATAGACATGCCGCTCAATTCAGACCCACCCCTCCTTGACGGCCCGGCGTTTGATGCCAAACACGCCGCGGCGTCGGTGCGCAGCCGTACCGACTTTGCCTTTTACGGTGGACTCACACCCCACAACCTGGACTCCTTAGAGGAACTTGCCGAACGCGGTGTCGTAGGTTTCAAAGCCTTTATGTGCCCCAGCGGCATTCATGAGTTTGTCCATGTCGATGTAGACACCCTGCACCATGGAATGGAAACGGCGGCCCGTCTGGGCCTCCCGGTACTGCTACACGCCGAAAGCCCAGCGGTCTTGGCTGCTGCAGAAGCGGTTGCGGCCGCAGCCCCGGATGCGGTTCGCCGCTTCATTGACTCCCGCCCAGTTGACGCCGAGATAGCCGCAATCACGCAAGCACTCTCTGTCGCCGCCGATACCGGCTGCCGGGTTCATATCGTGCATGTCTCAAGCGGACGTGGTGTTCAGTGCATACGACAAGCCATCATGGAACAGGGGCTATCTGGAAGTTGCGAGACCTGCCCGCACTACCTGTACTTCAACGAGCAAGACCTGCAGGACATTGGGGTCCGAGCAAAATGTGCCCCACCCCTCCGCGACGAGCTCACACGAGGTGACCTGCTGAACAGGCTCATTGGCGGAGAGATTGACACCGTAGGCTCAGATCACTCGCCCTGCCCTCCCGACCTGAAGGACGGCATGCCCTTTGAACAGGCATGGGGTGGCATTGCCGGAGTGCAGACAACCCTGCGGACTCTGATTACACTTGCGGTTCCGCCCCGCCGCATAGCGCAGCTCACCGCCGCTCGCCCGGCTGAACTCTTTTGCTTGCCGCGCAAGGGTTCTCTCAAGGTTGGAAACGATGCAGACTTCACCCTGGTTGAGTTGGATCACCAGGCACCACTAAGCCTCGCCGAACTCCAGGATCGACACCACATGACCCCCTATCTGAACCGGCCCCTCTGCGGACGCGTACACGCCACCTATCTCCGCGGCCGCCGCATAGCCGCCGAGACCCGCGGCCAGCTCATTCGCCCCCTGGAACCCGGCCAGCGACCCTGACCCCGACCTGTACGGACGGGACAATAGCTTTTCGTCCGCGTATCCAGGTCATGTTAGATACTCGCACAAAAGTGGTATTATCTAACATCACCCGGATACTCCCGTACAGTTTTTCCTGCACTGGCGCCGGTCGTACTTCTGCGCTCCTCGGCTCGCTCCGACCCGTCTGCGCAGCTAAACCGGCCTCCTGCCGGTTTGCGCTCCTCCCGTCGCGCCGCTGCTCCGTTTCAAATCCGCCCCAACGCCAGATCACAAAAAAAGACCGACGCGCTGCGTC
>SLAA01000180.1 GCA_007127105.1 Spirochaetales bacterium | reverse complement strand
TACCCGCAATCATGTCGTTGGGTTCCATTTCACGAGCTAAATGGGCGCGAGCCCGATCAATGTGTGGGTCTTCAAGGCCCCTTTGCTCTGCAATACGGAGTAACTCACCAATTGCGAGACTGTTGTTGTGTTCCAGAGCGAATGTGGCGTACTTGGCCAGCGACTCGTCTGTAAGCGTATCTAACCCCGGCATGCGTAGTAGTACATTGAGTGCGGCTGGCGCGTTGCCTGCCTCTACGTAGTGCTCGGCCCAGGTGAAGTACAGAAGGTCCAGGTTGAACTGGCTCACCCGCTGTTCCTCCTCAAGCACGGTGAGGGAGCGGAAGAGTGAAACAGCTCGTCTGTACTCGCCGGACTCGACGGCCTCAATCAGTGTCTCGGCGCTTGCTTCAAGAGCACGTTCCCACCACTGATCCAAGGCGTCGGGACTCAAGAGATCCTCGTTCCTCAAAGACTCTATTCGCACAAAAGCCCGAGTCGGGTAAGCTCCCCGCACCAATCTATCAAGGTGAGCCTCGGCGTTATCCGCCCGCATTTGTGGGTCGGCCATGAACCCCGGCCCCGTCCTGCAGGCCGACAACGCCAATAGCACAGTGAACCCCAACAGAAGAGCCGAGCCTGAAACCCGGCGGCGACTGCAAATTAAACGTTTTATGGTTATTGTCTTAGACATATTTTCTCCGTTAGCGCTCTGCCCAGGCGCGGATTCCTTGAGCCTCGGCCGGTTGGGCACCATATTGGAAACGGTCCAGGCTCATTGATCGGCCTTCATTCGCTTCCCACAGGCGCCGTACCGGTTCGCCAGTCTCGTTCCAGTACACCGCACCGTTCTCGCCGATAGTCTCCAGATAAAGGTACATCCCAGAGCCCCCCTCGTCGACTGCGGTCGCTACTAACTCACCCGCCTCATAAAGTTCAATCAGATCAAAGTAACCGTCACCATTGAGATCCCGCACCGCTCGCACCGGAAGGCCGTCAAAATACAGGAGAATATAGTCAATTCGCCCATTGCCACTCTGGTCCGCGACCATTCGCAGAGGCTGCCCATTATGCAGGTCACTCACCGAAATAATGTGGCCGAGGTGAGGATCCCTCCTCACCAGACGATAGCTGTGCCTCTCTACCTGGTCAACATCTATCTCCCAGGCTGCGTCAGGCTCGGGCGCAGGCAGCCGCAAAGGCCAGGGGGTCAAAGGATCAACCCCGCCGGGGATCCGAGGCATTGGCCGTCGCAGGCGATCGGGAATAATGCTGTAAGTCCGGCTTGAAACCCCAAACGCTGAAGGACCAACGCCAACTTGGGCAATTACCGGATAGTCTCGGTACCACACGTGAATCCGCGATCCGTTCTGGTGGAACTCCAGAGCACTCGGAAGCCCGTTCGACTCCAGGTCAATAACCGCCTGCGCTTTGGCGACTCCGCGGGGATATGCTTCATACCTCACCGGAACCCCATTGCGAAACTCTATGGCTTCTGTATGAAAGCCGGTTTCGCGGTGTCGTCCGTAGAGCCTGCCAGAGAACTGATCCAAGGGAGTCAGTAACTCGTCCACGAGGTCCTGACGCTCATGCTCGACCAACCGAGATGCCATTTCCCGAATCAGCACCGAGTCTTCGGTGCCGCCTCGATCAATAAACCCAGTCAACATGGTCGAGGCATTCAGTCCAGCGCCGATTCCGGACAGATAGACACGGGGGTTGTCGCCACCAAGGCGTAGATAGTCCTCTACCAAGGCACGACGGCGGGCATCGTCTCCCACCAACTCAATATATCGTAATAGTGCAGCGAGATACCCACTTTCGGAGCTGCGTTCACGCTCTATCCACCGTGATTCTCGAAAGGCAGGCTGCCCACCGCGCTCAAGTAGAATCATGAAAAAGCGAGAATCGTGTGGGTATCGAGATAGCCCCTGCTCCGCTAAGCGTTCGGCCTCGCGTATGTCGCCCATTTCGAGGGCAAGCCTGGCTCGAACCGCCTGAAGATCTGCCTGCCCAAGTTCATTCTGCCGGAACTGCTCAAGAGTTGTGAACGCGGTCTGAACATACCCCAAGTCTATGAGTTCCCATACCAAACGATAGAGCGCGTGTCCGTAGGAGCCGAACCTGAATGAGTCGTTTTCGAGAGACCTGATCAGGAACAAGACGCCCGAATCACGCTCTGATTGCTGGTCAATAAAGCGCAGACCAATTTCGTAGTACCCATCCGAGTGGTGAGGGTCAAACTGCAGTGATACGAAGAACAACTCCAGGGCCTCGTCAACACGGCCACGTTCTAACAGGGTACGCGCCTCGTCCCTGTGGGCCTCACCGAGCGCTCGGTCATGCTCAGACGCTCGTAAAGGGGGTGGGCCGCCGAACCTGAAGAGAGGGTCTGCTAATTGCGCCTGTGTCACCTGCGGAGCCGCATACACCAAGAGAAGCACAACAAGGAGCGCCGGTTGAACCCACCAGGCCTTCATCCGCGCGTGTTAGGGGTGGTCGCCTTGTTCAGGTGACTCGCTGTTTTCGGAGTCGGGGTTGTTCCCTTCCTTCGCGTTGTCCGGTTTTGTGACAGGTGCGTGCTCCTCCGTCTTACTGTGCTCCTCATGCTCGGTCTTGCCATCACCATTGCTTGGATAGCTGTAGGCAGGTGCTGGGAAGCCAAGCAACTCGCGTACATCTATGTCGGTCAGAGTTTCTTGCTCCACAAGAGCCTCGGTGAGCAGTTCAAGCTGGTCCCTATGCTCGGTAAGAATATCGGTAGCCTCTTGTAGGGACTCCCTGAGAATGCGCCTTACCTCGGCGTCAATAGCCTCGGCAGTATTCTCTGAGTAGTCCTTGTGACGGGCAATTTCCTTACCAATGAAGATAGGTTCGTCTTCCTTGCCAAAAGCCACCGGGCCAATATCGCTCATTCCCCACTCGGTCACCATCCGCCGTGCAATATCTGTCGCCTGCTGCAAGTCGTTTTGCGTGCCGGTCGTTGTCTCATCATAAATCAGTCTCTCGGCTACATATCCACCATAGGATATCTTGATGCGATCTAGAAGCCAGCCCTTTCCTTTACTGTAGGAGTCCTTCTCCGGAAGAGAGACCGCCACGCCCAATGCACGTCCGCGGGGTACCACCGTCACCTTGTGAAGCGGGTCTGCGTGCTTCAGATAGTAGTGAAGCAGGGCATGCCCACTTTCGTGATATGCCGTCTTACGTTTGTCTTCAGGGGTAATTATGCGTGATTTCCGAGCCACACCCATGAGAAGTTTATCTCGAGCTTCCTCAAAATCCTCCATCTCCACCTGCACCCTGTCGGAACGCGCTGCAAAAAGTGCGGCTTCGTTCACCAGGTTGGCTAAGTCGGCTCCGGATGAGCCGGGAGTTGCGCGCGCAACACGCTGCAGGTCTACCGAGCTTCCAAGTGGAATTTTGGCAGCATGAATGCCCAGGATATCTTCACGCTCTTCCATATCCGGCATATCGACAACCACCTGCCGGTCAAAACGCCCTGGACGTAGAAGCGCCGGATCAAGAACGTCGGGACGGTTGGTAGCGGCAATCATTATTACGCCGTCCTTGGTATCAAACCCGTCCATCTCTACCAGCATTTGGTTCAGGGTCTGTTCGCGTTCATCATGCCCACCGCCGTATCCGGCACCGCGGGTACGTCCGACCGCATCGAGCTCATCTATGAAGAGAATGCAAGGCGCGTTTTTCCTGCCCTGCTCAAAAAGGTCGCGAACACGGCTTGCTCCAACGCCAACAAACATCTCCACAAAGTCCGATCCGGACATATGAAAGAAAGCGACGCCTGACTCACCGGCAACGGCCTTGGCGAGCAAGGTCTTGCCCGTTCCCGGCATACCAACAAGCAAAACACCTTTTGGAATTCGAGCACCCATCTTGACGAACTTTTCGGGTTGCTTCAGAAACTCAACTACTTCCTCAAGCTCGTACTTGGCCTCACGCTGACCCGCAACATCTGCAAAGGTAATGTTCGTCTCACTCTCCACGAACTTCTTTGCCTTGCTCCGCCCAAAGGAAAAGGCTTTGTTTCCGCTGCCCTGTATCTGGCGAAACATGAAAAAGATGAAGAAAAAGATGATCATCCACGGAAGAAACTCAACCATTACTCGGAACGGAGATACCGGTCGGGGCGCCCCCGAGAACCTCACCTCCTGCTCTCGCAGCTGATCAACCAGGGCGGAATCAAAGTACGGGATATTTGAGCTAAAACTGCTCTGTTCACCGCTGGGAGTACGGAACGTACCCTGAATCTCGGACTGGTCAATTATGGTGACTGAGTCAATTTCCCCGGCCTCTAAATGGGACAGGAACTGTGAATACGGAATCTGATCAGGCGCCTGTCGAGTGTCCGAAAAAAGAAGCACCATGAACATACCGATGATCGCTACCAGGAAGAAGAGCGCGAACCGATTATTGCGAAAGTTGAAGTTCATATTCCCCGGTTCTCGGGGGCCATTGTTGTTGTCCCCGGGATTCGGGCTTTGGTTATCATTTTGCATATTCGTTTTCCACTCCGTCGGCCGTAACCCATAGCCGAAAAATACTCGTTTCAGCGGGGCTACAAGCTGCCCGCAATTCTCGTTCCATTCGCCGCGGAGAACACCTTGTCGACACAAGGTTAGGGTAGCCGAAAGGCTGCCCGACAACCGCACACACGCCCTTCCGGTCTTCAAGGACAGGGATGTCTTCACGCAAGTCGGCAGGGATTCTCCACTCTGACAGAATCTTCTTGACGCTCTTACTTCCAGCCCTGGTTCGTATACTGTCCCCCGGCCTTCGCGTTCGCAAGAGAAGAGGTGCGGCTATGGTCGCGGCATCCAGTTGTAGTGCGCAGCCGGGTACTGCTTGTCCAGATTCAGGTATGGACACAACTGTTCGGTCTCCATGACCAAGCACGACACGCATGTTTTCCCGCACCCTCAGAACATACCCAATTTTGGCCGTTTGGACAACATCGCGCCCCCACAAAATAAGGTCATGATACCGTTCCAGACGCCATCCACCCCCTGCTGCAACCACCCCAACCGGCCGACCGTCATCCTCACCCGCGGTCTGAGAAAAGAAACCGGATGTTGGTAGGCTCTGCCCGGCGGATGAGCCCACTTCGCCCATCTGGATACACAGAAGCTTGAGGCTTTCGGTACGTACAACATCGGGCGCACCATAGAACTCATCCCGCCTTGCGCACCATCCACGACCATGAGGTGTCCAGGTAATTCTATACTCGCTCTCATTTCTCAGGAACTCAGCAACCTTCTGTACGCGCTCATCTGCTGCTGGAAGTGTGCTCCTGTACTCGGGAAATAACTCGTCCAGCACCGGCATGAGTCGATGTCGTACTCGATTGCGTGCAAACGCAGTATCGGTGTTGCTCGAATCTGTTACATGAGCTAAACGGCGCAGCTTGGCATAGGTCGCGACCGCTTCCTTGGGAAGGGTCAACCATGGTCTCAGGATCCGGAACTCATTCATTTGACGCAGTTCTCGCATCCCCGCAGCACCCGGCCCTGCACCCCGGAGAAACCGCAACAAGAGCGTCTCAAGCTGATCTTCAAGGTGATGGGCGGTCACAATGAGATTCGACGAGGACGTACGGACCGACTCGGCAAAGAATGAGTGCCGCGCCTCACGGGCGGCGGCTTCAAGTCCGTTTTGCCCAGAATTTTGTCGCAAGACTCCCGGTTCAAGGTGCTTTGTTGTAAGAGGAACCCCAAGCCGCCTGCAGGTGTTCCGCACAATCGACACTTCCTCCGCACGCTCGACCTCGCCACGTATTCCATGATCGAGATAAAGTGCAACCAGGGGAAGGCCATAGTAGGGTGAGTGTTTCTCGTCTCGAAGCTCGCACGCAGCCGCCAATAGCGCTGCACTATCGGAACCGCCAGAGTACGCAATAAAGAGGATGTGAGAAGGATGTACTTCGTGTCGCAGCAGCGAACTCAGCAATGTGGCCTTCGGATCAGGCGCCTCGTCGATTACAGTCATTCATCACCTGGTCGAGATCACCCTCAATGGCGTCACGAATTATCTCCGCCGCTCTCCGACAGGCGACGTCAAGGGCCTTAGCCTCGTTTTCGGACGGGGAGCCCAGCACATGCTCAACCACACTTTCACCACGCGAAGGACGTCCAATGCCAATATACAGGCGATAAAACTCGGAGCTTCCGGTTTCCGCCACTACCGACTTGAGCCCGTTATGCCCCGCGGTGCCTCCACCACGTTTGAGACGAACTCGACCTACCTCTAAGTCAAGGTTATCGCACACAACCAACAACTTCTCAGGTCCCGCATGGTAACGCGACATGAGCCGAGGAACCACCAGACCAGTCCGGTTCATAAAGGTGAGAGGTTTGACAAACACAACCGGCCCGTAGGGACCGGTTGTAAGACGCGCGTGTTCGTAGCGCGCAAAAAAGGGTTTGCGAAATGGGATTTTGTAGTGGTCGGCACAGGCATGCACTGCTCGAAATCCAACGTTGTGTCGTGTCGTTTCGTACCGGACTCCGGGGTTTCCAAGTCCGACCACCACCGATAGTGCCAACTATTCGCTCTCGGACTCTCCGGATTCTACCTCTGGAGCTGCAGCTTCAGCGCCTTCTTCCTCATCGCTAACCTCTTCCTCAACGCGTTGCTGGGTAACCATTGCAAGCACTTGATCCAGGTTGCTAAGAATTTTGACACCTTCCGGTGGGGTTATGTCCCCAGCATGAATAGCCTCTCCGATGCCCAGCTTCGAAATATCGATAGTGATGTGGTCAGGGATGTCGGCTGGCATACACTCAATTTCAAGCTCGCGAGTGGGTGTCTCAAGTACTCCACCTTCGCGCACTCCTGCTGGCGACCCTTCGGTTTCAACATGCACATTCGTACGCAGCAGCTTGCCACGCTCAATTTCGTAGAAATCTACATGCTTTACGGCCCCGGTGAGAATATCTTGATCATAGTCCTTAATCAGACACTCGCGTCCCTTACCGTCAATATTCACATTAACGATCTGGCTCTCCGAGATTGTCTTGAAGGTTCGCCCGAACTCGTGAGCATCGATGGTGATAGACACCGGTTCTTCGTGCCCATAAACTACACATGGGATTTTTCCCGACCGTCGTAGTCTACCGGCAGCACCCTTCTTTCGTTCAGTACGCGCTGTTGCAGTGAGGGTCTTTTGCTCCATTATCTATGCTCCTTCTTGCACCGTCTCGGCTCTATTTTGGATTTATGCCGAGCAAGAAATGATATTCTGGGGCGGCAGGATTCGAACCTGCGCATGCCAGGACCAAAACCTGGTGGCTTACCACTTGCCGACGCCCCAAAGTGTTGTGAATCAAGTTGCGTTGGGTGCCTGTCCGCGCCGCTTAGTCTTCGGCGATAGCCACGCCGCCTTCGGTCAGCACCTCGTCAGGAGCCTGCTGGAAGGCTTCCAAGATTCGGTTCTGCAACTCAGTGCGAAAGTCGGAGTTAATTGGATGTGCGACATCCTTGTATTCTCCGGTCTTCGTCTTACGGCTCGGCATTGCGATGAACACACCGGTCTTGCCTTCTATAACCTTGACATTGTGTATCACGAAACACTCGTCAAAAGTAACGGTCACGTACGCCTTGAGCTTGCCCTCGGCGTTTACCTTGCGGATGCGGATATCCGTGATCTGCATACAGATGCTCCTTCGGGCTCGGTGCTCCTCTCAGGCCGCCCACTCCACACTCCCGGCTCTTGGTTGCATGCAACCACCACAAGCATTCAATTCACGGCAGTTGCCTATTATACGAATAATGCGCGATCTGTCAAACCTTGTTCCTCAAACTCTTGCTCTTTTTTTGAGATTGACAGATGCAACTCGCATTGATTATTCTCCTCTTCGAGGTGCCGAGCATGTCCATAGACGAGGATAACTCACCAGATTTCCAGGACGACCACGACGAGTTCATTGAAGAAGCTTTCGGCGAGGACACCTTTGATGAGTTCGGGGAAGAGTTTGAACCCGACGATCCCGTAGAAGAGTTCTTTTCCGAAGAAGACTACGAAGACGTTGATTACGAGGACGAGCTCGACGACTGAAACAACACGCGTGCTTCAAACCAAAGTCGCTCCAGATCGTAGAAGGAACGCATCTCACGGCTCATAAGATGCACGACAATGGGGCCGCAATCAAAAAGCGTCCAACCTGAGTCCTCAAGTCGCTTATGACGCTGGCTCGGTTCAAGATCAAACTCTGAAAGGTAGTCGCGAAGCCTTCGGGCCAAACCACGCAGGCGTCCAGCGCTGTCTGCCGTTGTTATGACAAAGTAGTCGGTAAAACCACAGTTTGGCGAAAGATCCAGGGCGCAGGTGTTTTCTCCGCCCTGCTCGTCCAGTAGTTGTGCAATTGCGTATGCGTGCTCGCGAAATTTGTTACTATCTGACATATCGTCCGTCAAAGTCCTTTCCTATGATTACGGTCACGTCCACAATTGGTCCGTCACCTTCCCGTTCCTGGCTAAGAACACGCTCGGCACGAATGACCTCCGCTGTCCGTTCTGCATACATTCGTTCAGTGCCTCGACTAATAACCAAGGTGCTCTCCACATCCGAGGTTTCGGCGTTCCCAATAGCCCGTACATCAAACCCGTGTGACTCGAACAACTCCTGTGTCCGACGAGCAAGGCCTGTTGCTCCGGTGCCATTAAGAATCTCTAGCGATATCACCACTCCCTCACCTGGTAGCTGCTGTTCCGATGAGAGAGACTCCCTGACCTGCCTTACTGTTTCGCGTAACCATTGCCCTTCGAAGTGGGGAAAAAGCAACTCCTGTTCTACTCCGTTTGCCTCAACGCTTCGTACCGTACCCTGCACCCGCCGAGTGACAATCCGTTCGGGTTCAAACCCCGCAAGCACCTTAACCAGAGAACGCACGGATCGTTGATCCAAGTTCGTTTGAACGGCACTGAAAAAGATCCGCGCAACTTCATCATCTTCAATCACATTGGCAAGGCTACCGATCATGGATATGGCACGGCCGACAAAGCTCTGACGCCGAGCTACTCGTTCAACATCACGTTCACCCAGTTCAGCAAACTCCAGGTAATCCCGCGCCTTTCGTCCGTCCAGCACAACATTTCCACTGGGAAATGAAGCGGCAACATCCGAGGTGTAGTCGCTCATGCCTGCGGCAATGAAGAGCGGCAGTCCTTCAGCCAGGTCAACCAGGCGTTCAAGGCCTTCTCCATCCACAACAACGTAGTACGGCAACTCAGTTCCCAGCATTGAAGCAACCTGGCTGCGATATGCGTTGGCGCCGCCCTCGATAAAGGCTGAGTCTATACGGTCAACACGATCAAGACCACTGACAATGGTTCCGGTGTCGCCGGGTACATCAATGAGACTCCCCCGCCCCGTGGCCGGAGCATAGAGGAAGGCCTGAGTAAGAACCGGTCTGTTGTCCTCGGTGATGACAAAGAGGAAACCGAGATCCTCATTGTTCTCGACCCGCGAGCTAATCTCATCCGTCTGTACCTGAAAATACAGAATCAGAGCGGCAACTCCCACGACAAGAAGAATGAGGAAGACAAAAACCACACCCGCATCTACGTGTCGCTCACCCTTTGCGCCCATTACGTCTCCCGATATTGAATCTATTGCTATGCTGAGGAGCTGCGGTACAGTCCGTTGTCCTCAATGTAGTGATACACCGCCGAAGGAACCAGATCACGATAGTTGCGCCCTGCAGCTATTCGTTCCCGGATGTCGGAAGAGGACACCGGTAAAGGTGAGTTATCAATGAGATGAAACTCTTTGATAATGTCCGACTCAACCGAGCCTCCACGGGTAACAATCACCAACTCCACCAACTCAAGCAAACGGTCTGCCTGTTCCCAGCTGCCGAAATCCGCACATAAGTCGTCGCCAATAATCAGCTTAGGCTTGCCCGTCCCCGGAAAGGTCTCCAGCGCACGTTCAACAGTTTCTATGGTATAGGACCGCCCTCCGCGATCTATCTCCCAGTTCAGCACCGAGCATCCTGGTCGCTCCACAAGTGCACGGTCGAGCATTGACAAACGAGCCTCAGCCGATGCCCGCGGAGCCTCACTTTTGTGAGGCGGCTGGTATGCAGGAACAAAGAAAACTCGCTCAATGTCCAAGGCGTACCGTACCTCCTCAACAATGAAGAGGTGTCCAATATGCAACGGATCAAAGCTTCCGCCGAATAGAGCAATTCCGGACCGCATCTATACATGCTCTCCCTGCGGCTCGGGACTGACGAGTTGCAAGAAAGCACGAACTAACTCCGGAATTCCCTCACGGGTAGCAGCGGAAACCCCGCACACCCACTCACTCGGCAAGGCTCGTCGTAAAGACTCCAGCGACTCGCCATCCAGGTCCAAATCTGTCTTGTTAGCCACCACTATCCGGGCTCGCGTTGCCAGTTCTGGATACGCAGCAGCCAGTTCACGCTGGAGGAGTGCAAACTGCTCGGCAGTGTCCTCCCGCTCCAGGTCAAGGACAAATGCGAGCGCTGCACTGCGCGATACATGACGCAGAAAAACGGTTCCGAGGCCAGCGCCTTTGGAGGCACCTTCAATCAGGCCCGGAATGTCGGCCAGCACCAGCTGTTTGTCGTCGTACTCCACTACACCCAGGTTCGGTATCGTGGTGGTGAAAGGATAATTTGCAACCCGTGGACGAGCACGGGTGAGTGCAGCCAGGAGGCTGGACTTACCCGCATTGGGGATTCCCACAAACCCTATATCCGCAATGAGCGACAACTCTACTCGTATGACTCGCGTCTCTCCCGGCTCCCCAGGTTGTGCGAGCCGTGGAGTTTGGTGAGTGGAGGATTTGAAGTGCGTATTACCCTTACCTCCCCGACCACCCTTGAGCAGCACAAAGCGGGCGCCCTCGTTCGTAAGATCAGCGAGCAGTTCACCAGTCTCGGAATCCTTGAGCAAGGTACCTGGGGGCACAGCAATTTCCACCGAGGCACCGTCACGGCCGTGTCGGTTTTTGCCCTCGCCGGGACGCCCGTTTTCCGCCGCATAGCGCCGCTGCATGGTGAGCTGTGAAAGGGTTTTCAGATTACTGCGCACAACAAAAACCGCGTCGCCACCCCGACCGCCGTCACCGCCGTCGGGGCCGCCACGCGGCCTATAACGCTCACGCAGAAACGACACGCAACCAGGGCCGCCGTCTCCGGATGTTACTTCTATATCTGTCTGGTCAACGAAGCGATTCAAAGTCCCTCGCTCCATCGTGTCTTGCACGAATATGAAACAATCAAGTTTCCGAGCAGATGCCTATTGACCGGTTTCAACAACAGGGTCGATAGAGATGATTTTCTTTCCTTTGCGGTTTGAAAACACCACATTACCGTGACTCTTCGCAAAAAGAGTGTCGTCTTTTCCGCGACCGACAAAGGCTCCAGGATGGAACTTGGTGCCGCGCTGACGTACAATAATGGATCCGGCAGTTACGAGTTCACCACCATAATGCTTCACACCAAGTCGTTTTGACTCGGAATCACGACCGTTCTTGGAGCTTCCTCCACCTTTCTTATGGGCCATTGTTCTTACTCCTCATTTCGGGGCCTCATCTTATATGCGGCCGCCATTGCTTAACGTATTACTAGCTGAACTTCGGTTGGATTCTCCACCGCAAGATCATTCAAGATCTGCAGCAACGCAGCGCTGACTCCCCTGAGATATCTGCGGCGTGTGAAACTGCACCGTTGCAGTTCCAAGCGGAAAATACCTTCCTCCGGTGCCTCGCCGGATATGGTAATACCCTGTGTAGCCGCCAAAAGTCGCGCCGTACTTCGGAGCGCAGAACTAACGGCTGCACATGCCGGGCTAAAAGCTTCGTCATGACTCCGAACAGCATGTCCTACCGCGTTGAGATACTGGAGAGTACCGTCCGGCCGCACATGCAGTTCGATCTGTATCACGAAAGCTCTACCAATCCTTAACTGGCAATGTCCTTAATCCGGATCACCGAGTATTGACGACGATGCCCCTGGGTGCGACGGTAGTTCTTGCGGCGCTTGTAGGTTGATACCTTGATCTTCTTGGCCTTGCCGTGGGTTTCCACCACCGCCGTGACCTTGGCGCCCGCAACGTAGGGAGTTCCTACATTGGTTTTCTCACCGTCGCTCACCATAAGTACCGAGTCGAACTGGAGTTCTTCACCGGTCTCGTTCGGCAGACGGTCAATTTCAATCTTTCCGCCCGTCTGAGCCTTGTATTGTTTTCCTAAAATCTCTACTAATGCGTACATTACCTTGTATTTCCTCTGCCGGCGCGACTCGAGCACGCGTTGGTTGTAGTACGAATGGATATCATGACCACGGCCTGCGAGTCAAGCGCCTACGGCAAGAGTGTATCTCCCATGAGATAACGGTCTATCTCACGAGCCGCAAGACGTCCTTCCTTTATGGCCCAGACAACCAGTGACTGCCCACGGCGGGCGTCACCGGCCGCAAATACCTTGGGTATGCTGGTGGCGTGCTCGCCAAAGCTGGCCCTGAAGTTGCTACGTTCGTCCAGCTCAACGCCAAGGGACTCTGCAACCTGCGCCTCGGGGCCCAGAAAGCCCATAGCAAGCAGCACCAGGTCTGCGGGCCACTCTTCCTCGCTACCCGGGATCTCTTCCATGGTTGGGCGCTCACCGCGCTCCTTTTTCCAGGCTACCCGCACGGTGCGCAGCGCCTTTACCCGGCCCGCGCCGTCACCAATGAACTCCTTGGTAAGAATAGAGTACTCACGGGGGTCGGCTCCCGACACAGTTTCAATTTCCTCGTGGCCGTAGTCGCTCTTGAACAGACGCGGGTAGACCGGCCAGGGGTACTCGGCGGTGCGAGCGGCTGCCGGCTTGGGCAACAGCTCAAAGTTCTTGAGACTGCGACAACCGTGGCGAGCACTGGTACCAATGCAGTCGTTACCGGTATCCCCTCCGCCTATAACAATCACGTGTTTTCCGCGTGCCGATATCTCAGGAGCACTACCGTTCAGAACGCTCCTCGTGGAGCTGCTCAAGAAGTCCATAGCAAAATGAATCCCGGCAAGCTCACGCCCCGGCACCGGCAGGTCACGCGGACGCGTAGAGCCACAGGCGAGCAGCACCGCGTCATACTCCTCCATGAGCCGCTGCGGAGCTATATCGCGCCCCACCTCAACCCCGGGGCAGAACTCAATGCCCTCGGCCGCCATAATGCCGTTGCGCTTTTCTACCAGTCGCTTGTCCAGCTTCATGTTGGGAATGCCGTACATCAGCAGGCCACCAATACGGTCGTCCCGTTCATACACCGTCACCAGGTGTCCGGCCTGGTTAAGTTGATCGGCCGCAGCAAGTCCCGCAGGGCCACTCCCGACAACCGCCACCCGCTTTCCGGTTCGCACCGTCGGAATTCGCGGTTGCATGAGCCCGTTGTCGTAGGCCTTGTCAATAATCGTGCATTCGTTGTCCTTTATCGTGACCGCTGGTTCGTTAATGCCAAGCACGCAGGCGCTTTCACATGGGGCCGGACAGACTCGCCCGGTGTACTCCGGAAAGTTGTTGGTCTTCATGAGACGCTTCCAGGCCTCGTCCCACTCCCCACGGTAGATGAGGTCGTTCCACTCGGGAATGAGATTATCTACCGGACAGCCGAAATTGGACTGACAAAATGGAATACCGCAGTCCATGCAGCGGGCTCCCTGCTCCTGTCGTTCCTTCTCATCAAGGTGTACGTGAAACTCATTAAAGTCGGCTATTCGCTCCGCTGCTGGACGGTCAGAGACCGTCTTGCGGGAATACTCCATAAATCCGGTTGGCTTACCCATTTACAAGCTCCTTGTCGCGCAACTGTTGCTGTTCCAAAACCTCTCGAAAGGCAGGAGAAATCACCTTAACAAACTGAGACTGGTAGTCTTCCCAGGAACCGAGTACCTGTTCGGCCAGGCTCGATCCGGTGTACCGCCAGTGCTCATCTAGAAGCGTCTTGATTGTCGCCTCATCTTCGCGCTCCAGCTCACACATCTCTACCATCTCTGGGTTGAGGCGGCGACTCAGGAGACCCTCGCAGTCCCAGACATATGCAATGCCGCCCGACATTCCCGCTGCAAAGTTCCGTCCGGTCGGGCCAAGGATAACAGCACGCCCCCCGGTCATGTATTCGCAACCGTGGTCGCCGACGCCCTCTATCACAACATGGGCTCCGGAGTTCCGAACACAGAAGCGCTCGGCAGCCATGCCTCGCAGGTAGGCTCGGCCTCGTATAGCTCCGTAGAGCGCCACATTTCCAATGATGATGTTCTCCTCGGCCTTGAAGCTCGCGTTCCGGGGTGGGTACACCATGATTCGGCCGCCCGAGAGCCCTTTGCCAACATAGTCATTGGCGTCTCCCTCGAGCTCCAGCGTAACGCCGCTCGCAAGCCACGCCCCGAAACTCTGTCCGGCCGAGCCGCTGAAACGGAAATGGATTGTGTCCTCGGGTAGCGCGTCGGAACCAATGCGGTCACTAATGGTGTGACTGAGCAGAGTACCGGTAGCACGGTCGGTGTTCCTAATTGGTAAAGCTACCTCGACCCGCTCCTTGCGAGCTATCGCTGGTTCGGCATACTTAATGAGGGTGCGGTCCAACACCTTCTCCAGGCCATGATCCTGCGGAACGCAGCAGATAACGCCGGTGTTGCCCTCACCCTTGACGGCCGGAGTCAGAATGGCGCTGAGATCTACACCTTCAGACTTCCAGTTACGCACATTCGGATCGGCTTCAAGCATGTCTACTCGCCCAACCATCTCGTTCCAGCTACGGAACCCGAGCTGTGCCATGATTGTGCGGACCTCCTCGGCAACAAAGCGGAAGTAGGTCTCGACATCCTCGGCCCGCCCCATGAACTTACGGCGCAGTTTCTCATCCTGCGTTGCCACACCCACCGGGCAGGTGTTCTGCTCACACTTACGCATCATGATGCAGCCGAGTGTTATGAGGGCCGCGGTAGCAAAGCCACATTCCTCGGCTCCTAAGAGCGCCGCTATCACGACATCGCGCCCTGTCTTGAGTTGGCCGTCAGTCTGCACCACCACCCGACTGCGCAGGTCGTTCATCACCAGGGTCTGATGCGTCTCGGCGAGTCCGAGTTCCCACGGCAGCCCGGCGTTCTTGATACCGGTAAGCGGCGAGGCACCGGTGCCACCGTCATGTCCCGAGATCAGAATATGGTCGGCGTGCGCCTTTGAGACCCCAGCGGCAACCGTACCGACACCGACCTCCGAGACCAGCTTGACACTAATGCGAGCCTTGGGGTTTGCGTTCTTGAGGTCAAAGATCAACTGTGCCAGGTCCTCAATAGAGTAGATGTCATGGTGCGGCGGAGGACTAATAAGCCCTACCCCTGGAGTAGAGAACCGGGTCTTGGCAATAATATCAAAGACCTTGTGGCCGGGCAGCTCACCGCCCTCTCCGGGCTTGGCACCTTGTGCCATTTTAATTTGAATCTCGTCGGCATTGGTGAGGTACTCTATGGTTACACCAAATCTTCCGGATGCCACCTGCTTAATTGCCGAGCGACGGGAGTCGCCGTTTGCATCACGCGACTTATAGCGCTCAGGCATCTCGCCGCCCTCACCAGTGTTGCTCTTTCCGCCAATGCGGTTCATTGCTATGGCCAGCGTTTCATGCGCCTCTTGAGAGATCGACCCAAAGCTCATAGCCCCGCTTGCAAACCGCCTCATGATGGCTTCCACAGGTTCTACCTCGGAAAGCGGTACTGGACTACCGGGCCGAAAGCGCATGAGCCCGCGTAGAGTTGCCTGCTCGCGACTTCTTTGGTCCTGATGAGCCGAGAAGCGGCTAAACTGCTCAGGGTCTCCACTGCGAACCGCACTCTGCAGTAGCGATACTGACTCGGGATCCCACATATGCTTCTCACCACCGGTACGCCACTGGTAGTCTCCCGGGTTAATGTACTCGCTGCCTATGGGAATGTTCCGGGACGGGTACCCGAGCGCGTGGCGGCGCAAAGCCTCCTCGGCCAGCAGCAGAAAGCCAGCGCCCTGAATTCGGCCAGCGGTACCAACAAAACTTAGATTCATAACCTCATCGGCGAGACCGACTGCCTCAAATATCTGAGCACCCTTGTAACTGTCCAGGGTCGAGATACCCATTTTGCCGAATACCTTACGCATGCCGTACTGCAACGCAGTGTGATAACGTTCTACCAGTTCGGCGTCCGACAGCTCCGGATTCACAGCCCCTTCATTACGCATGTGCTGCAGAGCTTCATAGGCCAGGTACGGGTTAACAGCGTCTGCGCCAAAGCCTACCAGGGTGCAGAAGTGGTGCACCTCGCGAGGCTCGCCGGTCTCGAGCACAATTCCAATCTGGGTGCGTTTGGCTTTGCGCACGAGGTGATGATGAACCGCCCCAACCGCAGCAAGCGCGCTGACCGGAACTCGCTCCCGCGAGACCGCACGGTCACTGAGCACAACGAGGGAGTAGCCCTCGGCAATTGCTTCCTCGGCCTCGCGCGAGATTCGCTCAAGACAGAACAGCATGCGTTCCGGCCCGGCATCACGAGGAAATGTGATGTCAAGCACCTTGCTCTTCCACCCTCGGTAGTTAATTTCCTTGAGTTGTGCCATTTCCTCGTTCGTCAGGAAGGGGTGGTCCAGCTGCAGCCTGTGGCAGTGTTCCTCGCCCATCTCAAGCAGGTTTTTCTCCGGTCCGATATAGCTCTGAAGACTCATGATGATGTCCTCACGAATGGAGTCGATCGGTGGATTGGTTACCTGCGCAAAGAGTTGCTTGAAGTAGTCGTACAGGAGTCGGGGTTTGTCCGAGAGCACCGCCAAGGGTGTGTCGTTGCCCATGGAACCAAGCGGCTCCTTGGCCTTCGTCGCCATGGGCCCCAGGATCATGTTCAGATGCTCCAGGGTATAGCCAAAGCAACGCAAACGCTCGAGGAGCGTCTCTCCCTCAAGTTCAGGCGTCTGCAACGGTTCTGGGAGGTGTTCAAGCCGAATGCGCTGTGCCGCAAGCCACTCACCAAAAGGACGGCTCTGAGCAATACCGTTCTTCAGTTCGATGTCGTCAAGAATGCGCCCTTCCTTGAAGTTAACCAGGAACATACGCCCGGGCTTAAGGCGCCCCTTCTCCCGAATCTCCTCGGGGGGAATGTCCAGCACCCCTACCTCGCTGGCCATAATGACCAGGTCGTCATGCGTGACGTAGTAGCGGCTTGGCCGCAGACCGTTCCGGTCCAGGACAGCACCAATGAAGCGGCCGTCGGTAAATGCAATGGAGGCGGGCCCATCCCACGGCTCCATCATGCAACCAAAGAACTCGTACATGTCTTTGCCGATCTGCGGCATTCCCTCATGATGCTGCCAGGCCTCCGGCACCATCATCATTACCGCTTCATGCAGTTCCAACCCGGACATCAGCAGCAGTTCAAGCACGTTGTCAAAATTCCCGCTGTCAGAGCAGTCCGGCTCTATAACCGGCAGTGCCTTTTGTAGATCATCGCCAAAGAGTTTGCTCGCAAGCGTACCCTGACGAGCCCGCATTTTGTTGATGTTTCCTCGCAGGGTGTTAATCTCACCGTTATGGCTCATGAAGCGGTTAGGTTGTGCGCGATCCCAACTCGGAAAGGTGTTGGTAGAAAACCGCGAATGAACCATGGCCAAATGGCTCTCGTAGTCGGGATCGGAAAGATCTAGAAAATAGTCGAAAAGTTGCTCGGGCATGAGCATGCCCTTGTACACAATTACTCGGGTGGAGAGACTGCAAATGTAGAACCAGTGCTCCGGATCGAAGCTTGCCACCCCGCGAATCTCGCGTGCCGCTGTTTTACGGATGACGTAGAGTTTTCGCTCAAAGCTGTTTCGTTCCAGCCCCCCGGCGGCCGCAACGAACAGTTGCTCCATGTGGGGTTCCGCCGCAAGCGCGGTGGGCCCAATCATAGAGTTATCTCGTGGCACCTCGCGCCAACCGATAAGGCGCTGTCCGTTACGATCAACTATTTCGGCAACCTTGTTTTTGCACGCCAAACGCAGCTCAGGGTCGTCCGGCAGAAACACAACCCCGGCCGCATACGAGCCTCGTGCTGGCAGTTCACAGTTCAGCTCGGTGCGCGCAATTTTCTCTAAGAAAAACTGTGGCAGGGTGGTAAGCACACCCGCACCGTCGCCGGAGTTCTTGTCACTCCCGACAGCACCTCGATGGGTCATGTTGATGAGTACCTCGCGAGCCTTCTCAATTATATGATGGGCCCCGCGGCCCTTTATGTCCGCAACAAACCCAACGCCACAGGCGTCGTGTTCTTGAGCGGGGTCATACAGTCCAATCTTTTGCGGTCGCTGGCGATATCTCATAGACACTCCTTGTGGGTCTGTTGGTTTAAGCCATGTTGCATGGTCCAGTCGGCTAGTTCATATTGCAATTGGCGTGCCAAAAGCAACGAAGCGGTCTAATTGCCGCAGAGCAAACACTTTATTGGTGAATAAATATGCAACAAGCCGCGCACCAACGGCACACAACCTACGTGAATGTCGGTTTTTGCACTGTCAATCTTACATGTGCGTAGTACCTACGTATCCGAGTGTTTTTACATGGACTCGAGGAAGGGTACGCCAATCAGTTGCAGGCCGTTTGCGAGTGTCCGCCTCACAGCCACGCACAACGCAATCCGGGCTGCACGTTGCTCCTCTGTCCCAGCCTGCAGTACCGGTACATCGTGATAATAGCCCGAGAAGCTCTTGGCGAGTTCATACAGGTAGCCTGTGAGAGCAGATGGGTTGTAGTTCTCGGCCGCCGCGGCCACCAGGGATGGGAACTCTGCAATACGGCGCACAAGGTCCCACTCCGAGTCCAGGTTCAGTTCACCTGCATCAAACTCAGCATCAAGCCTGTATCCCTGGGCCTGTGCCTTGGCGAGCATGCTTGATATCCGCGCTCCGGTGTATTGCAGATACGGCCCAGTGTTACCGGAAAACGCAAGTGAGGCCTCGGGGTTAAAGATCATGTCCTTGTTCGGCGTGGTTTGCAGCAGATAGTAGTGCAAGGCTCCAAGCGCTATCTTCTCGGCCGTTGCTCGTACATCGCCCACTGCATCCTCGCGAGCCTTCTCCCGGATTTCCCCGGCCGCCAACTCAGTCAACTCATCCAACAGTTTGTCGGCATCCACGACCGTGCCCTCGCGGCTCTTCATTTTCCCTTCAGGAAGATTCACCATACCATATGAAAGATGGTGCAGATTTGCGGCCCAGTCATGACCGAGTTTTTTTATTACATGGAAGAGCACCTTGAAGTGATAGATCTGCTCGGAAGCAACAACATACACCATGCGGTCAAAGGGCCAGTCGTTATGACGCGTAATGGCGGTACCAATGTCCTGTGTGAGATACAGCGAGGTACCGTCGCTTCGCAGCAACACCTTCTTATCCAGGTCGATATCCGAAAGATCGGCCCATACCGAGTTGTCGGGATCCTGGTAGAACGCGCCGGAGGCGAGGCCCTTGAGCACCTCGGCCTTTCCAAGCAGATAGGTTTCACTTTCGTAGTAGACTGCGTCGAACGAAACATGGGTGCGCCTGTAGGTTTCCCAGATCCCGTCTATGGCCCATTTATTCATGAGTTTCCACAACTCAAGAGTTTCCGGGTCGCCCTGCTCCCAAGCACGCAACATTTCCTTTGCTGCGGGTTCCGCCGACGGGTCTTCAGCCGCCCACTGGTTGTAGCGGACGTAGTAGTCCCCCACAAAGTGGTCCGACTTGAGGCCACTGCTCTCAGGAGTCGCTCCGTTGCCGAACTTAAGGTAGGCAAGCATTGACTTGCAGATATGCACCCCACGGTCGTTTATGAGGTTAACTTTGCGGACATCGGCTCCCGCAAAACTCAGGATGCGCGCGGTGCTCTCGCCAAGTGCGTCGTTCCGAAGGTGTCCAAGATGCAAGGGCTTGTTGGTATTGGGGCAGGAGAACTCAATCATGACTCGCACGCCAGCGCCCGCCTTACTGGAGCCATAGGCCTCGCCCTGCTCCTGAACCGCCTTGAGCGTTTCTTGAACCAGACCGGCGCGATTAAACCTGATGTTCAGATATCCACCGGCGGTAGTGACGGCACTCCGATGCTCTTCAGGCAATAGCTCTACAACCGCCTCGGCAATAGCAGGAGGAGCACTCCGAAAGACCTTGGCAAAAGGAAACATGGGAAAGGCCAGATCACCTAGTTCCGGGTTTGGCGGGACCTCGGTTTGCAGTTGTTCGGGTGCGAAAGAGCCTGCATCCAGACCTTTGTCCTTCACCAGTTGCTCAAGCGCTGCTCCTACGAGCTCAATCCAGAGTTCTTTGTTGCGAGTCATAATGTGTTGTTCCCCACCTGCAGTAGCGCGAGCATGCGCGTATAGTTGTCCGGACCTTCTCGCCGGTATGATCCCAGTTCTTTGTCACAGCGTGTGCACCGTTCAACAACATGCACCCGCTTCACACCATATCCGAGAGCGAGCTCTTGGTTAAGATGCGGCAGGTCAAGATGCGGCCCGTCAGGCCACCTTTTTACTGCAGGAGCGCCCCATTCCGCCGCAAAGGCTTCCGCACACTCCTCGCCTACTTGATAACAGCACACCCCAATTGCCGGACCAATCATTACATCAAGCTCTGCTGCTTCGATCCCATATCTCGACTGCATCATACGCAGGGCCGTGAGCAGAATACCGGTACCTTTGCGCCCCGAGTGCAACAGCGCACAGGGGCCGTGAGCGCCAGCAGTAAGGAATACTGGCACGCAGTCAGCAACGGTTACACCCAGCCACAATCCGTGGCTGTTACTGCCATTACATATGACGCCGTCCGCAGTACCCAACACGTAAAGTCCCGCTGTTTGGCCGGTGGCGTGGTTCGTGCCGCGGTCTGCGGAGTCCTCGGAGCGCGGGTGTTCATCAAGCACCAGAATGTCCCGAGTGTGTTCCTGCCGCACCATTACCAGCTCCTGAATATGGTGCGCATTCAGCTGCACTGCACGAGCATCGTTCATACCGCCGCCAGAAGCTCCCATGTCACCCGCCGCAGCCAGGGTCAAGATTGCTGGTCGTGGAAAGGGCAGCACTGCGACATCGGTCCGATCCGAGTAGACTGAAGACAGACTCACGTATGTTCTCTCATCATTTCGTGTGAATCATGATAACGAGAAGAACTGAGTAAGGTCAACGCAGCTCCATTACTAGGAGCGTCCTGCGCCACGTTCAAGGTCGACAAGCTTCACAAAGACTTCAAGAAATGCCTGTGCGGTGCGCATGGCCGTGTCCAGGGAGGACATGAGCTCTTTGTTCGAACGCCCGCCTATCTGACCAAGGTTTGCCAGGGTGTCGTAACGCCCGCCAACCTCGCCATACAGGATGCCGTTCACCACCTCAACAATGGTACGCAAGGCTGCTGTGTTCTCGGCCACAATCTCGGATGCGCGTCCGTCGATCTTTTTCATGGCTTTTTCGAGCCGCTCGGGATACTCAGCGTCATGCGGCTGCTTGCGCAATTGATCCAGCGTCATGCCGAAATCACCACTGGGTTCCAGCCGCTGTTGAAAATTCATGATTACCTGTTCGGCGTTAGAAAGAACTTCAAAGGCCTCGTCGTACTCGGAGCGGTTCTCACTCTTGTAGAACTCGCCATCAATAAGCAGCGTCTTGAGCGGAGATAACATCTTGTGCCGAAAGGCAGTACGCACAAAGAGCTGGAGTGCCCCTATACTTCGTGCATGTTGGGCTTCCTCTCCTTGAATGGTCCGATAGTTGCGGAGCGACTGCACCGGGCCAGCATCGACCAGCTGCTCAATCTCACGGGAATATCGCCGTTTCTGTACCGAGAGCACATACTCGCCATAGCGCTTGTCACAACGATCACTCCAGAACCGCTTGACCAGCGCAAACCAGTCCTCACCACCGGTTACTACCCGTGGCTCATAGTTAATGTCTTCAAAAGCCACCCGAGCGAGCCCCAACAAAGGTACCTCGTCCATGAAGTCGCGAATCTGGGACAAGGCCAAAGAGGCGCCACGCAGACGGCGCGCGAGACCTTCGGCAAGATTATAGTCGCCAGACGGGATTCGCTCCTGCTCTGCAAACAGAAAGACCGCCTCCATAAGTCGAGGACTAGGTCTGGATCGCAACGCTGCCAGTGCACCAGCGAGATCTGACAGCGGATCGGCGAGTTCGCCAACAGGACAACCACCAGCTCCATCCTCACCAGAGATAACCGCACGGCCTGAAATGCTTTGAAAGGGAAAGTTCGCCACCCGGTGAAGAGCATGCAGAAAGCGGGCACTGTCATACATGCGAGTACGGCCGTCGGATGCCATGCTCTCAAATACGTAGTCCAGGTTGATCATCATTCGACGTCGAACCTCTGGTTCCGGCATCTCTGGGTCTTCCCGGGATATCTCAAAGGGATCCGTCTCAGAGGCAAGCTCACGTTGAACCGACTCCATCTCAAGGCTCAGAAGGAATGCCAGAAAGGTTGGTTCATTGCGCCCAAGAGCCCGGGAAAGTGCCCCGGAAAGTGGCCTGACCGATTGCGCAAGTCCGTCTACCGCTTGAAAGAATCCGGGAAGAACAAGTGAGTTGCGGCGATCAAAAATCGCGGGATATCTTCGAGCCAGGGTGGTCGCGTGCCTGCGGATGAGGCGTTCATGAACGAGCTGCTCACGTGTTTGCCCACTGAAGACCTTGAGCAGCAGAATCCAAAGTCGTGTGAAGAGGGGCATTCGATAAAACTCAACGGTGGCGTCGACATGTTCATGAGCATCGTCCTCGTTAGGGTCTGTTGCTGGGTCCCAGCTAACAGAGATAGTTCCCTGAACTTTCTCAAGCATGTCACGTCGTTCGCTCGTAGACAGCTCTTGGACAAGGGAGTCAAATGCACCGAAACCGTTTTGCATACCGTTGAATCCTATGGTGTTTCCTTCTCAAGGTCAACGTGCCGGTAAACATCCGTTATCCACCGCTTGGACACTTGACAAATGCAGTCGGATACCCGACATTCTTGGACAGTATGGTACAGCGTTCTCGGCCAAGCAACATATACCACCTCACCTCCAGAACAAG
>SLAA01000136.1 GCA_007127105.1 Spirochaetales bacterium | reverse complement strand
CGTTTACCTTGCGTCTTACCCTTGACCTGAACCTTGTCAAGTTCTACGAACTCAAACTCGTCGGCAGCGTTGTAGAGTACCTCGGCCCTTACATAGTCGGAGCAGATTATGGGGACACGATACACACGTGTCAGTCCCTCAAGCCGTGCTGCGGAGTTTACGTTGTCACCAATGACGGTGTTCACCATACGCTCATAGGAACCGATGTTTCCGTAGAAAACCTCACCGCCGTCGAGGCCGACGCCGACCTCAATGAGAACAGCCTGATAAATGGCCTCCTCGGTCTCGGTCATGGACCCGCGTTGCTCGAGGATCTTCTCTCTTCTATGGTGCATCTCCCGCCGGAGATTAGCCGCCACGTCCTGTATCAAGTAGGCCGAACGCAGAGCCTGTAGAGACTTGTTCTCTCCGTCCTCGTCAATTGTACCAAAGACGGCGAGCAGCGCGTCACCAATTATGGACCCGATATCTCCATTGTTCTCGTGAATATTGCGAATAGCCTTGTCGTAGTGTAAGTTCAGCAGCTTAATGATGTCGGTACCAAGCGTCTCGGTCATGAAGGTGAAACTCTTGATGTCGGTAAAGAGTATTGTCAGCTGCCGCTTTGTTCCTTCCAGCCGAATCTCACGCTCTTTGTACGCCCGTGCAGCAACATCGCGAGCAACGAACTTCTTGAAGATGCTCATGAGGTTGTCAATCGTGCTGGCCAGCGAGTTGAAGGCCACCCCCAGATAGGTTACGTCGTCGTTCGGAGCACCCGCCATATCCAGAAGATCAATGGCCTGATTGTTCTGCATTTTCATGATTGAGGCGGTTATGACCCCAACAAAACGTAGAATGTAGCGCAGCAGGAAAATTCCGACCGCCACGCAAACGAGGGTTATGAGGAGAATTATGACCGAAACCTCGGTAAAGATCCGAGCCGAGTCGGCGTAAAACTCTCCAAGCTCCTCACCGCGGAGCAGAAACGCATCCCAGCGACTATGGTACTTGTACACGCCAAAGTAACGGTCACCGTACAGGGTGAAGTTAAGTGTGCCTTCCTCGACTCCCGCGGCCATGCGGCTGCGAATAAGCTCCAACGCAGCTTCATCCGGGAACTCCGACAGCCGTTCCTCGTTCGTTGCATGAAACAACAGCTCTCCCTCTTCCTTCACTCCTAAGGCGGTGGACCGCTCACCACGAAAATCTCGTTCGGCCGAGGCCTCTATGTTCTCGGTGGCTTCCTGCAGGTCATTGTTGAAGCGGTAGATTTCGTGTTGATTACCCGCAAACACATGAAGCTCGCGCAGATCCTTAATAAGGAGTTCGTTCAGCAAGCTGATCTGTTCACCCCTGTTCAGCATGAGGTTGATGTAGTTGGAGGTGAAGTTGGAGATAAGAAGAAATATTGTGAAAATCATGACAATTTTCACAGTGAGTGGCACTACGCGCGTACCGGCGACTTTTTTTCCTATTACTTTGTCTATGAACTCCGGCATGGCATTTCCCTTTTAACGCGCTCACATCAGTTGTGAGCGTGTTATAGGAAACAATACTAAACTCTTCAGGTAATTACAACGCAGAATAGCCTAGGTAGACAGCATCACCTCATCACTTTCAAGAGTTCGTTTGCGAATATCGTGAAACTTGTCGACAAGCTTCTCAACCGTCAGAGCCTGTTTTTCTGCGCCTGAGATATCAAGAATGATCTCGCCCTTGTCCATCATCAATAATCTGTTCCCGTACTGAATGGCATGATTCATGTTGTGGGTGATCATCATGGTGGTGAGCCCATAATCTTTGATGAAGCGCATAGTAAGCTCGAGGACAACCTTGGCGTTACGTGGGTCAAGAGCAGCCGTGTGCTCGTCAAGGAGAATGAGCTCTGGATGTGAGATTACCATAGTAAGAAGTGTCAGCGCCTGGCGCTGGCCTCCCGACAGCAGTCCCACGTTGTCCTTAAGTCTATGTTCAAGTCCCATCTCAAGGCTGGTTAGCTTCTCACGGAAGAACTCCCGCATCGCATTGTTCAGACTAATGCGCAGTCCCTTATGGCCCTTGCGATGAGTAATCATCATGTTATCTTCCAGGGTCATGTTCGAGGCGGTGCCGAGCAAGGGGTCCTGGAAAATTCTCCCTATATACCGCGCACGTTTGTATTCGTGTTCTTTGGTTACATCACGCCCATTAATGAGCACCTGCCCCTCGGTAGGCAGCATATTACCGGAGATAAGGTTAAACAGGGTGGTCTTACCAGCCCCATTGCTCCCAATGATGGTAATGAAGTCACCCTCATGTACCACAAGATCTACATTTCTGATGGCCGCGTTCTCGTTCACCGTGCCAGGACTAAAAACTTTGCTTATGTTCACCAACTTGATCATGCTGGCCCCCTCGTCACGGCCGCTTCCTCGGCGTCCGGAGAAGCGCCTACCGCACCCGGCTTTGCTTCGCCCCCATTGAGTGGAGCCGCACCGGCGCCACTCCACTTCCGCTCGCCGCGCACCTGAGTCACAATCAGGGATACAACAATCAAAAGGCCGGTTATTAGTCGCAGGTCGCTGGGAGTGAGGTTGATGTAGTAACCGTAATAGCGCCCCAAATACATGAGACCCCTGTACAGAATAGAACCCAGAAGAACTCGAAGGGTTAGCATAGCAATCTTGTTAGATCGGAGAATAAACTCACCCATCATGACCGAAGCAAGTCCAGCAACAATGATCCCTTGTCCTAGATTCACATCTGCGAAGCCTTGAAACTGGGCGACAAAGGCACCGGAGAGTGCCACCAAACCATTGGAAAGACCAACACCAATCAGTTTCATGTACTCCGGGTTGACTCCCTGGTTGATGACCATTTGCTCGTTGTTTCCCATTGCCCCCAAGGTAAGCCCCAGATCGGTATGAAAAAATACGTCCAGCAGGACCTTAACCACCAGAGCCACAACGAGAAAGAACACAAGCGTTGCAACTTGGCTATTCATATAGGGTGAGAGCTGCTGCACAACATCAGAAAGAATGGTGGAGCGGCGTACAAGGGTCAGGTTTGCACGGTTGCCAAGCACGCGTATGTTGATACTCCACAACATGGTCATGGTGAGTATTCCGGCCAGCAAGTTTGGTACCTTCAGCTTGGTATGAATAAGAGCGGTGACGAAACCTGCCAGCATACCTCCCGCCAGGGCCAGCATCAATGCTAACCAGGGGTTACTCCCGCGGGTCAGCATAATTGCCATTATTGCTGCCCCTAAGGGAAAGGAGCCGTCGACGGTGAGGTCAGGAAAACTCAGGATCCTGAAGGTGATAAACACCCCCAGGACCATAATGCCGTATACCAACCCTTCTACAAAGATGCCTTCAATCATGGGGTGTGGGTCTGTCCTTTAACGGCGTGAGACTACGCCGTTTTCGACGATGCTGCCAGCCATTGCAATGATGTCCTCTGAGAAACGCAGGCCAAGAGATGCCGCCACGTCCTTATTGATAAGCAGGTCAATATCCTGCGGGTCAGTCATGAACACGGTTGGGATGTCTTCCGGTTTCTCACCTTCCAAGACGCGCGCAACAAGCCGACCGGTCGCACGTCCCATGTTATAGTAGTCAAAACCCCATGCTGCAATGACACCAATCTCCTCTGCCGAGGAAGGGTCTGCCGACATGACTGGAATTCCTGCACCATTTGCCACGTCTACCAATGCGCTCAAAGCCGAAACGACGGTGTTGTCGGTACTGACATAGAAGCCGTCTACCTGCCCCGCAATAGACTGGGCAGCGCTGCGGACCTCTGCTGAGTTTGTAACCGTCGCCTCAACAAACCGGATACCAAGATCCTCAGCAGCCTCACGGGCCAGGCGTGCCAGTCGCACCGCATTTGCCTCGCCACTAGAGTACACATGCCCGAGCGACTGAATGTCCTTCAGGCTCATTAGGAACTCTATCTGCTCTCGAACCGGTGTGAGGTCACTCACTCCAGTAACATTTCCTCGGCCGCGGTCAAAGGAATCTACCAGTCCAGCATCCACTGGGTCGGTAACCGCAGAGTAAATCACCGGAAAGTCTTCAATAGAATTGACGAGCGCCTGAGAGGTGGGAGTGGCTATACCGATAGCAATCCTCACCCGGTCGCTGCGAAATTTGTTTGCAATTGAGGCAGCCGAGGTCATTTCGCCGTTTGCATTCTGCAAGTCGTAGCGAAAATCGTAGCCAAGCTCAGCGAGCTCGTCCTGAATACCCTGCTCAACCGCGTCCAAAGCCGGATGCGAAACAATCTTGGAAATGCCTATAACGTTGCTCTCGGTCGTCTCCTGGGCGCAGGAACCCAAACCAAAGCCCAACGCAATCATGAGCACGACCACTACTCCCATGATATGTAAACTATTCTTCTTCATATATCTGTACCTCCCTAATACGGGCCCATTTAAGCGGAAAAGACTCCGGGCTGTAAAGGCCGTTAGTGGAATATGCGCGGAAATCAAGTAATCTTTCTCGTATAATTATGCGCGAGCCTTGCGCTGCGCGCGGCGCTTCTGTATAAAATACGGCATTGAGTCGTTAGGAATCCGAAACTAAGGAGATGTGCATGGAAAAGTTCTTTCGGTTACAGGAGAATGGTACCGACGTCAAGACTGAAATCAGGGCTGGCGTGGCAACCTTTCTCACCATGGCGTATATCATTGTAGTCAACCCGTCAATCCTATCCGGTGCTGGAATGCCGTTTGCAGGCGTTCTTTTTGCAACCGTCATGGTCAGTGCCATTGGTTCAGTCCTTATGGGGTTGGTCGCGGGCTTGCCTTTCGCTGTTGCCCCCGGAATGGGAATTAACGCCTTTTTCACGTACGGGCTGGTGCTGGGAATGGGCATTCCGTGGGAAACAGCGCTGGGCGTTGTGTTTGTCTCGGGTATTGTGTTCATCCTGCTTTCCCTCTTCAAGGTTCGCGAGATGATTGTTCGCGCCATCCCGGCCTCGGTACGTTACGCCGTTGCGGCTGGTATCGGACTCTTCCTTGCGGTTATTGGCCTTACCGGGGTTGGCTTCATTGTAGCAAACCCGGCAACCATTGTGGGTTTCGGTGGACTCACTCCCCAGGTGCTGCTCTTTGTTGTTGGACTCTTCCTCACCGGGTTCCTCATTATTAAGAAGATCAAGGGTGCTTTGATCATTGGTATTGCGGTGACCTCGGTCCTGGCTATTATCACCAACAGCGTAGTTACCGGACAGGGTGGCGAGGCTTTTGTTTATATGCCTGAAGCCATCTTTGCCATGCCAAACCTTGAAGTCTTCATGAAGATGGATGTCATCGGTGCCCTCGCCCTTGGTATGATCCTGCCGATCTTTACCCTGCTCTTCACCGACATGTTCGACAGTATCTCTACCTTTGTTGGTGTGAGCGAGGTTGGTGGTTTCATTGATGAAAAAACCGGTGAGCCCAAGAACGTTGGCAAGGCCCTGATGGTTGACGCCATTGCAACCACAATCTCGGGTATTTTCGGCACTTCCAGCGGCACAACCTACATTGAAAGTGCAGCGGGTGTAGAGGAAGGTGGCCGCACCGGACTGACAGCAGTTGTTGCCGGTCTTCTGTTTCTACCGTTTATCTTCCTGAGCCCACTGCTTGGCTTTGTCCCGGCCGTTGCAACCGCACCAGTCCTGGTGCTCATTGGTCTTTACATGATGACACCGCTGGTGAAGATCACCTGGACTAACTTCGAGGAAGCCATTCCGGCCTTCCTGGCCTTAATCCTCATCCCACTCACCTACAGTATTACCCAGGGTATTGTATGGGGCTTTATTTCCTATACGGTCATTAAGCTACTCCTCGGTAAGGTGAAAGAGGTATCTATCACGCTCTGGATTATTACCGCATTCGCTGTTGTATCACTGATTGTAGGCGGCGGCTGAGCAGCGTCCGCGCCGTAAAGTACGTGCGCCCTGCCGGGCGCACCCATAAAAAAACCCGGGCTATTCAGCCCGGGCTTTTTTGTGACCCGCGGAAACCCGCGGGTCGCTTCCTGAGAAGCTCTTACTGCATGCTCAGGCCAGCAGTCAATACCGAGTTAATTCGGTCAAGGTTTGCATCAACAACCTGTCGAGCGGCTTCCTCAGATCGAACACCCTCATCAATAAGTACCATGACTTCACCAATCAGGTCATCAACTTCCATCCAGTCCATGGTGTTGAGAAACTCGTAGAGCGTCGGCTTGTCCTGCTCGAGGTCACCACGAACAATAGTGTTAATGGTCTCGGCTGCGCCGAATACTTCCTCAGGATCATCAAGCAGCTTCAGATCGAATCGAGCAAACTTAATGTGAGGAGCCCAGCCAGTTACCACAATTGGTCGTTCGTTACGGATAGCGTCCTGCAGCGCTGCCATCATGGTTGCATCACTACCTTCCAGCAGTTCAAATTCGCCCATGCCATAAACATCATCTGCAATTGCATTCTCGGTTGCCTGCATCATGCCAGCACCGGGGTCAATTCCAACAATCTCGTTGTCAAACATATCCGCGTTGTCCACCAGGTCCTGAATAGAGTTGATGTCGTCCAGGTAGCTTGGAACAACAAGGCCCAATGAAGCACCTACATAGTGCTCACCAAGATCCTCTACACGATTACCATACTCGCCCCACTCGTTGGCATGGGTAACTGGCAACCACGCGGCCAGGTGGAAGTCCACATCACCGCTTGCTACAGCAGCCCACATTGCAGCGTTGGAAACTGAGTTAACCGTTACGTCATAACCAGCGCGGTTCAGAACCTCGGCTGCAAACTCTGAATGCGCAGCTTCACGAGCCCATTCAACATAGGCAATGGATGCGCGCCCGCGGCTTTCAGCACCTTCCTCGGCTGCCCCACCGGCAAAAACCATTCCGCTTACCGCAACGGCAAGCACCAACGCAATACTCAGTCTTTTGAGTATACTCATAAAAATCCTCCTTCCTTTTCCTACGACAGGTGCACCCCGTAAGGCACTCCCGCCGATCCAATACAAATCTCTAGTCATTTATGTTTTTCTTGACATGTCCAATCTTCTGGGTAACACGGTCAAGAATCATAGCCACAATAACAACGCCTATTCCGGCAACAAAACCCTGACCTGGTCGCAGCCGTTGAATTGCACGCCATACCTCGCCACCGAGTCCGCCTGCTCCAATCATGGCCGCAATAACAACCATGGAGAGGGCCAACATAATGGTCTGGTTTACGCCCGCCATAATGGTAGGCATAGCCAATGGCATTTGAACCTTAAAGAGCTTCTGCCCAGTGGTAGATCCAAATGCGTCTGCCGCCTCAATCAACTCCGGGTTAATCTGACGGATACCCAAGGTTGTCAGCCGAATAACCGGTGGGATAGAAAAAATCACGGTTGAAAAAATGGCCGAGACAGCCCCGAGACCGAAAAACGGGATAGCCGGAATCAGGTATACAAAGGCAGGCATAGTCTGCATGAAGTCAAGAATCGGCCGCAGAATCCCATGCGCTCTATCATTAAGCGCGCCAAAGATTCCAATAGGAAGGCCGAACCCTACCGCTATTGCGGTTGCAATAAGCACGAGTGATATGGTGGACACGGTTG
>SLAA01000108.1 GCA_007127105.1 Spirochaetales bacterium | reverse complement strand
TTTGTGACGCCTATTGGTATAGCAATGAATGATGTTCGCGCCGGTGTCGGCGCAATGGGTAGATAAGGGAGATTACTATGACCGACGACTTTCAACTACGCGCTTACTGCTACCTGGATCGAATGCAGCCTCAGTACGCTGCCTTTGTCGGTTCCATTACCCAAGGTGACCTTCCCATAGAGGGCATGGCGAGTCTGTACGTAGAGATGGCACCTGGTAACTGGGTCTTTAGGGTGGTAGATGCAGCCGTGAAGTCCACCAGTGCGCGTCCCGGTGCTCAGATTGTTGAACGCCAGTACGGCATGTTTGAACTGCACTCCATGTCCCAGGAGGACGTGATCCAGGCTGGCGAGGTGGTACTCCGTGAACTTGGGGTCGATATCTCCGCACGGAAGAAGCCTTCAATTGCCTCAATGCAGATCATTACCAATGTGAGCCCCTATCAATCTCAGCTGTTGAATCGCTTCAACCGGGGCATGATGTTGGTGCCCGGGCAGTCAATGCTGGTTCTTGAGTGTGAACCGGCAGCGTACATCAACCTGGCCGCGAACGAGGCTGAAAAGGCCGCAAACGTGAACCTCATGCACATTACCGGGGTCGGCGTATTTGGTAGATTATGGATGGCCGGAACCGAGGCCGATATTCTCGCCGCGCGTGACGCGGCGGTAACCGCCATTGAATCGGTTGATGGGCAGGCTTAGGAGGTCACAATGGGAAAGAAACGCTTCATAACCGCACGCGACGTCGATGAGCTTCTTGCGCAGGGGAAGAAAGAACTTCTGGTAGATCTCGATACCGTGGTCACCGATGTAGGGCGCGAGCGAGCACTTGAGCGTGGACTGCGCATAGTCAAGTCCGGTGACGCTCCGGAAGGAGCCGCGCCTGCCGGTGGCAGCAGTAGCGCCGCTCCCGCTCCAGCTGCGGGCAACAAGGCCGAACTTGCAGAAATTATCAGGAAGAGTGTTGTTGCCTATCTTGGGCGCTCACCTGACAACATCGACACCGTTATATCCAAGGTGCTCGCACGCTTCTAGGAAGCAGCCGCAGAGAACCCCTACACAAAAAACCGGCGCAGACACGCGCCGGTTTATTGCTTCAGTTACAAGCCCCAACCGTGCTCAACTGAATCCGAACCTTACTCAATGACCGGTGCCCTAGCCGGTTCGGCATGGATTGCCTGTAGAGGCTCCGCCTTGGGCGCTATGAGCATAGCTACCATGACTGCACTTGCACCACCGACCAGCTTACCAACCACCATGGGGAAAATGAGTTGAGGCTCAACCCCGGCGGTGAATCCAAGGTGGTCACCAAAGGTGAAGGCAGCGCTGACCGCAAAGGCTGCGTTGAGAACCTTTCCGCGGTTGTCCATGTCCTTCATCATGGCAAACATGGGAATATTGTTCGCAAGGGTGGCAACCATACCCGCTGCGGCGACATCGCCCATTCCCAGAAGCCGACCGGCCTTCTTGAGGGGTTTTTCCGCCAAACGGACGACGACCTTGACCATAGGGAAGGCACCCAGGAGTACAATACCAATGGCACCAACAATCTCAATACCGTCCCAGACCGGAGCCATACCTGGAATCACTACGATACCGGTAAGCTCTTCCCAGACCGCAGCGGCCAGACCTATGGTGATCATGATCATGACGCCCTTACCGAAAATCTGGAACCCGTTCACCATTTTCTCCGGAATGCGCCACAGACCTACCGCTATGAGGATTGCGACTATCGCGACCGGGATCATGTTCTGAACCAGAAAGAGAATGTTCCAACCGGCAACCAGACCGCCGACCACCGTACCAAGAGGAATGGTAATGAAACCGGCCAACATACCCATGGCCAACCACTTCCGGTCCTTGGCCTCAATTATTCCCAAAGCAACCGGGATAGAGAACACGATGGTTGGGCCCATCATGGCTCCCAGAATGATACCGGCGTAGAGACCGGCCTCCGGGTCTATGGCTAATGCCATTGCAAGCGGGTAACCGCCCATGTCATTTGCCAGCAAGGTAGTAGCAAACATGGCCGGATCCGCCCCGACCGCGGTGTACAGCGGGACAATCACCGGCTGCAGGATCCATGCCAGTACCGGCGCCAGCGAAACAACGCCGACCATGGCTAAGGCGAGTGGGCCAAGAGCGTTGAAGCCGTTCTCAAACTCCTCACCAAGTCCCCATTTGTTACCCAGGATGCGGTCCACGGCTCCCAGAACCATGAAACACATCATCACAAACACAATTATTTCATTGATGTCCACGTGCTGCTCCTTCATAAGCGGGTTGGGATAGATAGGGTATCGTCCACCCGTTAGGAGACGGAGTCAACAAAAATGAGTACTGTATAACAGTATTTTGTTATCAGAAAAAACAACAATACAGGTATATATGTAGCTACAGGCTGCAGCTGTGCTTGGAGTGTTCTATGTCTTGGCCTTCTTCTGCTTAACATCACGACGCCAGGGCATCACGAGCCTTTCCAGGGCCGTGAGACCTGCTGTGAGACCAACCCCCAGTATCATGACTACCACAAGCCCGGCGTACATTTTCTCGGGTGCCAGAATCTCCCAGTAATAGAAGGTGAGGAAACCCACCCCGGTTTGTGAACGCACAAACTCAATAGCAATGATCACAATGAGCGCGGTGCCGAGCGCGAGCCTTAACCCTCCAAATATCACAGGAAGCGCGGCTGGAAGCACCACGTGACGAAACATGCGCAGGCCCCGCGCACCGTAGTTGCGCCCCGCCTCTAAAAGTACCGGCTCAATGTCGCGAACTCCAACCATGGTGTTGATGGTAACCAGAAAAAAGGCCGAGATTGCCACCACCGCAATTTTGGGGCCCTCTCCAAAGGGGTTGGGGAACACCAGCATCATGATGGGGAAAATTGCAATTTTTGGGAGCACGTAGAACGCCGAAAGCGTGGCGTCGATCATGGTGCGAATTGTCCTGCTCAGTCCCATAGCCACACCCAGTACCAGACCTGGAATGGTGCCTATGAGGAAACCCAGAAAGACACGCATGAGGGTGGCAAACAGGTGGCTTTCGGCGGCAAGGGCAGCAGCTCCGGCAGCGCCGTCGGCGGCAATTCTTTCGGGCAGTAGCCAGGGTCGACCAAAGAGCGATGTATCGGTGAAGGGGTTCTGTTCTGTGGAGAGTTCCCACAGCGCCCGGGCTATTCGTGTAGGTGGCGGGAACCAGTCAGGACTGAGTATTCCACCGGCGACCAGCAACTCCCAACCGAGGAGCAGGAGAATGGGGAAGCCGACGGCCAGTGTCTGTTCGTAGAGGTGTGCTCGTGTTCCAGGAACCAGAGGCGCGGCGGCCTCGGCCATGATAACCAGAAGCACAAAGTTTCCCAGTGCCATGATCCACCACAACGCGGGCCACAAGCCAAGCAGGGTCACTACCAGGTTAAGTCCCGCAAACAGCAGCAACGAGCGAACGAGGCGCACCGTGTGTGCTGTGCGCCGGTCTTCATTTTGTGTACGGCTCATTACTCGGCCTCCTCAATACTGCGTTGCACCTCATCGCGTAGAGACTCCCAAATGGCGTAACTCAGCCGTGCAAACTCTGGCTCTGCGGTGGTCTTGAGACTGCGGGGCCTCTCAAGCGGAATATCAAACTCTGCCTTGTTGGTGCCCGGGTGAGCGGTCATAAGAACGACCCTATCACCAAGCAGTACCGCCTCCTCAATGCTGTGAGTAACGTACAACACGGTCTTGCGGCCTTCCTGCCACAGCTCCAGTAGCTGCTCCTGGAGCACAGTGCGTGTCTGGGCGTCAAGAGCACCAAGCGGCTCATCCATAAGGAGTATCTCCGGATCGTTTGCCAGCGCTCGGGCTATACCTACACGCTGGCGCATTCCGCCAGAAAGCTGATGCGGGTAGTGGCGCGCGAACTTGCGCAGTCCTACGCGGTCAATCCAGTCAGCCGCAATGGCGGTCCGTTCGCTGCGTGAGACACCCCGCATATGCAGACCAAATGCAACGTTCTCTGCAACGGTCTTCCACGGAAAGACGGCGTACTCCTGAAAGACCATGCCGCTAAGCGGACGTGTTGGGTTGGCCTCACGGTGTATTGAAATTGTGCCTGAGCTTTCCTCGGCGAGTCCAGCCAGGATTCGCAGAAAGGTGGACTTGCCGCACCCCGAGGGGCCGACCAGGGACAAAAACTCTCCCTCGTAGATATCGAGTGAGAAGTTGTGTAGAGCTTCTACCGGTCCATGAGAACTCGGAAAGGTCTTGCCCACCGCAACCGCGTGAATTTTTGGAGCTGCGCCGTGTGGCGACGCAGCTCCGTTATGTGGACCGTTTGCTGTATCGGTGCTCATGTATCTATCAGCGGCCCATGGCGGAACGCGCCCAGCGAACAAAAGACAAATCAGTTACCTGAGCCGGGTCAAAGGTCTGGCTATACTCGGTTCGCCCGTTGCTTCTGTGAACCCGTTCAACATCGCGCAAGCCGTCCAGCGAGATCTCCTGCTCCGGGTCATATATCACCGGTGCACCGGTTCGGATTGCGTCCTCGGTGGTGTTAATGTGGCGCAGGTAGGCGCGGATGTTGGCGTCGGAGAGATACTCATCTCCCTGCATGAGCTGAGCTGCTTCCATCAACGCAAGCACAAAGCGACGGGCTACCTCTGGGCGTTGATTCACGAAGTTTCCTGAACCGACGAATGCAACCGTCATGGCTCCCGGGGTTAGGTCTTCCTCAAGCACAACTGCTGTACCAGCCGAGAGAATTTGGTCGGCAAAAGGGGAGCCAAGAATTGCAGCATCCAGCGAGCGGGCGGCAAAGGCGGCCGGAATGTCGGGATTGCCGATATTCAACGCCTGCACGTCACGGATCGTCAGCTCACCACGTTCAAGCGCCTTGGAAGCCAGGTACTCGCCACCACTCCCGGGGCCACCGGCCATAGCTACTCGCCGTCCCCTCAGGTCAGCAACGCTCCGCACCTGACCCGAGTCATAGAGGTCCTTGCGAACGAGCATCTTGGTTGGACTGCCTTCCATCGGTTCAAGCGCCCCTGGTGCAATAACGCTAATATCCATACCACGCGCCCAGGCGTTCCAGGTAGAGGCCACTATCGCAATACCTCCGACATCGACCCTGCCTTGGGTCAAGAAGGCAATGATCTCGGTACCGGAGCGAACGCTCTGCACCTCGACATCAAGACCGTACTTCTCAAAAATTCCTCGAGAGTTCGCAACGTACATGGTCGCAAACTTCATTATGGGCACGTACCCAACCACTACCCGTTCGGGCGGTGAGAGCGGCTCAGCATACTGTTGGGCCGGAAGTAAAGTGACGAGAAAGATAAACAATGACAAAACCAATGCGATTACTCGCAACCTGTTGAGATTCACACATAGCCTCCTTTTGAATTTATCTATCTTACGGAAGAATATTTAAAACTACAAGGCTCTGGAGTATCCCCGTGGTGATTAGCCGACCGACATGTTGGCAGCCGAGTGCTGTTTACACCACCGGATGAAGTCATAGGAGGTCATTGGTCGCGCATAGAGCCAGCCCTGACCAAGGTCACAGCCGCGTTCACGCAGGTACTGCTCTTGGTACGGTGTCTCAACTCCCTCGGCGGTAATGTCGAGCTGGAGTGACTTAGCCATTGAGATAATTGCATCAACGACCGGGAAGACCTTATGTGTCTCGTTGATTCGCTGTACAAAACTGCGGTCAATCTTGAGGTTGTGTGCGCGCACCCGGTGGAGGTAGCTCAGACTTGAGTAACCTATGCCGAAGTCATCAATTGCAATTCTATGCCCCGAGTTACGAAGGGTGTCCAGATTCTGGTGGGTGATAGGGTTTTCATCCATCATTATGCCTTCCGTGATTTCAAACTCAATTGAGCTGGTCGGCAGCTTCGTGCGCTCGATCATGGAGTGAACCGCGGCCATGAACTCCAAACCCGAAAGATCCAAGGGTGAGAGGTTGATTGAATAGATGAACCCCCTGCCATCCGCGCCAAGCTGTGCTTGAAGCGTGGTGATGAGGGCGCCAGCGGAGTTTAACACCCACCGTGTAATTTCGCCAATCAGTCCGGCATCCTCGGCCAGAGGTATGAAGATGTCTGGCGCGACCTCACCGACAACTGGATTGCGCCACCGAAGAAGGAGTTCCGCTCCGTCACAGGACCTGTCGGACAGTCTCAGGCGAGGTTGCAGATAGAGTTCGAACTCGCTGTTCTCCACCGCCTTATGCAGGGCCTCAAGAACCGAGTGTCTGCGACGTTCCACCTGAAACAGCCGACCGTCAAAGAAAGAGAGTGACCCGGGGCTGCTCCCTGCTCGGCTAAAGCTGGCCATGAGGTTTGCAATAAGTGTCTGGGCTTCTCGACCATCCTGAGGGAAGCGAGTAATCGTAACACTTGTCTGAATGAAGCTGTGCTCACCGTCTATGTCGTAAGGCGCCTGAGCCGCATCAAGCAAGCGGCGGCCAAGCTCAGCCACGTCTTGTGTGTCTGAACTTCGCACAACGACGACAAAAACGGTTCCGGTATAGCGCGTTACTTTATGGCGGGGCGAGGCCTCCGCGTTCAGACGCCGTGCGAGCTCTCGAATAAGCATGTCGGCGTACATCGATCCATGAAAGGAGTTGATGCGCGAGAACTCACTGATCTTAACCCCAATAAGAGAGAATGCGTGGGCGCCAACTCGAGAGACACGAATCTGTGTCTCAATGAGCTGTTCTAGTCTATTGCGTCCGGGGAGACCGGTCAGCTCATCGGTATAGGCTGCCGTGTACAGTTTCTTAATAATCAAATGCTGATATAGTACCGAGAAGGTTCCAAGAACGGTCGAAACCAACATGATCATGGTGTAGATGACGCGAAGCTCCGAGTCTCGAAACACCGAAAGTGGCCCATATGCGTCGGCCGCGAGCACTATCCCGAAACACAGAAGTACCAGCGATGGAACCGCCAGCCCAACCTTGAAGCCGAGCAAATTATAGAGGGCCGCGTAACCGGAAATTATATAGATGAATGCAAGCCCGCGCGGTCCTCCCTGGCTTGCAGTAATACCGGTGAGCAGGGTAAGGAACGCAATTGTCACGCTGATTCGCGCGAGGGTGAGACTGCGAGTAATCCAGAACAGGACTACACCGCCCAGCAATATAACCAGGTAGACCGAGGTTGTTATGGCTAAGGCTGTGTAACCGGCATCGTAATCCTTGAGAATGCTGTAAGGACCCGCCACGAGGCTTGCCAGGGTAATTCCGTACAGAGCAAGCACCGTGACTCTGGTCTGCAGGGCAACCGTGGAGGTTGATATGCGGGTGGCGAAGAGAAAGTCGTCAATTGCGAGGAGTGTTCGGGTTAGTCGTGTGTTCTTTTGGGGGATCACGGTGGCTCTCTAATTGCGGGCTCGCAAAAGACGCGTTCGGCTTAACCGCGCCGCTGCCTCGGATCGAGTCATCCTGCTTACTAGACGCGTTCGGTTTAACCGCGCCCAGGAGGACTCGCTTTTCGGCTCCACACCTCGTGTGTGGTTCCGAAAAGCCGCCTCGGCAGCTACCCCGGCATCCTGCAGGTGTGCGCTCCAGGTATTCGCGCCGCTGCCTCGG
>SLAA01000022.1 GCA_007127105.1 Spirochaetales bacterium | reverse complement strand
GGGTGAGATCCCGGAGGCTGACCTGTTCCTCGTCCTCAAAGGTAAAGGTCTGCGCAATAGGTAAGGGCTCGGAGATTCCGGAGGACTCAATGAGGAGATACTCAAATCTATTCTCACGCGCGAGGCGTGACACTTCCTTGAGCAGGTCGTCACGGAGTGTGCAGCAGATGCAGCCGTTGGTCATTTCCACCAGCTTTTCCTCGGTGCGGCTGAGGGTGGCGGTGCCGCCCTTTACCAGTGAGGCGTCTATATTCACCTCGGACATATCATTCACTATGACCGCAACCCGCAAACCTTCGCGGTTGTTCAGGATATGATTCAGAAGCGTTGTCTTTCCGGCGCCAAGGTACCCGGAGAGCACGGTTACCGGGAGTTTAGATGTGGCTGTCTTGTCTTGCATGGAGTTCCTCTCTGCGCGGAGGGTAACACGAAGTAATACTTCTGCGCAAGGCGGCTGGTGCTCGGCGAGTGCTCTTAGGCCAGGCGGTCGGCTGGTGTGTGTGGGAGTGCGTTCCAGGCCGGGTCCAGGCAGCTGCCCGGGCGGAAGGCGTTACGCGTCCAGCGCTCTCCGGGCCGTATGGCCGCCCCAATTGCGGCAAGCTCGGCAGGATCGGCGAGCCCGGGGGCGCAGGTTGTGCGGAACTCATACACCTTGCCCGAGGCCCGCAGCAGTTCCATAGATGCCGCAACCGGCGCCCACTCCACACCCAGTTCCTGGTAGCGGTTGGGCGCGGTTTTTATATCCATGGCTACGTAGGTGACGGCCTCCAGCCGCAGGATCTCTGCCAGTGGCTGCGGCAGGGCGCCGGAGGTGTCTAGTTTTACGCTAAGGCCCAGAGCGCCAATCTCACCTATGAGTTGCGGCAAGTCCGCATGAAGCAGCGGCTCCCCGCCAGTTATCACTACACCGCCCAGCAGCTTAGCCCGCTTGCGCAGAAAGTCCAGCACCTCCTCGGCCGGAAGAAAGCTCTCCGGACGGGGGCCCTGCACCAGCTCCGGGTTGTGGCAAAAGGGGCACCGCAGGGGGCAACCATGGGTAAAGACGACCGCGGCAAGTTTGCCGGGATAGTCTATAAGGCTGGTCTTTTGTAACCCAAGAAACTGAAGCGCCATCTCTGTGTCCTATGTCTCGCTGACTACAAAGGTGCGGCGACCCGCAAACTCGTTGCGCTTGCCGTTGTTCCAGTTCTTGAGTGAGCGGTAGTACCCAACAATGCGGGAGTACACCTCGGTCTCCTTGCCGCAGTGCGGGCAGCTATGGTGTTCACCGGCAATGTAGGCGTGATCAGGACAGATAGAGAAGGTGGGCGAGATAGTGAAGTACGGCAGGCGGTAGTTCTGCGCAATGACCCGCACCAGCTCGGCACAGGCGGCCGGGTCGTGGATTGCCTCGCCCAGAAAGGCATGGAAGACCGTTCCGCCGGTGTACTTGGTCTGCAGCTCATCCTGCAGATCAAGCGCGTCAAAGATGTCGTCGGTGTATCCTACCGGGAGCTGGGTGGAGTTAGTGTAGTACGGGTGCTCCTCGCCAGCGGATACGATGTCGGCAAAGCGTTCCTTGTCATGTTTGGCCAGGCGGTAACTGGTGCTCTCGGCAGGGGTAGCCTCCAGGTTAAAGAGCTCGCCGGTTGTTTCCTGGTACCCAATGAGCCGCTCGCGCATGTGGTCAAGCACGCGGCCAGCAAAGTCGCGAGCGGCCGGGTTGCTTATGTCGGCACCCATGAAGTTCAGCAGCGCCTCGTTCATGCCCACCAGCCCAATGGTTGAGAAGTGGTTATCAAGCGAGCGCAGATACTGTCGGGTGTAGGGGAACAGCCCGTCGTCCAACAGCTTGCCAATGAGCTTGCGCTTAACGCGCAGGCTCTCTGCGGCAAGATCCATGAGATGATCCAGGCGCTCAAAGAACTCCGCATCACTCTGCGCAAGGTAGCCAATGCGTGGCATGTTAATGGTAACCACGCCAATTGAGCCGGTGTACTCGTCCGAGCCAAAAAGGCCGCCGCCCCGTTTGCGCAGCTCGCGCTTGTCCAGCTGCAGGCGGCAGCACATGGAGCGCACATCACAGGGGTTGAGGTCGCTGTTGAGAAAGTTCTGGAAGTACGGCGTGCCGTAGCGCGCGGTCATTTCAAACAGCAGTTTGGCATTCTCACCCTCCCAGACAAAGTCCGGGGTAATGTTGTAGGTGGGAATAGGGTAGTGAAAGCCACGGCCGTCTGCATCGCCCTCCAGCATCTGCTCCAGGAAGGCGCGGTTGATCATGTCCATCTCGGCCTGGCAGTCAGCGTAGGTGAACTCAAGCGTCTTGCCGCCCACAACTGCAGGTTGCCCGGCCAGGTCCGGCGGCACGGTCCAGTCCAGGGTGATGTTGGTAAACGGTGCCTGACTCCCCCAGCGACTGGGAGTGTTCACGCCAAACACAAAGCTCTGCACCGCCTGCTTTACCTCGCCGTATGAGAGAGCATCGACCTTTACAAAAGGAGCAAGGTAGGTGTCAAAGCTGGAGAAGGCCTGCGCACCGGCCCACTCGTTCTGCATGACCCCCAGGAAGTTCACCATCTGTTGCACAAGCGTGCTGAGGTGCTTCGCTGGCTTGCTGGCAATCTTGTCGGCAACGCCGCCCAGGCCCTCCCAGATTAACTGCCTGAGCGACCAGCCAGCACAGTACCCGCTGAACATGGACAGGTCGTGAATATGAAAATCTGCGTCGCGGTGGGCGGCCGCCACCTCGGGTGAGTAGATATTTCTGAGCCAGTAGTTGGCGGTGATGGTGCCGGAGTTGTGCAAAATGAGACCGCCCAGGCTAAAGTTCACGTTGGCGTTCTCGTTCACTCGCCAGTCGGACTGCTTGAGATACCCGTCCATGGTCTTCTCAAAGTCCAGCATGAGGGCCTTGGTATCACGCACCGCCTCACGGTGTGCGCGGTAAATGATGTAGGCCTTGGCAACCGCGGCGGGTGCGGCGTGCATGAGCACCTCTTCTACCAGATCCTGGATCTCCTCAATTGCCGGGGCGGAGTTGGCATGCCGGTTCTGCATAGCCTGTTCAAGGCGCGTCTCAACCTCGTCTACCAGGGCCGTAATAGCGCCGGGATCTTCGGCGTGTCCTTGGGCCTGGTAGGCCTTCTGGACTGCGGCCGCTATTTTCTCACGGCTGTAACTTTCCAAGCGCCCGTCGCGCTTAACAATGTGACGAATGGTACGTGGGGTGGGGGTATTCACGAAAAGCCTCCCAGCTTGTGCATGAGCTCTATATATAGTGTGATATTTTGCTTATCGGCGGATAACGACACAATATATAGGCCAAGCCCACGTGTCAAGAGCTTAGGCGAAAAATAGCGCCCAGACCGATCATCCAGGTAGAGGACGTTCCGGAGGCTACACAGTCGTCCTTAGCGCAAACCTCACGCTAATAACGGTTGACGATATTAACGCCAGCAGTTAATATTTTCGTGTAATGATACAATCTTTCGGCAACGACGAGACCGAGTTGGTCTGGCAGCGTAAGATCTCACGTCGGTTGCCGAGGGACATACAGCGGGTCGCACTCAGAAAGATGTACGTGATTCACCGCTCGCGCGATCTGAATGACCTGAGAGTACCACCCGGCAATCGACTCGAGAAGCTCAAGGGTTCGCGTGCCGGACAGTACAGTGTTCGTATTAACGATCAATGGCGAATTTGTTTTAGATGGGTTGGCGCGGACGCTTACGAGGTCGAGATCGTTGACTATCACTAGGGAGCGTAAATGAGCGAGGAAAGACTTCCCAATATTACTCCAGGAGAGATCCTTCGAGAGGAGTTCCTCCTGCCAATGGGCATTACCGCATATCGCCTCGCCAAGGATACGGGAATGCCACCGACACGCGTTTCGCAGATCCTCAAAGGCAGGCGGAGGATAACCGCAGACACTGCGTTACGGCTGAGCCGGTACTTCGGCAACTCCGCTGAGTTCTGGCTTGGAGTTCAGGACGAGTATGACTTGTGGGAACAAAAGGATGAGATATTCGAGGAGTTGGCCCGCATTCCTCGTGCTAGACAGTCCGTTGGAACATAACCTGGACCGGCTGCCAATTGTCCTGTTCCCTACACGTCAAGGGTGTTTCGAATGTGCGCTTAGCCTTGTGAAGGAAACACAACCTTGCAGATATCCTTGAGCTCGCGGTGGCGTTGTTCGTAGTCAATTCCGTAGCCAACCACAAACTCGTCGGGAATCTCAAAACAGGCGACATCGGCACTGGAGTCCTGTGTTCGGCGCGAGGGCTTGTCCAGGAGTGAGACAATCATGATTGATTTCGGTGAGCGCGTTTTCAGAAGCTCTACCGTTTTCACCAGGGTCAGTCCGGTGTCCACAATATCCTCAAGTATGATGATGTCCTTGCCGCCAATGGGTTCGTTGAGCTCTTTGAGAATTTTCACCTCGCCGGTGCTCTCGGTGCCTTCATAGCTGGAGACCGCCATAAAGTCCAGGGTTAGCGGGATCGTAATTTTGCGAATGAGGTCCGTCATGAACACAAAGGAGCCCTTCAGCAAACCAATGATATGGATTTTCTCATACTTCTCGTTGATCGTACGCGCCACCTTGTCCGACTCTGTCTGAATGGCATCAAAGGAGATGAGCGTCTCGAGGGTGTACGGGTTCCCGTTGTTGTTGTAGTAGGTCTTCATGGTTCGGCAGTGTACTATATTCCGCCGCCCGCGCTAAGCCTCATTTGGCCCGCGAGAGGAGCTTGCGTGCATTTGCGGCGCCGTAACGTGCCAGAAGAACCGACTCTATCTCGTACCGTGAGGCAAGTTCCGAGAGGACAATAAAGCGAAAGGTCGCGATGTACAGACGCTTGCGCGTGTTTCGCACCAGTATCTTCATCAGTGACCCAAGAGCGACTACCGAGGCGGCAAAGGCGATGTAGGAGGCAATACTTTGCCAGAGCTCTGCCACCGCTCCGTACCCTGTGGATCTAAGGAGCGAGTCGAGTGTGCCCGGTACAACAAAGCTTACGGCGAACACCGCTACCGAGACCATGAATGCGAGATATAGCCGTGTCTGTGCCCGCATGACTTTATCGACCTGACGCATCTCCTGTATCCCGAAGCTCCCCGCAATTCCCGAAACAATCTGCGCCGGGCTTGGCCGTGGCGTCTTGGACCGGGCTTCGGTCTCCTTGCGAAGGGATTCCGCAACTTTGTCGGCAACCAAGGCGGCCAGTTTTAAAAGCCGTAGGAGTTCCTCCGGAGTTGCTGCCGAAAGCGCCTCGGGCGGCGTGGTGTACACCCGGTCGTAGTAGGTGCGCATGAAGCTCCCCAGGCTCAGCCCGCTCCCGTTCCACACTCGGGCAATGATATGCCCCGCAAGCTCGGTGCGTGTACTATCATCCAGTTGTGTTCGGATATCTTCCGCGCCGGGGATCAACACCTGCACCAGGAGAATCCACAGTCGGTCTACCTTCTCGTTCTCATTGCCAGCAACTCTGAGCCTGCGTCCGTGTTTGGCCTCATGTGCGCGGCAAACTCTTAGGAGTTCTAAGGCGTATTTCTCAGACTCGAAAGGGTCACTAAAACTCTTGGTGAGAACCTTGGACTCACCAAACTCTTTTTCATATCTGCGGTGTGAGGAAATGCGCGTAGCAATATCGCGGTACTCAGCAAGGAATAGCTCCACAGCCTCGGTGATGGTCTGTGAGGTAGGGGGCTCGGACGGAGACTTTGCGGGGTCTTGAGCAGTCCCGCCATACAGCCCTTCATTAAACCCGCGCATGAAGCCCCGGAATACCGCCACTTTTTACCTCCACCGTGCGAACGGGTAGCTACCCGCTCAACGCCTTTGATGTTGCTATGCATTCGAAGTCTATCATGCCAGGGGGCGGGCGACAACGAACTATAGCAATAATATCCAGAATGGCTGATGACGGTGCCATGACTGTCATTGTACCCAATGCGCCTCAGTCGAGTACCCGATGGGCCTCCCAGGCCGGGATGTTGCGTACCTGGCGCGTCAGTTGAACTGCGTCTCCATAGGCGCTTATGAGAAAGCGCTGAGGGTTGGCGAAGGGCAGCCCGCTGCGTTCGAGCTGCTCGTAATGGCGGGGGCGCAGACTCTTGCTGAGCTTGATTTCCGCAAGCAATTGCCGGTGGCCTTGCTCAATGATGAGGTCAACCTCATTGCCGTTGAGATCGCGGTAGAAGTACAGCTCTGCTGCAATGCCGCAATGCATCACCGTCTTGAAGAGTTCAGCCACAGCATAATTCTCCAGAAGCGTGAGCCAGCGCTTTGCCGTGGGTTGAGAGACACCAAGATCCCGAGCCAATGAGGAGAGGTTCAGGAGCTGCCCCGCTCTTCCTGCCAGCAGTTCTAGAAAGCTCTGGAACTGTGAGGTGTCCTGAACGCTCTGAATCATGCGGATGTCGCGCTCCAGATAGGTCTGCAGGTAAGATGCATAGAAGGTCCGCCGGTCCACGCGGTGGATGAGAGGGTCGGGGTAGCCGCCCACAAAAATCCTATCAAACAGCCCTGCGATATCCTTTGAAGTGATTGGATACTCGTTGTGTGTTAATCCAAATAGCTCAACCAGCGCGGCTCTTCCGGGTAGTTCTCCAGAAAGAGTGCGGGATCCTGCCTGCAGGACTCTCGTATGAGAGGATCATCAAAGGTGATGTAGCGGTTGGTAGGGCAGAGATGTCGGAGCAACGTGGACTTTCCCGTCTGGCGGGCGCCGGTTAGCACTACCACCGGAAACTGCTCTATCGCGGTAGTGATTGCGGGTTCGAGCGCGCGGTGTACGTACAGGTCACTCCTAGTGAAAGTTTACATCTCGGTTAGTGTAATTTCAATATCAGATGTTGAAATTACAGCAACGGGCGCAGCCAATCATGAAATGCTCGGGAACTCCGCTCTCCGTGTAGAGATCGACCAATGATATTGTCTTTGTAGATGGCTTCAAGTTGGGAAAGACACCCCGGCGGGCCTTGGACCAATCCACAAACTCGGTCGAATCGTGCTCCGACCAGAATTGCTGCTCTTCGTTTTCGCTTTTGAACTTCGGTATCTCTTTCATTCTTGATACACCTTTCTCTCTCGTCGACTCGCGCGCCTTATCCGTCAAGCAGCTGCCCGAGTGCTTCCGAGTATACGCCACCGGATATCAGCTCGGGAGAGACGAACCCAATCAGGCTTAGGCCGTTCTCAAAGGCCAGCAGCGCGGTTGCGAGTTTCTCAATATCCATGGGCGGTGTCTCGCCACTTGCCGTGTAGCGCTTCTCCAGACTGGTGGCATAGTCGTTCCGTGCCCGCACAAATCGATCCGCAAGGCGGAGGCGGACCTTCTCATCACGCATTGCGTGGAGAATGAACTCATAGGTGAGGCGCCCCCAGTCCCGCATTTTCTCAAGCTCCTCCGGCAAACTCTGCTCAATCTCTGCCGCGAAGGACGCAATTGGCGCGCCAGACTCAAGAAGTGCGAGCGCCCCGGGGCCTTCGGCCGAGAGGTGAGCGTCAAGTAACGCCAGATACAGCTCCTCTTTGTTGGAAAAGTGCGAATACACCGCGCCCTTGGTGTATCCGGCCGCCTCTGCCACCGCATCAATAGAGGCACCGTTAAAGCCGTGTTGCGCAAAAACGGCGGC
>SLAA01000205.1 GCA_007127105.1 Spirochaetales bacterium | reverse complement strand
TCCAGAAGATCAAAGTTGGTAGCCGCAATCACCCGCACATCAATAGGCCGGTTCTTCGTGCCACCAACCCTCCTCACCTCCCGCTCCTGCAGAACTCCCAGAAGTTTTGCCTGAGTATCCAGGCTCATGAGCCCCACTTCGTCCAGGAAGATAGTGCCGTTGTCGGCCTCTTCAAATAGACCAATGCGGCCGCCTTTGCGGGCTCCGGTAAAGGCGCCGTCCTCGTACCCAAAAAGCTCACTCTCCAGCACACCCTCGGTCAAGGATGCACAGTTGACCCGCACAAAACGGCCCCCTGCGCGGTCGCTCGCATTGTGAATTGCGTGTGCAAACATCTCTTTCCCTGTACCGCTCTCACCGCACAACAGGACCGTAGCTGGCGCAGATGCAGCCACCCGTGCCTTCTCCACCGCGTGCAGAAAATTTGCCTGCCGACCAATGAGGTCGTCAAAACTGTACTTGGCCTCCAGCTTGCGAATGATCTGCTGAGCCTGTCTGAGTTCACTCGTCAGGCGGCGGATTTCCGAGAGATCCTTGAGCACGCCGACACTGCCCTTGACCTCTCCCTTCACAATGATGGGTGCCGCATCTACCAGCACATCCTTGGCATGAGGACCAACCCGCAGGCGCGCGCCGTGTATCGGTTGCTTGGTCGTGAGCACACGCATGTGAATGCTCTCGCCCTCTGCAATATCCACCGTGCATGGTTGACCAATTATTTCGTTCGCTGGCAGGCCCGTCACGCGCGTATACGCCGGATTGACCGAGACATGAACTCCGTGTTCATCCACTACCGAGATCGCATCCTGTGTCGAGTGGAAAATGGCTTCCCACATAATGCGCATCTCACGCAGGTTGGTGATCTCCTCGGCTAGCTCCACCATGCTGGTGACATCACGGAAGACAGCAAAGGCGCCAATGATTGTGCCGTCGGAGTCCACAATCGGCATGCGGCTGGTAACAATGTTGATCTCCCCGAGTGGGTGTTTCCAGTCAATCTCGGGTTTCCCGGTGCGGAGCACCACCGGCAGGCGGGTTGTTGAAATAACTTCGCCGACAGGACGCCCCAAAACCTCGTCGGCACGCTGACGGGTGAGCTTTTCAGCCGTCTTGTTAAAGAGGGTTATACGGGAGTCTGCATCCACCGCTATAATTGCGTCATGGGTAGAGTCAAAAATGATCTCAAGCTCTTTGAGCATGTTGGGCCGGAACCTCGACTTTGCCACGGCCCAATTGTACCATAAACCACCCTATTCTGCGTTATACTGCCGCTAAGGCCGGAACAAGATGTCGACATTAATTACAGTACTGTTCATTCTTTTTGTGGCGGAGTTGGTGCGGGCCTCAATTGGCTTTGGCAATGCGCTCGTAGCCATGCCACTGTTGGTGTTGGTCATAGACCTGAGGCTTGCAACCCCACTTGTCGCGCTGGTAAGCATGACTGCGGGTATGATCATACTGGGGAGCAGTCTGCGGGATGTCCGGTTTTCGGATGCCTGGAGACTCAACCTGGGGGCGCTTGCCGGAATCCCGCTGGGAATCTTTATTCTCAACAATGTCCCGCAACACATTGGGGTGGGAGTTATTGCGGTGTCCATAATCGCGTACGGCGGCTATAGCCTGGCGAGACCTAACCTTCCCCATCTGCGTGCCCAATGGCCCGCCTTTGGAGTCGGCGCCATTGCCGGAATGGCCGGGGCGGCCTTTAACATCTCCGGGCCACCGGTTGTCGTGTATGCCGGGCTGCGTCGCTGGTCTCCTAAAGATTTTCGTGCCACACTGCAGTCCTTTTTTGCTCCCATGGGGGTACTGGTTATTGCTGGACATGGCCTAAGCGGCTTGTGGACGGCCGAGATGCTCAGGTTATTTCTGCTCAGCATGCCTGGGGTTCTTCTTGCCACGGTGATTGGACGCCGCGTGAACCGCCGAGTACCGTACCGGAGCTTTCATCGAATCATTAACATTTTCCTGATAGCAGTGGGGGTTTTTATGCTTGCACGGTTGTGGTAGACAGGAGATATGCGGAACTCGGACACTTCGTTTCAACATCAGATCACGCGCCTCCAGGAACTCATTCAGGAGGCCGTACACATTGCAGTACTCACCGGTGCCGGGATTTCGGCGGAAAGTGGCATTCCAACCTTTCGTGATGCCCAGACCGGTCATTGGTCAAAGTTCCGCCCTGAAGATTTAGCAACTCCGGAGGCCTTCCGGCGAGACCCGGAACTGGTGTGGCGCTGGTACGCCGAACGGCGCGCCGCGGTACGCGCGGCCAAACCAAACGCTGGCCACCTCGCCCTTTCACGCCTGGAGGCCAACGCACCAAACTTCACGCTGATTACCCAAAACGTTGACGGCCTGCATGCGCGGGCAGGAAGCAAACGCCTTATTGAGATACATGGAAACATACTGCGCGTGCGCTGTTTCGCCGGGTGTGTTTCATACCCCAACTTCGACCAGGATAACCTCAAGGCCAGTGGCTCTGCAGTCGGTCCGGTACCACAAGGCGACCTGGAACTGGAGAGCAGTCCGGTTCCGTGTTGTCCGGAATGCGGGGACCACCTTCGGCCGGATGTCGTCTGGTTTGGGGAGAACCTGCCGGAAGCGGAAATTGAGCAGGCCTTTGAAGCCACCGAGCAGGCCGACCTTTTCCTGAGCATTGGGACTTCAGCCGTGGTGTACCCGGCAGCCATGTTGCCTCAGACCGCGATCGAGTCCGGAGCAACCGTCGTGGAAGTTAACCCCGAGGAAACACCCCTGTCGACACTGCTGCACCTTTCTATTCGAGGCACGGCTGCGGATGTGCTACCGCAGGTAGTACCTTGAATGCAGGAGTGAGTTAGGTAGTCTATGCTCTACCCGACACGCTCAAGCGCCTGGTCGATATCGGCAATGATGTCCTCCACCGTCTCAAGCCCCACCGAAATACGGACAAGTCCCGGGGTAATGTTGACCGCAGCTCGTTCTTCATTGCTGAGCTTGGAATGAGTCGTGGAGGCCGGATGGGTTGCTATGCTGCGACTGTCACCCAGATTAGAACTGAGCGTGATCATGTCGAGCGCATCCAGAAACTGCGTACCGGCCGTGTAGCCCCCGGCCAGCTCCAGCGTGACAATGCCACCGCCGTGCCGCATCTGGCGTTTCGCAAGCTTCACCTGCGGATGACTCTCAAGAAATGGGTAGTTCACCGCACTGAGCTTGGGATTTTTTTGCAGGTGCGTAGCAACTGCCAGTGCGTTCTCGCAGTGGCGCTCCATGCGAACCGCGAGCGTTTCCAGACTCTTTGACAATACCCAGGCGTTGAATGGCGACATAGAAGGGCCAGTCTGTCGGGCAAAGAACTTCACCTTGTCTATGACCTCACGGCTTCCCAACACCGCACCACCAAGCACTCGCCCCTGGCCGTCTATGAACTTGGTAGCAGAGTGTGTGACGATATCGGCACCATACTGCGCTGGATTCTGCAGGTATGGGGTGGCAAAGCAGTTGTCTATGTTCAGGAGCAACCCGTGCTCCTTCGCCAGATTTCCCAGGAACTCAAGATCCACCAGGGCCAGCCCTGGGTTGGAGGGCGTCTCGGCCATGAGCATCCTGGTAGAGGGTCGAATAGCGGCCTTCCAGCCTGCCTCATCACTCGGATTCACGTAGCTATGCTCAACTCCCCAGCGCGGGAGAATTTGCGTCAGAATCTGGTGAGTGGACCCAAAAAGTGCGCGTGAGGCCACCACATGATCCCCTGCGTTCAGGAAGCTCGCCAAACCCGCAAACATGGCCGCCATTCCACTAGCGGTGGCGACACCTGTCTCACAGCCCTCTAGTTTGGCTAACTTCTGAATGAACTCGTCAACATTCGGGTTGCTGTACCGCGAGTATATCGCCCCCTCAACCTCGTCTGCAAAGAGGGCCCGTGCATGGTCAGCGCTTTCAAAAACAAAACTTGAGGTCAGATACACCGGCACCGCGTGCTCCCGGTGCGAGCTGCGTTCAATCTGACCGCGAATTGCCTCAGTTTCAAAGTGTTCGTTCATGGCTTAGGCCTCCAGTCATGGCACGAATGCTCCGTCAATCTACGAGCGACTCACACCTGTGTTGCAACATAGTCCTGAATTTGTCGCACTTATGCAAGAATGACCAGCATAGAGAGCCACCAATTGGACGGTAGACCACAGAGATAAAACGCGTTAACCTTGGTGTTGAGAGATCATTTATGAGTATTTCGCCTGGCTATACCAACCACACCAGATCCGGCGCCCAGATTGAGGGGCTGCGTTGGCGCGGCCTTGTCTTTGGAACGGTCGTGACCGTGTTCTTCCTTGGATACTTAGGTCATTTGTTCTCACTTCAAGTTATTGAAGGACAGTTTTATGCTTCCCAGGCGGTGTCACTGACCAGACGTGGAGCAACACTCGTAGCGCCGCGCGGTGAAATATTTGACCGTCATGTCGACGAGCCCATTGCTGCCAACCAAACCTCCTTCACTATTCAACTCAATCCGGCCCAGGTTCCAAGCGACCAACACGCAGAGCTCTTCTCCGAGCTGGCCGAGTTGTTGGACATACCGGCCGCACACATCCATGATCGAGTGCCGCCGTCCAGCTACCGAGTCCACCAGCAAGTGAATATCCTGTCTCGAGCCCCCATGGCGACAGTCACACACTTAGCAGAACGCATACAGGAGTTCCCCGGCGTCTCCTGGGAAACCACTCCGGTACGCACCTACCCCGAGTCGGAGTTTATGGCGCACGTGATAGGACATGTTGGACAAATAACTCCACGTGAGCTTCAGGTGCTCTACAACGAAGGCTACCACGCCCACTCAGTGCTCGGCAAAAGCGGAATCGAGCAACAGTACGATCAGCAACTCCAAGGTGTTGAAGGTCGCCGAATACGTACCTTCGATGCCCATGGCCGCTCTGTCGCGGAGAGGGAGGCAGAGATAGTGCCGCCGGAGCCCGGCAACAACCTGATACTCACCGTAGACCGCCACATCCAGAGGCTTGCCGCAGAAGCTCTGGGCGCGCGTTTGGGCTCGGTCGTGGTGCTGAAACCCAGCACCGGAGAGATCCTTGCCATGGTCTCCTACCCAAGCTTTGATCCAAACACGCTCTACGGACGCCAAAGCAACACAGCACTGTCTCAACTTCAAACAGACGCTCGTGCTCCCTTTCTTAACCGAGCCCTCCAGAGCAGCTATCCCCCTGCATCGACCTTCAAAATTCTCCTGACCGCGGCCGCGCTTCAAGAGCAAGTGATAGGCCCGGATGACATCATTTACGCTCATCCGGTGTACCGCATTGGCAATAGGGAGGTGCGGGAATGGCGCCCGAGCGGATTTGGCAGTCTCAACATTACTCAGGCGCTTGCCAACTCGTCCAATGTGTTCTTCGCGACCCTGGGCAACGAGCACCTTGGTACCGACCTGCTGCTCTCATACGCATCGGAGTTTGGTTTCGGAGCTCTCACAGGTATTGATCTACCGGGCGAACGGTCGGGGCTCGTACCGAGCCGTGAATGGAAACAAGGCCGGTTCAATAGCCCATGGGTACAGGGTGATACAGTGAATGTTGCAATTGGTCAGGGCTTTCTTGATGTAACGCCACTGCAGCTGGCAAACATGGTTGCCATGCTGGTGAATGACGGTCGCATCTATCGGCCCCACATCCTCAAGGAGGTGCGGGACGGTCTCAACGGCACGGTTCTCGGGCGAGTGGAGCCGGAGGTTATTGCGCAAATGGAGCTTAGCCAGGACACACTGACTATGGTGCGCCATGCTATGCGTGAGGTGGTTCGGAGTGGCACCGCTTCCTCGGTTATAACCACTCCCCGCGTAGAAATTGCGGGCAAGACCGGGACAGCCGAGGTGGACTCGGTATCAGAAAACTGGCACTCCTGGTTTGTTGCGTATGGTCCCTACGAAAGTGATGACCCGGACGAACAGGTAGTAGTAGCAGTAATGGTGGAGGCTGCAAACGACTGGGAATGGTGGGCGCCGCGAGCGGCGAACCTCATCTTTCACGGGATTTTTGCGGAAATGAGCTACGAAGAGAGTCGCGCCGACCTCCAACAGCGGAGACTTCTATGGTAGGCTCGCTCACTACTCACATCAACTCACTGCCAACATGAAAAAGGACAAACGGCATGCACAACCACAGTCTTCTTATTGAACTCGAAGCCGCACAAGAATTACTCAGCAAGGTCATGGCGGATGCAAAGTCTGACAGGAACAAGAGCACCGACAGGGAGCTCATGCTCCTGGATCTGCGCGGAGAAAACGAGTACAAGGAAGGGCACATCCCAGGTGCAGTAAACTTTCCAGTTAGTCTGCTGCAGGATCCTGACTCGGATCGGGGGGCCTTACCTTCCTTAGAAACCTTGTGCGAGCGCTTCACCCAGTTAGGAATAGGCAACGAACTCCCACTCATTCTGTACGACGGTAGCGGCCTCGTGCCGTCCGCCAAAATGCTGTGGGTGCTGGAATGGCTTGGTCGGAGCAATGTAAGCATTCTCAATGGGGGCTTCATTGCCTGGTCCACGGCAGGCTTGGCCACCGAGACGACAACGCGTGCAGCAACACCACAACCCTTCACCGCCCACCCAACCGCGGCAGCCCTGGCGAGCAAGGAACAGGTACTGGCGGCTCTGGGCCAGGACGATGTCGTCATTGTGGATGCTCGAAAAGCAGAGGAGTTTGCTGGCCTTCTTCCGACAGCTGCTCGTAACGGACACATCCCCGGAGCTCGCAACATAAACTGGGAGTCGCACATTAAGGATCTGTTTGACCCTACCCTGAAACCCCTGGAGACACTGCGTTCTCTGTATCATGCACAGGGGGTGACTCCGGACAAAGAGGTCATTGTGTACTGCCGATCCGGGGCAAGATCATCACATAGCTATTTTGTGTTGCGACTGCTCGGATATGAACGTGTTCGCAACTACTCCGGTTCCTGGCTTGAATGGGGAAATGATACAGACACCCCAATTGAGTGATTCTGCGTCCCGAGGCTTTTCTCGCCGAGGCTTATCTCCGAGGCTTTTCTCGCCGCTACCTATTCATCCGACGCTACTATGGCCTGCGCAACCCGCAGGCCGTCTGCGGCCGAGCTCACAATTCCACCCGACCAACCGCCACCTTCCCCTGCCACGTAGAGGTTTCGGTAGCCTGCATTCAGGTGCGCCGGATCCCGCTCGACCTGTATTGGCGCCGAGCTCTTACTTTCCAGCCCCAGCAGCAAGCCGTTCTCGTAACCACCGAGTTTCCGTGCGAACTCGGCAAGTCCTTCCTGTAAGGCTCCAATAATGGGCGCAGGCAATGTTTCGCGCAGGTCAGCCTCGACAAGGCCCAGGGGATAGCTGCTCTGATACTCAGCAGCAGAACTCTTGGGGCGTTGCTGAACACCGTTCCGAGCGCCCGCTGCTCCGGTGCTGGAAGGCTTCATGAACTCCCGTACAGGCATGGCCGGAGCACGGTATCCTGCGGACATCTCATAGAAGAAGTGCTCGCGTTCCATAACCCAGTCGAGCGCCTCGGCCGCTTCTATCTCTCGCCCCAGCAGCTGGCGAAGATTAAGGCCCGCAACCACTGCGGCATTGGCAAAACGGCCGTCGCGGGCATAGTTGCTCATTCCGTTCACGATATTGGTTCCGGCATACGCGGCAGCAGGAACAACAACACCCCCCGG
>SLAA01000119.1 GCA_007127105.1 Spirochaetales bacterium | reverse complement strand
GCGGTCATAACGACTGCCTCTATTCCCGGGAAGCCAGCACCTCGCCTCATCACCACCGAAATGGTTGAGGGCATGAGTACCGGTTCGGTGATTATTGACCTCGCCGCCGAGCGTGGAGGTAACTGCGAGCTGACAAAAGCAGGCGAAACGGTGGTGCACAAGGGAGTGAGCATTATTGGCCCTGAGAATATTGCATCCCAACTTGCATTCACCGCGGGTCGACTCTACTCAAAGAACATCACGACCTTTCTCAAGGCTCTTCGTAATAAAGAAGGGGCGCTTGAGATTGACCGCGAGGACGAGATTGTGGCGGCAACGCTGGTTACCTGCGAGGGCCAGGTGGTTGCGCCAAGCCTTGCTGCCGGTGACAAGAACTAAACGGGGGAACTCATGCTAGATACAGCCGCATTCATCAACATCCTGACGATATTCGTGCTGGCAATATTTGTCGGCTTTGAAGTTATTACCAAAGTCCCACCTATCCTGCACACCCCACTCATGTCGGGTTCAAACGCAATTAGTGGTATCACCGTGATCGGCGCCTTGTTGGCACTGGGCGCGGGCGGTGGAACCTTTACAACCGTGCTTGCCACCGCTGCACTCTTTTTCGCCACCATCAACGTGGTCGGCGGTTTCGTGGTGACTCATCGAATGCTCAGTAAGTTCAAGAAGAGGGATTAAACATGCAGCCTGAACACCTGAATCTCTTATATCTGGTAGCCGCGGTGCTCTTTATTTTGGGGCTCAAGAACCTGGGGCATCCGCGCACTGCGGTACGCGGCAACATCCTGGGCGCCGTTGGTATGGCTTTGGCGGTGGTGGGAACTCTCTGGTTTCAAGGTTTTGTCCATATGGAGCTGGTAGCTGGTGGTCTCATTGGTGGTTCCATCGTCGGTATTGTACTGGCGGTGAGAATCAAAATGACGGCAATGCCGCAGCTCGTAGGCCTCTTCAACGGCTTTGGTGGTGTGGCCTCGGTACTGGTTGCTGGTGCGGTGCTCATAGCGGCGGTCGCGACAGCGGTCATGGGTGCAGGATCCGGGCTGGCCATGAGCCTGCAGGAGTCGGTTGCGACAGCGGCCTCCGGGCTCATTGGTGCCGTTACCTTCCTGGGAAGTCTCATTGCTTTTGGCAAGTTGCAGGGTATAGTTACCGAAAAACCGGTACGCTACCACGGCGAGCAGGTTGTGAAGGTGCTTGTCCTTGGAGGCGCCTTGGTGCTGTCCGCTATGATTGTGCTTGATCCAAGTCGCACCGAGTTGTACTGGGCCCTGGTCGGCCTTTCTGCTGTGCTTGGAGTTCTTCTGGTCATGCCCATAGGCGGCGCCGACATGCCTATTGTCATTGCATTGCTCAACTCCTACTCCGGAATTGCCGCTGCGGCTACAGGGTTTGTACTCAGTAACAACGTGCTGATTGTTGCGGGTTCACTGGTTGGAGCTTCCGGCATTATCCTTACCCAGAACATGTGTAAGGCCATGAATCGTTCCCTGGCAAACGTCTTGTTCGGCGGTGTAGGTGCCATTGTAGAGAACAAAGAGCAGGGCGATATTTACGCGGGTAAGGTGAAGTCGACCTCGGCAGAGGAGGTGGCCATGATCCTGAAGACTGCTTCCCGGGTGGCTTTTGTTCCCGGTTACGGTATGGCGGTTGCACGCGCGCAGACCGGGGTTCGGCTTCTCACCGAGGCAATGGAGGCCGACGACATTCATGTTGAGTTTGGTATTCATCCGGTTGCCGGACGCATGCCGGGTCACATGAACGTGCTGCTTGCAGAGGAAAACATCTCCTACGACAAGCTGCGCGAGATGGATGCCATTAACCCGGACTTCCCAAGCACCGATGTTGTCATTGTTCTGGGGGCAAACGACGTGGTGAACCCAATTGCTCGTGAGAGCGCAGGTTCACCAATCTCCGGCATGCCGATTTTGGATGTAGACAAGGCGCGCACCGTCGTGGTGATTAAGCGGAGCTTGAGCCCAGGTTTTGCTGGTATTGCTAACCCACTTTTTGCGGCCGACAATACGCTTATGTTGTTTGGTGATGGTAAAAAGGTAATGGAAGAACTGGTGGCGGCCTACAAGGACGCCTAGGTCAAACGGGACGTCGTTGCCTTGGATACATGTGCTTCGTCCGCGCCCTCGTTAACGGGGCGCGGACGACCGTTTAGGATAGCTCGCTATCGTCCTTGTACTTGTCAGAGATCGTTTCAATTGTCGGAAGTACCTTGAAAAAGATATCGACAAGTTCAGGGTCAAACTTTGTACCGGACATCTTACGGATCTCCTCGAGAGTCTGTTCATGCGTCCAGGACTCTTTGTAAACGCGCCGCGAGCGCAGTGCGTCGTAGACATCTGAGATTGCGACAATTCTCCCGAATAGTGGAATCTCCTCGCCTTTCTTGCCGACGACATTTCCAGCCGCATCAATCTTGAGTGGTGCCCCGGTTTCTACATCGACATGCCCAGGATACCCGGTACCGTCCCAGTTTTCATGGTGGTTAAGCGCGACCTCAATGGCCATCTCGTCAAAAATTGATTGTTTGTTCAGAAAGAGGCGAGCGCCGTGGAGCGTGTGCTGCTTCATGACGGTGTACTCGTCGTCGGTGAAACGGCCGGGCTTCTTCAGAATGTTGTCCGATATAGCCACCTTGCCGACATCGTGAAGAATAGCGGCCATGCGAAAGCTGTCCTTGGTACGTTCAATCTCACGGGGCTCTATACCCTGTTCCTTGGCCCAGCGTTCATAGATCTCGACCGCATAACCGGCCACCCGGTTTACATGAGGGCCGGTCTCTTTTGGGTCGCGCAACTCGGCCATCTTGATCATGCGCAACAGGATGGCACGTGTCATCTGCGCTCGTTGGAGCGCGACCGTGGCATTGGTCGCAAAGTGAGTAACCAGCAGCTCGTCGTCTTTGGAAAAGGCAATGACCTTACCCTTCTCGTCCAGTTTGTTGATTACCTGAATGACGCCGAGGATATCGCCCATGTTCGTGCTCAACGGCACCGCGAGCATAGAGGTGCTCTTGTAGCCGGAGACCCTGTCATAATGCGGGTTAAACCCATATGGGGCGCTCTCGGGAATCTCGTAGGCATCGGGAATATTGACGGCCTCACCGGTGGCTGCTGCGTATCCGGAAATCGTCTGGGTGTTGATAGGAATACTGAAAACGCTATAGATCAGTTTCTCGCCGGGCGGGAGCTCGCGCTGTTTGGTGTCGTTTTGGGCATAGTTTATTGTGAGTTTTTCGCCATCGCTTATGTAGAGAGATCCGGCATCGGCACCCACCACTCTGCGTGCCTCGGTGAGAATTTTTTCGAGCAGGATATCCATATCCTGTAACTTGTTTAATTCCGAGTCGATACCGATGATTTCTTGTAGTTTAACATTCTCGGAACTCATTTAATTCTATCCTTTCGTTCACGTCTGATCTGACATAGTCCGGTGCTTTGTCACGTGAGAGAATTCCATGACGTCTTACATCATAGACGTTTTTCAATTCATTTCCAATGTTTTCACCAGATAGTAGATACTACGCAGCTAGGCGTGTTCGTGTGGTAGGGCGCCGTCACCGGACTCATCACACACGATATGGAACTCATTACAAACCGTGCATTCCCTAATAGAGTGATGTTCGGCAAAACGATCCCAGTGTGCCCGCTGATTCGGGGTGAGAATTCCTACACCCTTACACAGTGGACAGGCGTTCTCGAGTGCGTGCAGAATAGAGTTGCGAATGAACTCTGATCTGTTTGGAATGCCCTCGAGTGCGTGTGCCAACGACTCGTCTACCTTGAAGGTTATTACTTCGCCTTTCTTCTTTCCGGCCATACTCTTGCTCCCTGCTCTCCCACTATCGTATGATCATCTTAACAGATATGAGTGTCAGTCGTCCAATTCGCCTACTGCGCAAACTACTCGCCTTTCCTGTTGTTGTGTATCGACATGTTGTCTCCCCACATCTGCCCGCCGCCTGTCGTTACGCTCCAACCTGTTCACGATATACCGAGCAGTCAATACTTAAGCATGGACTCATGCGTGGCAGTGTCTTGGGACTGGCGAGAATCCTGCGTTGTAATGGTTTCTTTCACGGTGGTGATGACCCAGTACCAGAGAGCTTCAGCTGGGCATATCTGAGGCAGGAGTATCGGAACCGCCGAGCTTCGAAGAAGTCCGGGCCTGAGCATCTGCATTGGCATATGAATCAGGATCAATCGGATGACAACCAGTAATTCCATTGAGAAGCTCCTGTTCATTACCATGGTTGTGTAACAACAGCAACGCGCTTTCGTGCGGTTCTTCCGGTTTCCAGGGGCGGGGGTAGCGTTCATAACGCCCACCGGTATACTGGACGATGTACTTCACATACGGCTCTTCCGGCCCGGCTGCAGCAAAAAAGCCCTTACCACGTATCACCTCCTGAGGCAGCGACTCAAAGAAGGCATCAAGTCGATCTCGGTCAAGCGGCGTTTGGGAGCGGTAAAAGATGGGCTTCAGCGAATGTGTGACCTGCTGGCCCGGTTTCTCACGCATGTCGACCGGGCCGCTGTTGCGTTTCTGTTCGGCTTCGTATGCCTCTATCAGTGATTCCAGCCGTGATGTGTCGTAACTACTCTGCTCAAACACCACGGCAAGGTTCAGATCCGAGTCCCAGATGAGAACCGGTGTTCGTGGGGCGTAACGCTGAATATCCTCACGTGCAGCATCTGGTATAACGACATCGACCTTACTGAGGAGGACCACATCCGCACCGGTAATTCCCCGACGCAGGAGCGGGTTGCCGGTAGACAGCGCTTCATAACACGTGACATCAACAACGCATATTACTGAGCCGAGCATCACCGCTTCACGAAAGCCTCCGGCGGCGAGAGTTTGAATGATTGGCACTGGATCGCTGTCGCCGGAGGCCTCGACGAATATATGCTCCAGTCCGGGGTCGGCGGCGCACAAGGAGTCCACGGCAGCGACGATATCGTCTCGAGCCAAACAGCACATGCAACCCGCGCGGATCTCACGAACCGCGTCATTGAGAGGTTCTATAATTGAACTCTCAAGCGGAATGTCGCCAAACTCGTTGACCACGACTCCTACACGGCGGTTCGGATAACTGTGAATAATGTGGTTAAGCAAGGTGCTCTTGCCTGAGCCTAGACATCCAATTACGAGGCTAAGCGGCGTCATACGCATGATTAATCGTGAGCGTTCGTGGCAAAGGGCCCATACAGCCTGCCCTTCCAGTTCTCAACGGTACCGGTCTCAAGGCGTCTGGCCGCGAGGGCCCGCCACGCGGCGCCGAGTTCAGGAATTGAGACAATTCCGCTGAGAAACTCCGCATCAAGCGGGGTCTCGTAGACACCACGAATAATGCGTACAAGTGGCCAGTCTGGATGAGGTCGTGAGATGAGCTCGAGTTCTGCACCCGCGGCCACAACCCCGGCCGTGATAACCCTGTAGTACCAGCCGGTGGCGGCCTCTTGTTGAATGAGGAGAGGTAGTTCGCGTACGGCGGAGATGTGACCGAGCTTCCAACAGGGTTGTCGTGGTTCGCTGAGTTCCAAGACCACCTCGTTCCCATTCTCTGCGCCGGAGTGCTTGGTAGTTTCAGTGGCGATGGGGCCGGGCAAATGCACACGATAGCGGTCTCCAATACACACGGTCTCCTCGGTCATTCCGAGGGTAGAGATATTCTCTCCAAGACCACCCGGCTTAAGGTGAAAGCCTTGAAGGCGGTTACCCCACATCTCGTAGTGCTCGGCAGGGTAGTGGAGAAGAGCTTTGTCTGTGCCCCCGTGACCGTGCTCGGCATGTTCGTCGCCACTTAGCCCGGTGCTCTCAAGGGCAACCGCGCCCGACACCGGGTGCTTCTGAACTGCGCTCAACTCACCGGCTGGCCCAAAGGGCACCTTGCGGCCGACGAGCAGGGTGTCGAGTCTGGTTGTTGCTTTCATCACTGTCATGTGTCGATGGTACTTTCCCTGCGCAAAAAGGACAAGCAAGTTGGCGGGAGCGCCTGCCGAGGTGACCCAACACGCGAACTGCCCGCCGACACCGTGCTCCCCTGTCGGTGCTCCCTTGTCGTCAAAGCACATTCATCTTAGTATGCAGAAATGCTACGGAGTTGGAGAAAGACGCTTCGCACCTGGATGCAGCGACCAGTTTTGGTGTGTGGGCTTGGATATATTGTTGTAGCGGCGCTTGTGTTTGGTACCACCGCCATGGGTCCCTTGGTCATTGTAGATCCGGGGCCGGGTGATGCACCGTATTATCTGCTGATTGCCTTGCACTTCTTGTATGGCCTGGTACTTCTCATTACTGCCCTGTTGCCGACACAAGGACCCTTTGCGCGCAGGCGCCTCTACAGCCTGGCCTTCATACCGGAAGCCCTGTTCTTTTTTGGTCTCCTGCTTTTTCTATTTGCTTATGTCTTTGCGATTAATGCAGAGATGGACTATGTCCAGCGCTTTATCGAGAGCGGCGGCAATTTGCGTCTGGCTCTTGATACCCGCACGGAACGGGCGCGAGCCGCGGCTAGGTTTTTACCGCTCATGCTGGTGAACCTGCCTGTCTATTTCTACTTTCGCATTGGTCGGCGTCAGCTTGCTGAAGCGGTGCTGCCAGGATCATGGGGCTTTGGACGTTTTGCTTTTGGCTGGGTTGCGGTTGCGGTACTTCTCTCGGTTTTTGCTCAACCTTCGTTCCTGCGGCTCGACGGCATACCGTGGCTCGCCTGGATCTCGTTGGTGCCTCTTCTGCTCGTGTGGCGTTTTGCGCGATTCGGGGTTGCCTGGTTCTACGGTGTCGCCTACGGAGTTACCACCACACTCTTGACCAACTACTGGCTTGGAACCTTTAGCCTGGTCTCGCTTCAATTCGTGACGGTTGTTTTCCTGGGATACTACATTCTCTTTTCGCCGGTCCTCCTCCTGCTGTATAGGCGTACACGCATATCACGATACCTGATCATTCCCCTTGCCTGGACCGGATTCGAGCTTGTTCGTTCATCCGGTTTCCTGGGCTACCCGTGGGCACTGATTGGACACTCGCAGTGGAGTCTGGTACCGCTGATCCAGATCTCCGATATTACCGGAGTCTGGGGTGTAAGCTTTCTCATTGTGCTCGTGAACGCCGCGCTTGCCGAGCACGCGGGGAGCAGGCTCATTGGGACCAAGGGGCTTGATCGCTGGCAGGGGCGACCGTTGAGGGTTGCCGGTCTTGCCTTGGCCGCTACACTCTTCTACGGTGCGGCAAGTCTTGCGGTTGAGCACCATTTCGGCCCGCCCACCTATGATACCGCTCGAGTCGCGCTCATCCAACAGAACTCCGACCCCCGTAAGCACGACTACGATCACACCCTCAACGCCCTGATTAGGCTCACTGACAAGAGCCTGGAACATGAGCCCGACCTCATTGTGTGGAGTGAGACTGCCTTTGTGCCAAACATTCGGCGCTGGAGCCAGGAAGACCCGCAACGACAGTATTTTGCGCGGCTTGTGCGGCGCTTTCTTGAGTATCAGGAGCAGATTGGTACCTATCTGATCACCGGCAACGACGACTATGAACTGGTCCTGGACGAAGACGGTAACGAGATAGACCGACTTAACTACAACGCTGCAGTGCTGTTTTCTGACACCGGAGAGCGAAAGCAGACCTACCACAAGATTCGTCTGGTCCCGTTTACCGAGCATTTCCCCTATGAGGACACCTTGCCCTGGGTCCACGATATGCTCCTGGATTTCGACGTTCATTTCTGGGAGCCGGGAAGCGAGCGCACCGTATTTGAGCACCCGAAGTTTTCGTTTGCAACACCGATCTGCTTTGAAGATGTGTTCTCAGATGAGGTGCGACACTTTGTTCTGAATGGGGCGGAGGTGATTGTGAACCTCACGAACGACTATTGGTCGCTGAATGAACTGCAGGCTAAGCAGCACTTTGCTGGTGGCATGTTTCGTGCGGTGGAGAACCGGCGGCCGGTAGTGCGAGGCACGGCAAGCGGACTCACCTCGGTCATAGATGAGTTTGGCCGCCTTGAAGCCCGGCTCGACTACTATGTGGAAGACTACCTGGTGCATGATGTTCGGCTGAGGACTCGCGGCTTGACGGTTTACACTCGTTTTGGGGACTGGTTCCCACTCCTCAGCTTGCTAGCCGCACCCCTTCTATGGTTCGTCTCACGTTTCTATGACCGTCGGAGTCAGCGTGTACGAGTTGGCCGCTTCTACCGGCGATTTGATGGCGGATAACGCAACTCTACCTCAACACGACGATTCTCGTCCTGAAGCTCTGGGTTGCGTGTTAGCGGTTGTTCCGCACCGAACCCGCGCACCTGAACATCTGAACCAAGCTGAACTCCCGCAGTGAGCAACTTGGCTGACACCGCCTCGGCACGTTGACGCGAGAGCGGCAATCGTCCAGCAGGGGGCCCAGCCAGGGCGGCATGACCGCTAATACGGCTGTATGTGGCCGGAGTAGTGGGGAGCTGAGCCGCAAAAGCTCGTAGTTCCTGTGCTGCGTGCGCGGTGATCTGGGCGCTGTCGGGGCGGAAGTAAACAACAAGTTCGTACTCACGTGGCTCAGAGATTCCGGGTTCAGGACTCTCGGGGGTTACGGTTGCCGGTGCTTCGGTGGCGGCCGGTGGTTGCTCTGCCGGTGGAGCGGCCGGTGGAGCGGCCGGTGGCTCGTCCACGGGTTGATCTGGCCTGGCGTCCGGCGGCCTGGTGCGTGGCGACTCGGTGGCTGCCTCACCTGCCACAGGGGCACCACGTGTTGCCGTCCGGCTGCGGGCCTCCGTTTCGGTTGGGGGACTTGGCCACATGAGCCACAAACCGCCAAGTAGAAGCAACAGACCAAGCGGTATCGCGACTGGCAACAGTGAGCGGCCTGCAAGGCGTACGCTGCGTTCAGCATACAGTCGCCCATTGTGAAACAGCCTCAAATGGGCATGGTTTTTTCCGGTCCAACTGCCTTCCAGTCTAAGATCCGGAAACTCTTCCGATGTCCCGCGTGGCGGAATGAACTCAAAGTCGGTAATGGGGCTGCGTTTTCCCTGCCGTTCGTGGTACACGCTAATCACAGCACGGTTCTGATGAGCTTGAATGGTGGTCAGTCTCACCGAGCCGTCGACCCTTTTACGATCGTCAAGCAGAGTCTTGTACCGAGTATGTTCAATTTCTACCGAGAGGACGTTGTGGGACATACCCTAAGTATGTCGCGAAGCCCTCAATCTTGCAAGCTTGGCATGGAGCTACGAACTCCTGAGTGCCTATTTGCGAGATGTGGCCGTCGGAGATTGTACGCTCTCAGGTTATGTATACCCATTACCATATCTCATAACACAGTCTGCCCCCGCTTTTGTGGCATGGACGGCTGCAGTCTTCAAGTCGTAGCCCCGCAGGAGTCCACCCAGAAACGCTCCGGCAAAACAGTCACCTGCACTCGAGCTGTCCAATACCATCTCTTTCGGGAGGTATACTGCCGGTACCCAAGGCACCTCCGAGCCGGTTCTTTCTGTAGAGTACACAAGCGCACCGTTGTGGGCGGCCTTAACGATGAGCACATGACCTCCATTGCAGAACTCAACAGCTCTCTGATGGAAGACAGGATCTGGACTGCTGGCCTGACCTAACTCAGCATCCAGGAACATTTCCGCTTCCGCTTGATTTGCAAATACGATCAGCTTCTTGTTGTGTTTCAGCTGATCGAGCAAAGAACCTATTCTGGACACAATGAAAACTGATGACAAGTCAACTGCACAATACTCCGATTGAAATTCCGGGAGCTGCCTCCAGTTTGACATGAGGTACCCCTCAATGAAAGGGAGACAGGTTCTGGATGCGGGAGGCATCATATCTGAACCGAAGAGCGAAGCGGCGCCGCGATTGACAAAAGGTCCGGCAGCAGCCACCCCGTCATCATTGAGGAACAGCAGACATCGCCCTGTGGGTGAGGTTTTGTCCCCAACAGGATCAATGATGGAGAATCCCTGTCGTTCAGCAATGCTCTTGAATAAACCGAAGTCTTGACCGCATGAACCGTAATACGAGACACCGGCGCTTAGGCCAGCTGCAGTAGCGGCCGCTGTGAAAGCGCCTCCTGAAGCACCTTTGAAGTGAACCCGGGGAAGCATTGACTCGAGCGACAGCAGCTTTTCAATCGGATAGTGACCCGGTTCCGGAGTCGCCCCGAAAACACGGTCTATTAGCGGCCGATCATATGCGCAAATGGTATCAACAATAGGGTTTCCCACAAAAAGCAGTTCGCTAAACATTGCCCTTGCCTGATCGTGGGCAACAGCCCCTCGCTGCCGGGCCACCCCGGAGAGTCATTTCTTTCTTCCGGCCTTTTTCCGCAGGGCCCGCCGCTTGTTGGACCCAGCGCCAGCACCACTCCGAGTTTCGTTACCGGAGCTGAATGTCTCCACCTTGGGCTCACGATCCTTGATGTAGGCGAATGCCGCGAGCGCAACGGCCCCTCCCAGAATCATGAGGGCGCTCAACACCTGCCCCATGGTGAAGTTGAGCGGGCTGACAAAGAGCTGCGGTGGGTTGGGACGTGTGGAAAGCCGAATCACAAAGCCGAGTCCGGCATCTGGTTCGCGGAAGTATTCCGCAATGAAGCGGAACAAACCGTAACCGATCATGTACATCGATATCATAAATCCACGGAAAGGACTGCGCTTGCGAATGACGAACCACAACAGAAGCCAGAGCAGCACTCCTTCAAGACCGGCCTGATAGAGCTGTGAAGGATGTCGGGGAAGGTTCACCATTGCACCTGGATCAAAAGCTATTCCCAGTTGTTCCGCGTAGCTTGCAACCCAGGGTTCGGCGGTGCTTAGTCGGCGGGCCTGCGGAAAAATCATACCCCAGGGCGCGGTCGTGACACGTCCGTACAGCTCGCCGTTTATGAAGTTGCCCAGGCGTCCAAAGGTAAAACCGGCCGGGACCGCCGCAACAATCATGTCACCCCAGGTTAGGACATCGAGCTTGCGAATACGACAATAGATAACAGCGCCGATCACTCCACCAAGCATTCCACCGTGATAGCTCATACCCTGCAGGCCGGTGAAGTTCATGTTCTCGTCAAAGGGCCAAAAGATAAGCCAAGGGGCGGCTCGGAACCGGCCGCTTGTATCATAGATCAGTGCGGCAAATACCCGTGCGCCTACCAGCAACGCAATTATTCCCCAAAAGAAGAGGTTTGCGACTTCTTCATTGTCAACCTGGAGTTTGTGTTCCTTGACCTGACGCTGTACCAGATAATACCCAACCGCAAAGGCCACGAGGTACATCATGCCGTACCAGCGAAAAGGTAGGCCGGGAATAATCTCAGGAGTGAGCCATTGAGGATAATTTACATATAAAGGCATTTAGCCATCCTTTGTCTGCAGCTTGTTGATTTCTATGCGCCCGGATTTTTGCTGAAACTCTACCCGCACCGCTTTATGCGTTGAGGTTACCTCGTGACGGCGCCCGTGACTTTCAAAGACCACACCAGGATAAAGGGTGCCTCGAACCTCAATTCGTGACTCATGGTGCTCCTCAAAGCGCTCATGCAGGTCGAACAAGCGTAGACTACGTTTCTCCATAATCTTCATGAGGCGCAGCTTTTCCCGCCGGGCGTTGAGCAGCCCTTCATTGTCCAGGTCATGTTCGTACTGACGCATTTGAAAGTCAAGATCAGCGGTCTGTTTTTTTATCTTGGCAATTTCACGTTCTTCTTTCTCAATCTGGTCACGAATCAGGTAGTCCTGGCCAAAGGACAACTCGGTCCGAATGCCACGGTCATTCCCAATGTTCGTCGCAAGCAAGCCTCGTCTTGACCGAATTGTTCCGCCCACGACCGAGCCCTTCTCACCGGAGAGCTGCACCTCACTGTTACATTTCACATCGCAGCGCATGCAGTGATTCTTGACCGCTACATCGCCAATGGCAAGAATGGTTGCCTGCTCCATAAAAGCCGCCGAGATTCGCTTTTTGCTACGGAGCACCGCCTTACCTTGCCCCCGGACGCCTTGCTGAATAATGATATCGTCATCGGCTGAAAGCAAAGCTCCGTCCACCGACTCGGAAACATGTATAGCACCTGAAGCCATAACGGCGTAACCGTTGGTCACCGAACCCGCAATCTGCACGGTGCCAGCAAACTTAATGTTTCCGGTCTTGACTCCGACATCGCCCTGTACAGTATGTGTCTTCCGTACCTCAAGCCGGTTACCCTGTCGTATGAACTCTCCGGCACAGTCGGCAAGAATCGTGACCTTTCCGTCTGCCTCCACTCGTCGGGTGAGATTGGCTACCAACTCCACCGGTGCACCCTCACCGCGCTCTGCTGTGACGGTGTTGCCCAGAACATCTTGTCCGTCCTCCGGCATCTTCTCGGCCGGGATAATCCTGGCGACCTCCTGCCCGCTCTTAACCGTAATAATGCGGTTCAGGTTCTTGTAGTCCGCCGCTCCATCACGGCCTATAACTACTCGGTTGTGCGCGGCCTCGCCGACGAGGAGCTCCAGCCTGTCGCTTCCACCGTCGCGCGCGGGGGTACCTTCGGCAACCGTCAGCTCCTTGATCTGCTCACCCTTCGCAAGAGCTCGCAAGGCACCCGAGACCCGCCCTTCAATGATCCCCTCGCGTACACCGGCCGAGCTCAGTGCTGCCATAACCGCATCTTCGCTTGCAGGCTTGCCAAGGCCCACAGCCGGGGCAAGACTCAAGGAGGCTGACATCTTGTCCTCGGCTATGGTGACCTTGATCCCCGCGTCTTTGTGGGGCCGCACGCGTAAGAGATAACCGTTCTCGGTATCGGCTCGGTCGAGTATTCCATCAATAGAGGAAATAATGACGTTACCCTTTTGTTGCAGGTTTTCTAAGAGTCTAAACTTGGGCGCCGGGCCTGGAAGGCCGGGCATGGTTGCCCCGTACACGTTCGTGCCGGGCTGCCCGTTTTCGGCCGGTGTGATGGTGACTATGCGCTGGTCTTCAATGACCGGTGCCATCTGCGTGACGGCGGAAATGGGCAGTTCCGTGAGCGAGCGCATTCCCGATACGGCATCCGGAAAAAGACGGGCGCGTTCTTTCAGTTGAGCAAGCTTCTCGTCCGGGACTGGGTGCGCTTCGAACTCATACTCTTGAGCTGGCCCTGCCGTTGGTGCGGTTCCTTCCGCAAGGATATAACCGGCGAGTTGGGTCGCTGGGCTTTCATAGAACTCCAGAATATCCTGCTTGATCTGAGCAAGGTTCAGTCCCTTGAGTTTGCTGTCCTTGATAGCCGCACCCAACTCCTTAAGTGATAGGGGCTTACCGCGGCCGGTGCCTTTGGTAATGTTCAGTACTGCCTTGAGTTTGTCCTCGGATACAAAAATATCAAAGGATGCGTCACTGCTCTTACTGAGTGGCCCATTCTCAATTGGCTTCATTGTAACAATAGCTTTGTCGATCATTGCCGCAATTTCGGACTCCGACAACAGGCGGTCCTCGTCATAGCCAAGCTCAAGTGCCTTCGCGCGAACTGCGGCGGGTTCGGGACGTTCTACCTGAGTGCTGCCAGGTGTGAACTGCAGAAGCGCGGTTGCTCGATCTTTACTGAGTGTGACTTCCCAGTCATGGGGAGCAAGGGGTACGATATCGACCCAGTTCTTCCCAATCCTGACGAGACCGGTCAAAGTTGCTAGTAGTTCATCTCGCTGTTTGCTCACACCACTGCCGGTATAAAACTCCGGGTCGGCTGCCTTTTTTGCGGGAACCATTTGACTGTAGACATCGACCCCTGAGACTCCTGCGGATCGAGGTGTCAAGGTGCCAATTTTTGTACCTTCCTGGGCGAACCCACTCTTAATTAAGGTTGGGTCGATGTAGATGCGGTCGAAATACCTCTCAGTTTCAGTGACTTTTTCCTGCTTTGTGCCGAGCAAGGTCTTCTTTTTCACAATCTTGTCGACCTTGCGGGATCTTTCAACACGGATATGTGCGGCGCGGGCGTCCGCCAGGGTGCTTTCGGCGATCTCGGTCAGATGCGGAGGAATGCTGATATCCTCCCACGTAACCGTTTCCGGCTTCTCATCCTGAGGTGGAATACCTTCCGAGATCGTGATTTTCTCTTTGGGTAGGCCTTTGCGATTGATCCGCTCCAGGTGGTCCACAAGTTCGCGGCGGCTTATGCCTTCGGAAATGTGTTCCCTGGCCGCTAACTTGAGAATTGAGTCCGGTGTGTGTTCTTCACCGTTCGGGTCTCCGGAATACACCGCAACGGCAGTCATTTTGTCGGGGGACACCTGAATGGCAATGGTTCCCCGGATGCTTTGCTCTTTGGCGCCCATAGTTCAGGTTATCTCATCCGTAGAGTGGTTAGGGTCTATAGCCTTGGTGCATAGCCTTAACCAGTTTCGACTTGTAGAGTGTATTCTCCTTTTTTAGATGGGAGATCTCAAGTTGCTGGTTCTTAATTGTCTCAATAAGATCTCCAGTACTCAACGCTCCCGAATGCAGCAAGTCTTCAATATAGTCCATCTTTGACTCAAAATCAGCTGCCGCTTCCAGTTCAGCCTCGTTGTAGCCGGACTCAACCTCCGACTTTGAGAGCGGTCCGCTTGGGTCATCCTCTATCTGGGTGATCTTGTCCGCAATTCGATACAGGGCTTGCGAAAGAACGGAGTTCGGTTTGTACACCAGAATAGGGAGGCGCGAGCCCAGGGCGACGTCCTGAAGGTCGTCGCGGTACGATATCCCCAGGTGCTCCAGGTTGAGGCCAAGGTATTGCTGACAGGATATGCGCAGGCGGTTGATCTTGTCCGAGTCCTTTGGATCCTGAAGCATGTTGAGGATAATACGCGGATGAAAATGTGACATGGCCTCCTGGTAGGCGTTATAACTGGTTGGGTCAAAGGAGCGTATTTTCTCTATGAGGGCCGGGACATAGAGTTTTTGAAGTGAGGGTGTGTCTTTTCGCAGCGTATCAAGGTACTCTGCCGCCTTACTCTTCTTGCCGAAGGAGCTTTGAATAATGCGAAAAACCGCGTTCTTGAGGAAGAGATACGCATTCACGATGGCGATAGGTGTAGGAGTAGTTACCACGATACCGTTACTGGACATGAGAAAGAAGTCGATAACGTTGTAGCTGGTGCCTGCGCCGAGATCTAGTATAAGAATATCGCTATCAATAGACCCGAGCCTGCGGATGAGTTTCTTCTTTTGACCCGAGCCTAGATTGGCAATACCTGGGATCTCGGCATCTCCGGGGATGAAACGCAGATTCTTGTACTCGGTGTGGAGGATCACATCTTCAAACTTTGCCTTAGGATCGGTGAGGAAGGTGCCTATGCCTTTCTGACCCGCAGGAATCCCCAGCATAAGGTGTTGATTCGATGCCCCAAGATCCAGGTCTGCAAGTACTACGCGGCGACCACTCTGCCCAAGGGCTACGGCCAGGTTCGCGGCAACGAGCGACTTGCCTACCCCACCTTTGCCACCGGCGATCGGAAGTATCAACATCTATTCCTCCGGTTCATGCCGCAATGATACCAGGAACACCGTGAAAAGAAAATCGATACCCAGTACAAGAATTCCAAAAGATACCTGAGGGTTAAGCATGGGCTGCAGCAGTAAGGCCGGAATTGATGAACCTCCAGCAATTGCAGGCACGGCAAGCACACCGACAAAAAGTGAAAGCACCTTAGCAACAATGATCAGTTGCAAGAACGGCCGATACTTAAGCGGGCGCCAGGCGGCAAAAAAGAAGCCTGCCGAAAGGCTTAGTTGGGGGGCTCCAAACCATAATAGACCCAGATATCCGGCCGCCAACGTTGTAAGCGAAGGTGATGCCGCGTAAAGTGTGTACAATGCGGCGAACCGAAACACCTCCCAGAAGGCTCCGATGTAAAGAATGAGCTTTGTAGGACGCATTGGAGCGAGTTTACGGACGAAACTAGGCCCGGTCAATAGAAAGTTCTGCTTAAGGACTGTATATTCGAACTGAGATATTGAGTAGTGTCGCGGCTGACGGCCGCTTTAGTCGTGTGTACCGGACATGAGGAGTACAATGGTATGGCAGTTGATAAGGAACAAAAAGTAGCACGAAGTGAACGAGCGGTATGGGTGGGAGTTACCGCCATGCTCTGCGTCGGACTTCTTATTGTCTTAGTTTCCCCGGCGGTTTTTGCGCAGGGATTGCAGTCGAGTAACGACCGACATATTGAGGTGTTTCGGCAGGTTTTTGAGTTCATTGAGAATAACTATGTCGACGAGGTGGATGCAGAAGAACTGCTGGAGGGCGCGCTCAAGGGGATGTTTGACAGCCTTGACGACCCACACTCGGCCTATCTGACCGCGCGCGATATGCGCGGGCTGACCGACACCACCGCTGGTGAGTTTGGCGGAGTTGGACTCAACATTGTCAAACAACCCAGCAGCAATGACAGCGGTGGCTTTGTTGAGGTTGTTTCTCCCATAGAGGGTACCCCGGCCTTTGAGGCTGGCATTATTGCTGGTGACCTCATTGTGGAGATTGAAGACAACTCGACGCGACCATTAAGCATGGATGAGGTGCTGAATCGGCTGCGTGGTACGCCTGGTAGCGACGTCACAGTCACCATACAGCGTGGGTCGCAGCACCGCTTTCCTGTCACCATTACACGGGCAATCATTGAAGTGCCCACAGTCCGAAGAGACATGATTGGTGACGATATTGGGTTCCTTCGAATTATACAGTTCACCCCCCACACCGACGATCGTGTGAAGGAGGCTATTGAGTACTTTGAGGGGAACGGCTACAGCTCTATGGTTATAGACCTGCGCAGTAACCCGGGCGGCATGCTCACCGGGGTAGTTGATACCGCCAACCTCTTCTTTTCTGGAGGTACCATTGTCGGAACGCGCGGGCGAATTCCGAGTGAGAACAAGGTCTTTTCTGCCCGCCGGGGACAGGCAGTGCCGGATGAGTTGCCAATTATTGTACTCATAGACGGCGGCTCAGCCTCTGCGGCTGAAATCCTTGCGGGAGCCCTCAAAGATCGTGAACGTGCGCTGGTGCTCGGCGAGACAACCTTCGGGAAGGGCTCGGTGCAGCAGGTGCGGCGTATTGGTGCAGGCGGGTTCCGGCTGACCATGTCTCGCTACTACACGCCGAGCGGAACCTATATAGACAAGGAAGGCATAGTTCCGGACATTGAGCTGGCATTGCCAAGCCTCGAGGACGATGAGATTGAGGCCTTTGCCAGGCTTCGAACCGACGGCCTCGTACGCGAGTTTGTCGCCGAGGAAGCCGATCGCTCCGAGGAAGAGATCACTGCCTTCATCCGAAAGCTTCAGGATGACGGTTACAACATTCCGGACTTTTACCTGCGGCGAATGATTCGTGATGCCGCTAATCGGGCCGCAGGAGTTACTCTGGTCTACGACCTGGAGTTTGATCCCGTACTGCAAGAAGCGGTTCGCATTCTGCGTGCGGGTGAGTACCGCAATGAACTCCGCGCGGCTGCTGCGGCGGCTGCCGGAGGATCCAACAATTAGCCTTGGGCATTGCCGGTGAAAAGGTTTGTACTTCCTCCCGACTGTCAAGGCCCGGGAGAAGTTACCCTGTCCGGAAACGACTTCCACTATCTCTGCCGGGTTCGTCGCCTTAAGGGCGGCGACTCGGTGCCCGCTATGCTCACGGACGGGAGCCGTTTCGTGTTGTCCCTCATTGAGCGCGGTAGCAACAGTTGTCGTGCGCGTGTGTTACCTGACCCGGACACGGAGCGCGAAAGTGAGGCAGGCGGAGATGACATCCCACCCATTGAGCTGTATCAGGCGGTACCCAAGGGCCGTGTGCTGGATGATGTGGTTCGCCGTTGCGTAGAGGCCGGTGTAACGCGGGTAGTTCCGGTCTATACCGATTTCACGGTCGCCGCAGCCCAGCGAGAGGGTTCTGAACGAACTCGGCGGGAAGAACGCCTCCAACGCATAGCTCGGAGTGCAGCCGAGCAGTGTGGCGCGGTGCGGTTGCCCGAAATTGCTCCGGCTGTGGAGCTGAGCGAAGTACCGAGTTTCGCCACCAAGGAAGACGCAGCCTTTTATCTTCATCAAGAACCGCTTGCAGAGCAGAGCCTTCACGGGTATCTTGAAGCGACCATTCGGAAAGTTGTATTGGCCGTTGGCCCCGAAGGTGGGTTCTCTCCGCGAGAGCTCCGGCTCTTGGAACACAAAGGTTTCTGTCCGGTGTATCTTGGCCCGCAGGTCTTGCGAACCGAGAACGCGGCGTTTTTTGCTGTTGCAGCAATTCGAGTACTGCTTCTGGAGCGTGAGTCGTGGACAACGAGGAACAGACAAACCTAATTACCCGCATTAAAGTCGTGGGCATACCGTTGCACATTGTGCGTGAAGAGAACTTTGAGCGAGTAGTCGAGGAGCTGGTGGCCCGCGACGCGCTCAAGCAGGTCATGCTGGTGGGACTATGGGATGTCTTACGAACTCTCTGGAACAGGCGGCTTCGCGATGCAATGGAACGAGCGGCGCTTGTTATTCCGTTGAGTAGAGCCCTGGTGTACGGGGCGAAATTTCAGCAGAAGCGTTTGCCAAGTCGCTATCATGCCTTTCCTTTTGTTATTCGTTTCCTCTCTGCCCTGGAGGCCCATGGGCGTTCGCTCTACCTCCTGGGAGCACCGGCATCCGGCATTGCTGTCGCCGAGCGTAACATCCGTAGCACCTTTCCAGGGCTGCGAATTGTTGGACGCTACAGCGGTTTCTACCCGGCCACACGGGAGTCGGACATTGTGACTGCCATAAACAAGGCGGCTCCGGACTTTGTGCTACTGGGATCGGGCCTGCCGGGAAAAGAAGGGTGGGTGCGAGCTCATGCTGCAGAACTGCGTGGTGGCCTGTATCTCTGGCATGCACAGGTGTTTGACGTGCTTGCTGAACGAGCCAGCCGAAGGCCGGAGAAAGTGATAGAAAGGCTTCCTGGAATGGTGACCGCGCTCATAACACACCCGTGGCGTATCCTTAGGGGCCCGGTCTATGCGTTATACCCGCTCCTCCTTATCTACCACCGCCTAAGAAATCTCTAAGCCTGAGTTCCAGGCTTGCCTTCATTCAAATGCGGCAATATATTCCACGAGTTGTCATGTATGAAGCCGTCACGTTTGCCTGTCGTTACAGTCCAAAAAAGACCTGTCTGAGAGTCTCAGACCGGTTTCCATCTCGGTTTGTCCCCAAACAAGGAGTAGGTCGTGGTATATGAGTTTGATGCGGTGATTGTCGGTGCTGGTGGTGCCGGACTCTACGCAGCGCTTGAGGCGGGAAGAACCGCAAAAACAGCGGTTATTTCCAAGTTATACCCAATGCGCAGTCATACCGGTGCGGCTCAGGGAGGAATAGGCGCAGCTCTCGGTAACGTCGAGGAAGACAAGCCGGAGTGGCATGCCTTTGACACCGTAAAAGGTGGTGACTACCTCGTAGATCAGGAAGCAGCGCGTATTCTCGCTGAGGAAGCGGTGCAGACCGTGTATGACCTGGAAAACAGAGGGCTACCGTTCAGCAGAACACCGGAAGGTCGTATTGCGCAACGTAGGTTCGGCGGGCACACCCGGAACTTTGGTGAGGGGCCGGTGCACCGCTCGTGTTACGCAGCGGACCGTACCGGAAACATGATTCTTCAGACCTTGTATCAACAGTGCATTAAGAACGACGTTCACTTCTTTGACGAGTTTCAGGTGGTCGAGCTCCTGCTTGACGGCACACGCTGTACCGGTGTTGTGGTTTTTGAGCTCAAAACTGGTGAGGTGCACATCTTCCGAGCCAAGGCTGTCCTGTTTGCCACAGGCGGCTTCGGGCGCATGTTCCGCATCACCTCCAACGCCATTGCGAACACCGGTGACGGCCCGGCCGTGCTGGCGCGTGCTGGCATTCCTATGGAAGATATGGAGTTTTTCCAGTTCCATCCCACCGGCATCAAGGGCATGGGAATTCTTATTACTGAAGGCGTTCGGGGTGAAGGTGGCATACTGCTCAATAGTAAGGGCGAACGCTTCATGGAGCGCTACGCACCAACCATGCTTGACCTGGCGCCTCGCGACATGGTGTCCCGCGCAATAATGACCGAAATACTTGAAGGTCGTGGAGTCCGTGGTGACCGGGAAATAGACGACTGGGTCATGCTTGATGCAAGCCATCTGGGCCGCGACGTGGTTGAGAGCAAAATTCCCGACATCGCCGACTTCTGCCGTACCTATCTTGCAATTGACCCCGCCGAGGAGCCAATGCCGGTACAACCCACCGCACACTACGCAATGGGTGGAATACCGACCGACGTTCATGGCCGTGTAGACACAGGTGGCACCATATATGAAGGTCTCTATGCCGCTGGTGAGTGTGCTTGTGTCTCGGTTCATGGCGCAAACCGCCTTGGTACCAACAGCCTGGTTGACTTGGTTGTGTTTGGGCGTCGTGCAGGTAAACACATTGCCGAGTATGTTCAGAACGTCAGCCACGGCCCAGTAGATGAGGGCGCTGCAAAGGCCTATGAAGCGAGGGTTGCACAACTCAAGACCGAGAAAGGCAAGCATCCCGGGCCGATCTATCGTGAGATGCAGTCGGTCATGACCGCTAAGGTCGGTGTGTATAGAGAAGAAGGCCAAATGCTGGAGGCCGTAGCCGCTATTCGTAAGCTTCGCGAAGATTTCCAGGAAGTCCGGGTTCAGGATACTGCCGAGAACTTCAACACCGAAGTTTTGGCGATTCTTGAACTTGAGAATTTGCTTGATCTCTCGCTGATTACCGCCGTTTCCGCCGAGAATAGACAGGAAAGTAGAGGCGCCCACTCACGCCCGGACTACCCTGATCGTGACGATGAGGGCTGGCTCAAGCACACGCTTGCCCGGCTTGACGGCGACAAAGTCAGCATAGACTATAAGTCGGTTGATGTTGGCATTTGGGAACCTAAACCGCGAGTGTACTAGGCGCGAAACGCAGCAGGGTGCGAAGACCAAGAAGGAGAAGATAGATGAACGTTGTCCTTGAGTTATATAGACAGGATCCGACCTCCACGGGGGAGGGCGAGTTTAAGCGTTATGAGCTGACACTAGAACCAACCGACCGCATACTTGACGGTCTCATTCGGATATCTCGAGACATGGATGGCACCCTGAGTTTCCGCAAGAGTTGTGCTCATGGTGTCTGCGGTTCAGACGCCATGCGAATTAACGGCAAGGAGCGGCTCGCCTGCAAAACGCTTGTGCAGGATGTAACTGAAAAAGAAGGCGACGTGGTTCGCATTGAGCCGTTGCGGCACTTGGCGGTACAACGCGACCTCATGGTTGACCAACAGGTCTTCTTTGAGAAGTTTCGCTCAGTCAAGCCCTTCCTCATTCCAAAAGACGAGGTGCAGGAAAAGGAGCGCCTCCAGTCTCCGGAAGAACGAGCCCTCTTTGACGAGGCAACCAAGTGCATTAACTGCTCTGCCTGCTACTCGGCCTGTCCTGTACTGGACGACAACCCAGACTTCATTGGGCCTGCGGCAATTGTGGCAGCGGCGCGGTACGTCTTTGACAGCCGTGACCAGGGACTTGAGGCGCGCCTGGATGTGCTTGACTCCAAGAATGGAGTCTGGCCTTGTGAGAATCACTTTGAGTGTACGCGCGTCTGTCCGCGAGATATAAAAATTACCAAGCTTATTAATCTGACAAAGCGTGAGATTAAGAAGTATCGTGAGGCACGTGGTGAGAAAACGGCCGAGGAGTGAGGTCCGAACAATATGAAGGTACATGAGTATCAGGGAAAACAACTATTCGGTGAATACGGCGTACCGGTACCGGTAGAAATGGTGGTGACCACTGCCGAACAGGCGGCCGAAGCCGCAGAGAAAATTGGTGGTACGGTGGTCATTAAGGCGCAGGTTTTAGTGGGTGGCCGCGGCAAGGCCGGTGGGGTCAAGATTGCGAAGAATCCGAGCGAGGCGCGGGAACGCGCCGCCGAGATCCTGGCCCTGACTATTAAGGAACTGCCGGTTGAGAAGGTGTTGGTCGCGCCAGCGGCAGACATCCAGCAAGAGTTCTATCTTGGACTGGTGCTGGACCGTAACACCAAGAGCGTTCTGCTTATGGTGAGTAAGGCTGGCGGTGTAGATATAGAGGAACTTGCGGTCAGTAGCCCAGATGAAATCCTTAAACTGCCTATTGATCCGGTCAAGGGCATACAGGACGCCGAACTCAAAAAGACCCTTACCAGGGTATTTGAGACACCAAAACTGCTGGAGCAGGCTCACGACACCGTGACAAAGCTTTACCGCCTTTTTGTAGAGAAAGACTGCTCATTGGTAGAGATTAATCCCTACGGACTTGTTGAGAACGAAACCCTCCTGGCGCTGGACGCAAAGGTAAACTTTGACGACAACGCACTGTTCAAACATCCGGATATCGAGGCCTTGAAGAATCTCGAGGAGTACTCTGCTGACGAGATTGAGGCAAATAAACATGGCCTGAGTTTTGTTAGCCTGGACGGCGATATAGGGTGCATTGTTAATGGTGCCGGGCTGGCTATGGCGACCCTCGACATCATTAAGCTGTATGGTGGTTCACCGGCTAACTTTCTTGATGTAGGTGGAAGCTCAAACCCTGAGAAGGTGTTGAACGCCTTGTCTATTATTCTGGGAAACCCCAATTGCAAGGCGGTGTTGATAAATATCTTTGGTGGGATAACCCGTTGTGACGATATCGCCAAGGGCATTCTCATGGCGATGGACCAGATAGACATTAAACTGCCGCTGGTAATCAGGCTGATTGGTACGAACGACAAGGAAGGCCGAAAGTTGCTTACCGACCGTGGTCTTGAGGTTGCTGAAAGCTTGAGCGAGGCGGTTGAGAAGGTTGTATCGGTCGCTTAAGAGCGCAACGAGCCTAACGAGGAGCGGCAATGAGTATATTAATTGATGAAAAAACACAGGTGCTGGTTCAGGGAATAACCGGACGGGACGGGGCATTTCACGCTCGGGCCATGACGGCCGACGGTACCAAGGTTGTAGCCGGGGTAACACCGGGGAAGGCTGGCGAGAAACTGGACGAGATTCCGGTGTACTCGGCGGTGAAAGACGCCATGGCGGAACACCGTATTGATGCATCTGTCATCTTTGTCCCTGCGCGGTTCGCCTCAGCGGCAGTTCGTGAAGCGGCCGACGCTGGGGTGCCCCTGATCATTTGCATTACGGAAGGCGTTCCGGTTCTGGAAATGATAGACAACTACAGTTATGTGCAGGAACGCGGACTCAGGCTCATAGGGCCCAACTGTCCGGGGCTTATCTCGCCGGGTAAGTGCAAGATTGGCATTATGCCAGCGCGTATTCATAAGCCCGGAGGAATTGGGGTGATCTCTCGCAGCGGCACCCTGACCTATGAGGTTGTGTACAACCTCACCATGGCCGGGATGG
>SLAA01000257.1 GCA_007127105.1 Spirochaetales bacterium | reverse complement strand
TGGCACATTGTTCCTGGATCTTGCACGGGTGATTGGCCTGACCGCGCTTGTACTGCTCAGCGCTGCGGTAATTGCCGCATGGTTCTCTAAGCCACTCAAGCTGAGCCGAAAGACCTGGCTTCGAATTCATTATCTCGGATACCTTGTGTTCCCATTAGCCTTTATTCATGCACTCATGCTCAGCCCGACTATGGCTGGCTCCGAGGCGGTTGCGTTTCTCTTCTATGCACTTTTTGGAGCTTACGTACTGATAGTTGCGTATCGGGTATCGATCTTGTTTACTTCTTCTGTCAAATAGGTGTACTAATTGATTTCTACAGCTCGTACTGTAATACAAAATGTGCCTGACGGTGGCGGAGGCTTAGCTTCGCCATACTGGGCGCGGCTTCGGGGGCCTGCATGAAGAACATTCGCATTGGTGTTAAGTTAGTCGGCGGATTCATTGTAGTTGCGGTGTTGGCGCTGCTCATTGGCGTTGTCGGGTACTTAGGAATTGATGAGCTAGCGGACGACCTTTTGGACTTTGGCGACAACAGAATTCCGGGGCTTGTCCTCTTGGGAGACATGAACTTTGAGCGCATGGTGATTCGCGGTCAAACCCTGGAGGTTTTCCAACTTCGGGGAACCGAAGGCGCAGACCAGAACTATCGCCGTATCTTGCAGCAACGTGAAGCAAGTTTCCGTGTCATGGAGGACTCCCTTGCGGAGTTTGAGGCCTTACCACGCGCCACCGAGCGCGGGCGAATGATTGTTGAGCGGCTGCGCAGAGAGTATGAAGACTGGCGGCGATCTTATGAACCCATAGACCGTGTTATTGACCAACTTAGCAGGGAGCCGGATCCGGCGCGGCGGGCGGCCTTGTACGCAGAGTACGAGGATGCAGTGGCAACTATGGTGCCGATCTCAGATATCATGGGAGCAACCTTTGTTGAACTCACCGATAACAACATAACCAATACACTCACCGAGATGGAGAGCGATCTCGCGCAGGCGGCCTTTCTCGAGAACCTCATTGTTGGGGTCTCTATTGTGGTTGTCATACTGGCCTTGCTGCTTGGTCTGCTCTTGACCCGGATGATTACCCGGCCACTTGCCGCCGGAGTGAGCTTTGCTCAAAGACTCTCCGAGGGGGATATGACGGCAACTATCGCGGTAGACCAGAAAGACGAGCTTGGCATTCTTGCCAATGCGCTCGGCGTCATGCGCGACAGGCTGGTCGAGGTTGTCCGGAATGTGCAGTCGGCGACCGAGAATGTTTCAGCTGGTAGTCAGGAAATGAGCTCAAATGCTCAGCAGCTTTCGCAGGGAGCCACCGAGCAGGCGGCATCGGCTGAGGAAGTGTCCTCATCCATGGAGCAGATGAGCTCCAACATAAAACAGAATGCAGACAACGCCACTCAGACAGATCAAATTGCGCGTACCTCCTACGAGAATGCCGAGAAAGGTGGCAAGGCAGTTTCCGAGACTGTTGCCGCAATGCGTCAGATTGCCGAGAAAATTACCATCATTGAAGAGATAGCCAGGAATACCAACCTCCTTGCACTCAACGCAGCAATTGAGGCTGCTCGTGCTGGCGAGCATGGAAAAGGCTTTGCGGTTGTTGCGTCAGAAGTCAGAAAGCTTGCTGAACGCAGTCAGACAGCCGCGGCCGAGATTAGTGAGCTTTCGGCGACCAGTGTCTCGGTTGCCGAGGGCGCCGGTGAGATGATTGCCGGGATTGTCCCGGAGATTCGAAAAACAGCAGAGCTGGTGCAGGAGATCAGGTCGTCGAGTGCCGAGCAGGACAGCGGCGCAGATCAAATAAACAAGGCAATTGCACAGCTTGACCAGGTCATTCAGCAAAACGCATCATCGTCCGAAGAAATGGCATCTATGTCCGAGGAACTGTCGAGTCAGGCCGAGCAGCTGAAAACGACTATGACCTTCTTTAAGTTGAGCGACGACGGCGGTCGTGGCAGTTCCAGTGGGGCGGTACGCAGCCCTGCAGGCGGTGGCGGTCGCAAGGCTATTGGCCAGGCCGCTGGTGGACATGCTGGCGGAGGTCGAGGGGCTACCGGACACGCGGCTACCGGGCATGCGGCCACCGGGCAGGCGGCGAAATCCTCAACCCGCCAGCCCGCTTCACGTCAAGAGACCGGAATTACTCTGGCCGACCAACCGCAAAAATCCGGGAAGGCTCGATCGCAAGGGATAGACCTTAATTTAGAAGAGGCGCGTCCAGCTAAGGACACGAGCGACAGCGACTTTGAAGAGTTCTAGGCGCGGGTAGTCCCCGCCCCTAGTCAAATACGCCGGTGGACAGATAACGGTCGCCCCGGTCACAGATCACGGCTACAATGACTGCGTCGCTCACACCGGCGCGGTCAAGGTCGTGGGCCAGATCAAGCGCTGCCGCCACGTTGCCACCTGATGAAATTCCCGCAAATATTCCTTCACTTGCCGCCAGCGCTCGGGTGACTTCCTCGGCGCGACCTTTGTCCATCTCGCGCTTTTCATCCAGGCGCTCCGGCTCAAAGATTGCTGGCTGGTATTCTGGCGGCCAGGCGCGGATCCCAGGAATGCCGCCAGCCGCGTCCGGGGTGACGCCAACAATCTGAATCTTTGGGTTCATTTCCTTGAGATAGCGGCCGGTGCCCATTATAGTGCCGGTGGTGCCGGTTGAGGCTACAAAATGGGTTATCTTGCCGTCGGTGTCGGCCCAGATTTCTGGCCCGGTTGTTTCATAGTGCGAGAGTGGGTTGTCGGGGTTGCCGAACTGATCCAAGATTACCCCGCGACCCTCCTGTTCCAGGCGCCGCGCGGTGTCAATTGCCTCCTCCATGCCGCCGTCTTTGGGTGTAAGTACCAGTTCGGCGCCGTAGGCCTTCATTGGGGCGCGGCGTTCGGTGCTCATGTGCTCCGGCATTACTATGATCATGTGATACCCAAGAACCGCAGATGCCATAGCCAGCGCGATACCGGTATTGCCACTGGTGGCCTCAATGAGCGTGTCACCGGGTCTTATACGACCGCTGTCCTGGGCCCCTTTGATCATATGGTATGCGGGGCGGTCTTTCACTGAACCGGCAGGATTGTTTCCTTCCAACTTGCAAAGCAGTAAATTCGGGCCAGCATAAAGCTTACGTAGACGCACCAGCGGTGTGTTGCCAATGCATTCCTCAATTGTGCGTATGTTCATACTCTCAATATAACGATAGAAGGAGAAATGGAAATGAAAATTACCTTAGAACGGCAGAATGATGCGGTACATCTTGTGGCTCACAATACTGAGGGCAACACCCTGGTCATGGATGGCGCCGAGAGCATTGGCGGTGAGAACGCGGGCTTCAGACCTATGCAGGTGCTCCTTGCAGCTCTGGCCGGGTGTGCCAGCATGGACCTGGTCCCAATTCTCAAGAAAAAGCGGCAGGAGCTTCATACTCTGCGTGTGGAGATTAGTGGCGAGCGTGCAGAGGGAAAGACCCCTGCTCCCTTCACCTCAATCCACCTTCATTTTGTCATGCACGGGGAAATAGAGGACAAGCAAGCTGCACGGGCCGTTGAGCTGTCGGTGGAAAAGTTCTGCTCGGTGAAGGAATCGCTGAACCCCGATATCGTGGTGACTCACTCCTACGCTCTCAATGAAGAGCGAGGCAGTAGCGAAGGTGCCTAGCGCACTATGCGCGACCGAAATCCAGCCTAAGGGTTAACGGTAGGCCCATCCGGTGAGTTTGCGCTCCATGTATGCAAAGCCCTCATAGAGGACTATGCCCATGACGGCAATAACAAAAAGTCCAGCAAACACCAGCGGGACATCAAAACGGCCGCTGGCGGCAATCATGAGGTATCCTACTCCACGGTTGGAGGCTACCGTCTCGCTTATTATTGTTCCCACAAAGGCCAGGGTTACCGAGACCTTCAGCGAGGCGAAGAAGTAGGGCATGGCCGAGGGTAAGCCCACCTTCAGGAAGATATCGTGGCGTTTAGCTCCCAGGCTTCGGAGTACATCCTCAAGTTCCGGCTCCACCGTGGCCAGGCCGGTGGCAACATTCACAACAATAGGAAAGAAAGAAATTGCGCAGGCCGTAATAACGGCTGGCACCGTTCCAATGCCAAACCAGATCACGAGCACTGGTACGAGTGCAACTTTCGGCACACTGTTGAAACCAATCATGATTGGGTAGAGCGCGTGATAGGCCAGACGTGAGTAGCCTACCAGAAGCCCGAGTGTGATCCCCAGAACCACCGCAATGGCAAAGCCTGTTACGGTTGTTGTAAGCGTGTGTACCGCGTGAAACTGGATCTGCTCCCACCACCGGAGGAGTGAAGCGTAGATGTCGGTGGGTTTTGGCAGAATAAAGGGCTGTAGTCCAAGCGCCCGCGTCCCGAACTCCCACACAACCAGAACCACAACAATAACTACCCACGGGGCGAGCTGCTCTAACAGGCTTTTTGTCCTCATACGGCTTCGGCCTCCGGCCCTTTGGAGATATGGTGGCGAAGATCCGCCACGATTTGGGTAAACGAAACCTTGAACCGGTCATCAAGATCGCGTGGGCGTTCAAAGGGTACCTCAGCACCGTATACGAGATGTCCCGGGCGAGGGCTCATTACATGCACCGTGTCGGCCAGATACACAGACTCAGTGAGGTCGTGAGTAATAAGGACCACCGTGCACCCGGTCTCTTTATGGAGGCGCTGAAGTACTCCCCAGAGTTCCTCGCGCGTGAAGGCGTCCAGGGCGCCAAATGGTTCGTCCAGAAGCAGGAGTTCGGGTTGATGTATGAGCGCGCGGCAAAGCGACACTCGTTGCTTCATACCGCCCGACAACTCTTTGGGGTACTTGTCCTCAAAGCCAGAAAGCCCAACCTTGGAGAGCAGCTCACGAGCCTTTTCTTTGTGTTCGCGTGCATTGCCCGAATGCAGCCAGCGTTGCTCGGACTTAATCTCCAACGGAAGAATGACGTTCTCCAGTGCACGGCGCCATGGCATGAGGCTTGGGTTCTGGAACGCCATGCCCACAATACCAAGCGGCTTAGTCACCTCTTGTCCGTGAATGGTGACCGAGCCTGTGGTAGGTCGGACGAGACCCGACATCAGTTTGAGCAGTGAGGACTTGCCACAGCCGGACATTCCGACCACCGCAACAAACTCGCCTGATTGGATCGACAGGTTGAGACCCTCGAGCGCCAGAATACTCTCGGCGCCGTTTCCGTACCGTAGCGCTACGTTGTCAAAGTTCACCAGGGGTTGTGTTGAAATTTCCGTGCTCATGAGGATCTGCCCGTCCTTGGTTGAGTCAGTCGCAGGCCTATTACCGCAGGCCTGCGACTGACGAAGTTCCCTGCGTTTTAACGCGGAAGTCGGTCGCGTAGTGGCGGAAGATACGCATCCGTAAAGATACTATCTACGCTTGGGGTGCTCGACAACCCAAAGGCCCCCACAATCTGGTCAATTGCACTTTCCAGTCGCGCCTTATCTACGCCGCCAAAACCAACCTCGTGAACCTCGGGGGTCATAATATTGGTCTCAATAGCAAGCTGAAGCCGGGCGAGTTCCACGGCGGAGTCGGTGAGTCCGTCGGCACGGCGCACGCTTTCAATTGCACTCTCTGGGTTCGCCAGGGTGTAGTGCCACGCCTTTGTGAGTGCGCGCATCATTCCGCGAACCGCTTCCGGATTCCGTTCAAGAAAGGCCTTGGGAGCCATGACGGCATTTCCATATACATCGACCCCGTTCTCGGCATAGAGAAAGGAAACAATGTCGTTCATGTTTACGCCAGCTGCCTCAAGGTTCAGTGCCGCGGTGAAGTAGAATGCACCGATTGCATCAACCTGACGTCTCATGAGCGTTGGTTCACGCAGTGTCGGATCCATGTTCACCCAGGTAACGCTGTCGGGATCAATTCCTACGGCTTGAGCAAAAACCGGCCAGAGCCTGTAGGAGGCGTCAAAGCTTGGTGCACCAATGCGCTTGCCGACAAGGTCTTGTGGGCGGCGAATGTTGCGGTCACGAGTAGTAATGATTGCGAAGGGCGGGTAGTTGTAGATAACCGCAATTGACTGCAGCGCCTGGTTTGGGTTCTGAACGTTGAACTCAATCATAGAGTTGATGTCGGCAAATCCAATGTCGTAGGCTCCGCCAGCTATCTGGGATACTGTCCCGGCCGAGCCGTAGCCCCGGTCAATGGTAACGTTGAGTCCTTCCTCGGCGAAGTAGCCACGGTCCTGTGCAACCAGGAACAAGGCTTGTGGCCCTTGTATGGCCCAGTCGAGTGTGAACCGGATGTTGGTTGTCTGAGCAAATGCAAGCGGAGCAATCAGCAGCGCGGCAAGGATCATAAGTAATCTCTTCATTGTGTCCCCCTTTTGGACAAGTCGCGGGACACAGTGTCCCCGCCTTTTCATAGAATCAAGGCAAGGTTATGGCAAAGAATGGGTAGGGTCAAGCGCTAATGGCTACGCAAGCGTAGTTTTAAGCAAAAGACTACACGAAAAAGTGTATTTTTTGTAATTGCAGAGCTGCCGCGGCCACCTTCGTCGCGGCTGTGCTTTGCTTGCAGAACCGCCTGCTGTTCTCGTTGTGGTACCATGCTGGACAAGGCTATACTCTTGCCCGGGTGCCAAGGGTCGCTCTGCTATGGGATACAAAGAATACGAAATCACCATGCCGGTGCAGGCATACGAGTCTGAGGAAAAGCTCCGTTCCTTGATTCGGCGCAAGAGCAAATTGGGAAGCTTCAGCTATACCATTCTAAAGAAAAGCCTCGATGCTCGTCGCAAGAGCCAAATCGAATGGCGCGTGCGAGTCGGAGTCGTCTCTCCGGAACTTCGGGGAGGTGAGGAACCACAGCCCGTGCGGCTGGAACCAGAGAGACGGCCCCGGGGAGCCCCGGTGGTAGTTGTAGGCACCGGCCCGGCCGGAGTCTTTGCTGCCCTGTATCTTCTCCGGGCTGGGTACGAGGTGACAGTGCTTGAGCGCGGTGACTCGGTGGAGAGTCGGCGTGCGGCTATACAGAGCTTTGAGTCGGGCGGGGCGTTTTCCGCCCTCAATAATTACTCCTTTGGCGAGGGCGGAGCGGGAACCTTTTCGGACGGGAAACTCAGCTCGCGTACTAAGAATATTAGTGCTGAGCGAAACTTCATTTTCAATGCCCTTGTGGAGGCTGGCGCCCCCGAGGAGATACGGTACATGACTCATCCGCATGTTGGGAGTGATGTGCTGTTTGGTGTGACGCAACGACTGCGTGCGATGATTGAGGCCGAGGGCGGCCGCGTGCTTTTTTGCCGACTGGCGCATGACCTTGTGATAAAGGCTGGCCGAGTGACCGGGGTCACGTTTCTTGGTCGAGACGGTCGGTCGGGCGGGATTCTGGATGCAGGAAGCTTGGTGTTTGCGTGCGGACACTCGGCGCATGAGACCTACCGCATGTTGCTGCGCCGGGGTGTGCCTTTTCGCGTGAAGAACTCTGCTATTGGGTTTCGGGCCGAGCATCCACAGGAACTCATCAACGAGGCGCAGTGGGGTCAGGCTCACCTGCCGGGCGCAAAGGCGGCTGAGTACCGACTGGCGGCGCAGACATCATCCGGCCTTGGGGTGTATTCATTCTGCATGTGCCCGGGGGGTGTTGTTGTTCCTGCTGCCGCGTATGCCGGAACCAATATCGTGAACGGAATGAGCAACTATGCCCGCGACGGCCGTTTTGCCAATGCCGCAGTGGTTGCGGGCCTTAATCTTC
>SLAA01000148.1 GCA_007127105.1 Spirochaetales bacterium | reverse complement strand
GAGGAGTTCCTCATTGCCGAGATCAAGCGCAAGAGCCCCTCGGCCGGTGAGATATCGGCTGCGGCCGACCCGGTCAAGCAGGCTGGACTCTACGTGGCCGAGGGACTGAACCACTTCTCTGTGCTCACCGAGGAGGACTACTTTGGCGGGAGTCTGCAGGATCTCATGCAGGTCAAACAGGCTTTTCCCTCCTGTGCGATTCTCCGCAAGGACTTTCTGCTGAACGCAGCAGATGTCGATGTCTCGTACAGGGCCGGGGCCGACGCGGTGCTGCTCATAGCGGCCATGCTCTCACCGGCAGAGGCCCGTGAGATTATGGAGCGGGCCCGGGCCTGTGGGCTTGCAGTCCTGGTTGAGTGCCACGACGCCGAGGAAATAGAGGCGGTGCGCGAGCTTAACCCGGAACTCTATGGAATAAACAGCCGTGACCTGCGCACCTTCCGCATGGACCCGCTTCTGCCCCCGGCCCTCCGGGGCCTGCTGCCAGGCGGCGCGCGGTGTGTGTACGAGTCCGGTATCTTTGGCTATGAAAGTGCACTGCTTGCCGGGAGCTCGGACTTTCACGGGGTACTGGTGGGGGAGGCTCTTATGCGCAACCCGGCCGTGGCCGGTGAGATAACGCGTGGGCTTTCCGCCGGGCGCGCCCTCCTGGGGCGTTCTGAGCATGGCAACCCACGCTTCTGGTCCCGCCTCGCTGCACGTCGGCCCGTTCCGGCCGCCGATGCGGGCGCCGCGCAGGCGCCCGCCCGACCCCTGGTAAAGATCTGCGGCATTACCCGTGCCGAGGACGCGCACCTGGCCGTTGAGCTGGGGGCAGATGTACTGGGCTTTGTGTTCGCCAACTCGCCGCGGCGGGCCACCCCGGAGCTGCTGCACGAACTCGCGAGCACAGCGGTGCTGAAGGTGGCAGTCGTAGTAAACGAGCTTCCGCCAGAGGTGCAGCAGCTGCTGCGTGCCGGACTGCTTGATGCGGTACAGCTTCACGGCGATGAGCGACCCGAGGACTGTCTGTCCCTGGGCTTCCCGTACTACAAGGCGCTCCGCCTTGGCGCACGCGGCGCCGAAGCGGCAGATGCCGGGGCGCCCAGTGTCGCGGATGGGGCCGCCGCCGATCAGCAGGCAGAGCGCATACGCGACTACCGCTGCCCGCGGGTGCTACTTGACGCCTTCGTGCCGGGGCAGGCCGGCGGAACCGGGAAACGCATAGACCCCGACCTCGTGGAGCAGGCGGCAACCATGGGGCCGCTCTGGCTCGCCGGGGGCCTAAGCCCCGACAACATCGCCGAGATCATTCGTGACCACTCCCCAGAACTCATAGATGCCTCGAGCGGGCTTGAGTCCGCGCCGGGAAGGAAAGACCCCGCGCGCATGAAACGCTATTTCCAGGAGATACAGAATGCCACAACATCAATACCGAGCCTTTAAAAACACCTTTGGTGAGTTTGGCGGCCGTTACGTCGCCGAGGTGCTCCGGCCACCCTTAGATGAACTCGAGGCGGCCTTTATCGCCGCTATGAATGATCCGCAGTACCGCGCAGAGTTTGACTCCATTTGCACCGAGTACATTGGGCGGCCGACCCCGCTTCTGCATGCGCGTAACACCTCGCGCGAGATCGGCGGGGCCCAGCTCTACATCAAACTGGAGGGGCTTGCCAACACCGGCGCGCACAAGATTAACAACGCCGTCGGGCAGGCCTTGCTGGCCAAGCGCATGGGAAAAACGCGGATTATTGCCGAGACCGGCGCCGGTCAACACGGAGTGGCAACCGCGGCCATTTGCGCCAAGCTTGGACTCGAGTGCTGCATCTATATGGGCGAGGTCGATATCGCCCGCCAAAAGCCCAACGTGTTCTGCATGGAGCTCTACGGGGCCGAGGTGCGACCGGTGAGTGGCGGAAGTCGCACCCTTAAGGATGCAGTCAACGAGGCGCTGCGCGACTGGGCCTCAAGTTTTGCGAACACCCACTACCTCATTGGCTCGGCCCTGGGGCCTTCGCCCTTTCCTGACATGGTGCGCGAGTTTCAGTCGGTAGTAGGGCAGGAGACTAAGGCACAGCTCAAGGCGGCGGGAGCCACACCGGACGCCCTGGTGGCCTGTGTTGGTGGCGGCTCGAACTCCATTGGCTTCTTCTCACCCTACCTGGAAAGCGAAACACCCCGCCTCATAGGCGTTGAGGCCGGTGGTCGTGGGATGAACACCGGTGAGCATGCGGCACGTATGAACGGGCTCGGAAAGACCGGAATTGTGCAGGGTTACAAGAGTTTGTTTTTGTTAGATGATGATGGTCAGGTGCAGGCAACGCACTCGGTCTCGGCCGGGCTTGACTATCCTGGTATTGGACCGCAACTTGCACATCTGGGCTCTATCGGGAGAATTGAGTTCACGCGGGCAACCGACACCGAGGCCCTCGATGCGCTGAAACTCTTTGCCCGCAACGAGGGCGTGATTTTTGCACTTGAGAGCGCGCATGGAGGTGCGGCCGCATTGAAACTGGCGGCCGAGTTGCCGCCGAGCGCCACAGTTGTGGTGAACATGTCCGGCCGTGGTGACAAGGATATCTTTATCACGGCGCGTGAGATCGCCCCGGAGTCGTGGAAACGATTCCTTGAACAAGAGGTGCAGACCCTATGAGTACGACAGCAATCATGGCACACATGATTCCATATTTCCCCGACCGTGAGCTTTCCTATGCCGCAGCGCACGGCCTTATTGACTCCAAGGTAGACTATCTTGAGGTGCAGTTTCCCTTCTCGGATCCCTCGGCCGACGGCCCAACTATTGAGGATGCCTGCGGGCGCGCACTTGCCTCCGGGTTTAGCACTGCACGTGGTTTTGAGTTTGTGCACACCCTGGTTGACCGCGGAGCGCCGCCAGTGTTTATCATGACCTATGCAGGCATTGCCTATGCGTCCGGCGTGAAGGAGTTCTGCGATCTGGCCAAGCAGTCGGGTGCCGCTGGACTCATTGTTCCGGATCTGCCCTATGACTACGATGAAGGTCTCTACGAGGCGGGGATTGCGCAGGGGCTGGCTGTGGTACCGGTAGTTGCTCCGAGCACCACGCCTGAGCGTCTGGCGGAGGTGCTCAGGGGCCGACCAGAGTATGTGTATGCCGCACTGCGCGTAGGTATTACTGGAGCCGCTACCGAGCTTGGGCAGGACAACCTTGAGTTCCTGGACCGAGTGGGCGCGAGTGGAGCCAAGGTTCTGGCCGGTTTTGGCATTCGCTCACGAGATCAGGTGCGCATGCTATCTGAGCATGTTCATGCAGTGGTGGTGGGCTCGGCCTTTGTCAAGGCGATATCGGCAGCGGCGGAGGCTGCAGGCCCGGATGAACCGGCAGCAGCCGCAGAAGCGGTGTACAGTGCGGTGGAGACACTGGTCTCGGCTCTCCGGCCGGACTGAGGGCCGGATGGCCGGACTGACCTCAGGCCCGACTGAGAAAACTTGCCAAAAGGCTGCCGCTTCGGTACCCTAACTAGACTACAAGGAGAACAATGAAATGGAAGTCACCCTGACCACAGATAATTTTGAAAGCGAAGTCCTGCAGTCCCCCGTACCGGTTCTGGTAGATTTTTGGGCCGAGTGGTGCATGCCGTGCAAGATGGTTGCCCCGGTGCTGGCCGAAATTGCCACGGAATATGAAGGCAAAGCAAAAATTGGCAAGATCAATGTGGACGAACAGTCAGATCTTGCCGCGCAGTTCAATATTGTGAGCATTCCCACCCTGTTGCTCTTCAAGGATGGTGAAGTGATTCAGCAACAGGTAGGCGCGGCTCCCAAAGAGCAACTTGAGGTGCTCCTCAGAACGGCACTCACAGACTAAGCACTCACAGACTAAGCCCCCGCAGATCCGCCCAGCCGACAACGCGCCCCGCCCAGCGGGGCCACGGCATCACGGCGAGTACACATCGTCGCTGTTAGGTGCACCAAAGCTCGCGCCGGATGTAGGCACAATGTGCCAGTCCAGGCGCGTGTCGGTGTCCTCGGAGTGACTGTTGCGGCCAATGGAGCGAGTTGCGGTAGAGCCTTCCGGGTCTACCGCATCTTCCGGCGCAGCCTCGTACCCCGCAACTGCCCAGCCGCCATCGCCCACCACCTCATCGACCCATTCCATCATGCGTCGCGTGCCAAAGCCACGGTACAACTGATCCGACTCACTGTTGCGGTTGCTCCAGATCACCGCATCCATAATGCGGCCGCGCGGGGTGGTGTAGAGTGCGAGCACCCCATTGTTTGACGGCAGCCCGCCACCCTCGGCTACCCAGTAGTCCCAGGCGTGATCCACCGCGCGGCTGCCGCCCGACTCATCTTTTGCCACGGTCTCGTTGACCTCTTCCGGTGTTCCCTCGGGCCGGAAATGCAGAATAATAAAGTCACCGGCCTCTATCTCCACCGACGGGAAAATGAACCGGGAGTTGTAGTCCGAGGGGCTACCGTTGTAGAGCGTTATCCCGGCAAGGTTCCCTGAGCTCCGCGCGACCAACTCTACCCGTTCCGGATTGGTGGTGCTGGCCCTTGGGTTGAGTTCGTTAATAAGCAGATCCGGTGGATATGGGTTGTGTCCGTACACACGCGCCAGGAAAGCAAGCGAGTTACCCCGGGCATCCTGAACCCCGGCATCCACCACGTACTCCACACCGGCTACCGTTGCTTCTGGAAACCGCAGCCGCAGCCGGGTACCACCGGAACCCGAAACAACCGGCTCACCAAGATCTGGGCTTACCGCCAGGCGCCCCGGAATTATTTCGGCCCCCTTGTCAAACCCAAGCTCAATAGTGTGCTCATCTGTTGTTTCGACCGAGAGGATTCGTGGAGGGTGGAAGTCTCCCTCAATGAGGTTTACCCCTTCATGGAGGGGAGCACATCCCGCAATCACTATCGGGGTTACTATCACGATCACTGTCACACACGAAACTAGAGCCCGCCTTACCACACACCATGATTCTCCCATTAACTACGCTCCTTAGTTCGGTTCTTAATCTTTACTACATAGAAAAGCTCCGTGTTGATTGTCCGGTCGGGGCTTGATATACTTAAAAAGCCGGAAAATTTAACTCTTGTAGGTAAAACAGCATGTCTGATTCAATTTTGTTTGAAAAATACGGTTTAAGTTACAAACCTGGAACGGTCATCTTTAGCGAAGGTGATACCGGCGACAAGATGTACATCATTCAAGGTGGGCGCGTCGGCATTAGCAAGACCATAGAACGGCGGCAACATCAGCTAGCTGAACTGGTCAAGGGCGACTTCTTCGGTGAAATGGCCATTGTTACTCGGCAGAAGCGCACCGCCACCGCTACCGCTCTAGATGAGGTGAGCCTTTTAGCTTTCGACCGCCAGGGTTTCGAGAGCATGATAGAAAAAAACGCCAAGATCGCAATGAACGTAATAGATAAGCTCTGTAAACGACTCCAACACTCCAATGGGCTTATACAGGACCTTGTTCGGCGTAACGTGAGAGCATCAATCGCGCTTGGTTTGTACTATCGCTTCAACGAGAAACCGGAGGACGAACAGTACCTTTCGCTTGATCAGGTTACCAAAGACATAGCCGCTAACCTGGACGTAGATGATGCCACCGTGGGTGAAGCACTTTCGCAACTTGCTGAAGGCGGAGTGGTAACCGTCAACGGCAATGCAATCCGACTGAAAGACAAACGAAAACTGGCGGCGCTTGCCGAGCGCATGGGGGGATAACATATGTGCGGAATTATAGGATACTGCGGGCCCAAACCTGCCGCGCCAATCCTGGTTGAAGGGCTGCGGCGCTTAGAGTATCGCGGATATGATTCCGCCGGGATCTGCGTGGTCGAAAATGGCCATCTTGAGCTCCACAAAAAAAAGGGTAAGCTGGCGGCGCTGAGTTCGGTGCTACCACCCAACGTGGTAGGGAACTACGGAATTGGGCACACTCGCTGGGCAACACACGGCGAGGTCACCGACATCAATGCACATCCGCATATAGACCGTGCGGGGAAAATAGCTATTGCGCACAACGGCATTGTAGAAAACCATGAAAGCCTCCGCGAGAAACTAACCGACGACGGCTATGTTTTCATAAGCGAGACCGACAGCGAAGTCATAGTGCACCTCCTCGACAGTCTGTACGAGGGCGACCTTGAGGCCGCAATTAAACAAGCCGTTCAACTCCTTACCGGAACCTACGGAATTGTTGCGCTCCATGCCGATGAGCCTGACCTGATTGTCGGTGCTCGTAACGGCTCACCCCTTGTACTGGGAGTTGGTGATGACGAGATGTTTCTGGCCTCGGACGTAACCGCAATTGTGGCCCACACTAAGCAGGTGGTGTACATAGAAGACCACGAGGTAGTTACCATTACTCCGGACAGCTACCGAACCACCGACCTCACCGACCGACCTATAGACAAAAAAATAGAGTTTATCAGCTGGGAGCTGGCCGAAATTGAGAAGGACGGCTATACCCACTTCATGCAGAAGGAGATCCTTGAGCAGGCAAGTTCCATTAAGCGCGCTATGCAGGGACGGCTGAACAAGGAGTACGCAACCGGTCATCTTGGCGGATTAAATCTAACCTCCAAGGAACTTCTGGAAATTGAGCGAGTTAAGATTATCGGCGCCGGTACCTCGTTCTATGCAGCCATGGTGGCCGCCTACCTTATTGAGTCTATTGGACGCATACCCTGCGTCGCCGAGCTGGCTTCCGAGGTGCGGTATCGCAATCCGGTGGTGGAGCGAAACACCCTGTACTTTGCTGTTTCGCAGTCCGGGGAGACTGCCGACACGCTGTATGCCATGCGCGAGTTGCAGAGAAAGGGTGCACGGGTACTTGGAATTTGCAACGCGGTTGGTGCCACCATTCCACGTGAAAGCGACGGCGGTGTGTATATCCACTCCGGTCCCGAAATTGCGGTTGCCTCCACCAAGGCATTTACCAGCCAACTGACTGCTTTCTACATCTTCACCCTCATTATGGCGCGCATGCGTCATATGTCTTTTGAGGAAGGAACCAACTTCATTCGTGCGCTGGAAGCCGTTCCAGCACAGGTTGAGAGCATTCTTGCACGTTCGGACAAACTGGCTGAACTTGCGGCGAAATACGCGCAGTTCAACAACGTGCTATTTCTGGGGCGTGGACTGAACTACCCGGTAGCTCTGGAAGGTGCGCTTAAGCTCAAGGAAGTTTCCTATATCCACGCCGAGGGGTACAGCGCAGCCGAGATCAAACACGGGCCAATTGCGCTCATTAACGAACAAACCCCCAGCGTATTTATCGTGACCAATGACTCTTTGCGTGAGAAGGTGATCTCCAACATGAAGGAGGTCAAGGCGCGGCGAGGCCCGGTTATTGCACTCTGTGTAGAAGGTGACACCGAGGTCATGGCTATTGCCGACGACCACTTCTCGGTTCCATCGGCTCACGAGCTCATGTATCCGTACCTCATGATGGTGCCTTTGCAGATGTACGCGTATCACACTGCTCTTGTGCTTGGTCGTGATGTAGACCAGCCGCGTAATCTTGCCAAGAGCGTCACCGTGGAGTAAAAGGAGCCTCACCGTGGGGTGAATGGCTTTGAGGGTAGAGAACGGCTTCAAGGTCCAGGGGGCTAATGATGCGACTGCGCCTCATTTTTCGGCTGCTCATCCTGCTTCCGCTCCTACTCCTCCTGGCCGGACCCGGGTTGCTTCCGGCTCAAGGGCCGCCCGCAGACCTCAGCAATGCATGGCTACTCCAACAGGGGCCGACACGACGCTCTCAGATCAACTTCATGAATGCCGCCATTGATCATCAATTTCTTGTGTATTCGAGGGGTACGCGCGAGATAGAACTCGTCTATATCCGTGATTCGTTTGCCGCTCCAGATGACTGGCAGGCCTTTAGCTGCCCCGGGTTTACGCTCAGTGTGTCGCGGCGTCCTGAGCGGCTGGTAGCGGTCTATACACACGACAACAACCGACACTTTGTATTCGCTTTTTCCGCTTTGGAGCAGGGGCGAAGGGAAGCCGTGGAAGAACCTGACTGCACCTTTGTGAGCGAGCTGCTGAGTGAGTTTCGCTTCTTTGGCGGGCTTACAGCACGCGAGTCTCTTCCGGCGCCTTTCCCTGCCGCCTTCTAAATGAGGCTACAGGCCTATCCAGCGTTTGCTTCTGGCCGTCCGATCCGTTCAGGGATAATATCATACAGGAGTCGTTCGGAGAGAATTCGTGGCCAGTCCGGCATCTGATCCGACTCCGGTGAGTCATACCGTGCCAAGAGGTCCTGGAACTTGCGTTCGGCAACGCTGTAGTCACCACGTTTGTAGTAAATGAAGGCAATCTCGTACTGGGCGGCGGGTCCGTAATGAAGATCATCCGGGTGACGCTCCAGAAAAACTTCGTAGTAGGTGAGGGCGGCATCCCATCTGCGGGCGTCGGTGGCTTCCTGTCCACGACGGAAGAACTCCATGGGGGTGAGGTCCTCCGGGATGTCTTCAGGTGCCGGTGGCGTACGACAGGCGCTGAGGCCAAACAGAAGAAGTGCGGTAACGGCAAAAAACAACGGCTGTTTCATGGTGTACTCCCTTAGAGAAACGGTAGCATGTGCTGCTTTAAAATATCAAGCCGGGCTTGCCGAGAGTTGTTTACATCGATAGAATCCGCGAATGCTTGGAACAATTGTTAACACCATCGCGATACTTGCTGGGTCTATTTTAGGGCTTGTGTTTCACAAGCACATCCACGAAGGTTTGCGCGGTGTGGTATTCACCGGTACCGGACTTGTTGCGCTGGTAATTGGAGTGGGAATGGCGCTCGAGTCTCAGCGAATTCTCTACCTGGCGCTGTCGCTGGTACTGGGGGGAATTCTGGGTGAACGCTTGGGGATAGAGAACCGGATACTGGGTTTTGGCGAGTACCTGCGGCGACGTTTTGTCTCCGGTGCGGGTGAGGGGCAGTTTGCGGCCGCTTTTCTCACCTCGTCAGTTCTCTACTGCGTGGGCGCCATGGCCATAATAGGAGCCTTTCGGGCCGGTGTAGACGGCGACTATGAGCTGCTGTTCACCAAGTCGGTTATGGACGGATTCATGTCGATATTGTTGGCAGGCGCAATGGGCATTGGTGTTGCCTTTTCGGCCGTGTCGGTACTCCTGTATCAAGGAGCGCTGACATTGCTGTCGGTGCAGCTACGGCCGCTGGTAAGTGAGCTTGTTCTGTCCGAACTCACCGGTGTCGGGGGCACCCTCGTCATCATGATTGGGCTCAACCTGCTGGCTTTAAAAGAAATCAAGACGGCTAACTTCCTGCCTTCAATGGTGTTTGTTGTGCTATTCGTGGCACTTGATCCCTTTCTCCCTCTGGCATAGCCTGCCACCCCGGAATCGTCTCATCCCGGGATCGCCCCACCCCGGGATCGTCTCACCAAAAAAAAGGGCAGCCGCATGTGCGACTGCCCTTGCAAGGTACCTCAGGATCTACCCTATGCCTGGCGAGTTAACTCCACCGTACCATGCCCGGTAGGAACTCATGAACAAGGTCCTCACTCTTGGGTAGTACCCGAACAGCGTAGCCTTGTTGGCCAGCCTCACTGATAGAGGCCGCAATCTTGTAGCGGTATACATCGCCTTCTTTTTTGGCCATATTCATTTCAATGCGCATGGGCTTTTCGATCTCGCCCTTGGAGCCAATCTTGCCGTAGTACAGCTCTACCTTCACATCCTCAGGCTTCAGTTTACCAAGCTCAATCAGAGCCTCGGTGGTGAGCTTGTCACCTACATTGAGCGCCGCGCCATGTTTGCGTTGTATCTCTGTGACACGAACATGCCCCCACTCTTTCTCAAGCCGGGCAGTCAGAGCCGCCACCCGTTTTGCGGCTGCATAGTCGTCGGCCGAAATGCGGTGGAAGTTCTCAAGCGCCGGGATATAGAAGTTTTCGGCGTATTCGCGGAGCATGCGTATAGATGAGAAGTCGGCACCGACTTCCTGCATCGAGGCCTTCATCATCTTAATCCAGTCACGGGGCAAGCCGTCACGGCCGCGATCGTAGTAGGTTGGGACAATTTCCTGCTCAAGCAGGTTATACAGGGCTTTGCTTTCAATCTCATCCTGCATCTCGGAGTCTTCATACTCCTCGCCATTGCCAATTGCCCATCCAATGCCTGGGTTATATGCCTCTGCCCACCAGCCGTCAAGGACCGAGCAGTTGAGAACGCCGTTAATTGCGGCCTTCATTCCGCTGGTGCCACTCGCCTCAAGGGGGCGTCGGGGTGTATTGAGCCAGACATCACTTCCCGACACCAGGTACTTGGCCATGTTCATATCGTAGTTCTCAAGGAAGAGAATGCGGCTGCGAACTTCCGGTCGGTTTGCAAAGTGAACAATTTCCTTGATCATGTTCTTGCCCGGAATGTCATGCGGATGCGCCTTACCAGCAAAAATGATCTGTATTGGGCGCTCACTGTCAGACAGCAACTTCATAAGCCGCTCCGGATCACGGAATAGAAGAGTGCCGCGCTTATAGGTAGCAAAGCGCCTCGCAAAACTAATGGTCAGCACATAGGGCGAGAGCACCTCGTCGGCCTGTATCAGTCTGCTGCCGCTCACACCTCTACTCTCGAGCTGGCGCCGCAGGCGCTGCCGAGAATAACTCACAAGCCGTGACTTGCGTCGTTCATGGGTTCGCCACAGTTCCTCGTCAGAGATGCGGTCCATTCTTTTCCAAATGTCCAGGTGAGTTGGTTCGTCGTAAAAGCGTGGCCCAAAGTACCTGTCAAGCAAATCCGCCAGATCATGGGAAAGCCAGCTGCGAACATGGACACCGTTGGTTATGCTGGTTATTGGCAGCTCACTCTTTGGCAGTTCCGGCCACACACCAGCCCACATGTCCTGTGATATGTCGCCGTGCAACCGACTTACACCGTTGTTGTAGGCCGAGAGTCGCAGCGCAAGCACCGTCATGCAGAAATGCTCGAGTTGATCGGTAGGATTCTCCCGCCCAAGCGCCATAAAGGTGTCCCAGGTCATACCGGTGCCCGCGGTCACACTCGGATAGTACTTCTCCATTATGTCAAGCGCAAAGCGTTCGTTACCGGCTGGAACTGGCGTATGAGTGGTAAAGATATTCGTCGGCCAGACGGCTTGAATTGCTTCCTGCATGCTGAGACCTTCGTTCACCATGTGCTCACGAATGCGCTCAATGCCTAAGAACGCGGAGTGTCCCTCGTTCATGTGGGTGACGGCCGGGTTAATGCCTACCGCACGGAGGGCGCGAATACCGCCAATACCAAGGAGAATCTCCTGTCGTATGCGGGTCTCTTTGCTGCCACCGTAGAGTGTAGCGGTGATCTTGCGGTTCTCTGCGCTGTTTTCCTCTATGTTGGTATCCAGAAGGTACAGCGAGTTGCGCCCGACTCGCACCACCCAGACCCGTGCGGCAACAATACTGTCAGCCATCTGCACCGTTATCTTGACGTCCTCGCCCTTCTTGTCCAGGCAGCGCTCAACCGGCATGCTGTACCAGTCGTTCTCCGGGTAGGACTCCTGCTGAAAGCCGTCGGCATTCAGGTACTGTACGAAATAGCCTTGTCGGTACAGCAGGCCTACACCCACAAGCGGCAGGCCGAGGTCGGAGGCAGACTTCATGTGGTCCCCGGAAAGTACACCTAAGCCACCGGAGTAAATGGGCAGGCTCACATCCATGCCGTACTCCATTGAGAAGTAGGCAACGGTATCCTTGAGACTTCCGGTGTACCAGGCCTCTCCATCACGATACTTGCGGAAACGCTCGTAGACCGAACTCAGCGCGGCCATATAGGAGTCGTCGGTAGACTGACGCTCAAAGGCCTCTTGAGATACCATGCCCAGCATCCGTGCCGGGTTCTGGTGGCTGCGCATCCAGGCATCGTAGTCAAGCCGAATGAACAGCATGACGGCGTCGTAGTTCCATGACAGCCACAGATTGTGTGCCAGTTCCTGGAGAGGTTTCAGTGGTTCGGGTATTTGTGGGTGAACCGTGTAGGTTATTATGTTCATGAATGCTCCTCGTTAGTCCTAACTTCAGTTAATTGATAATTCATTTACGACGATAGCCGTGCACCGGCGCTGTGTCAATGATGGAGAGGGAGTAGAGTATGCGGTGTGGAAACTGCCTAATCGCTCATGCTAGGACAGGTCTTCCTCGTGCTCATCTACTATGGCAATGACCGAGCTTACCTCGGCGGTAGACTCAAGGGCATTGATCTTGTCGCGAGCAGCAAGAACATCTTGTTCTCTCGCGGTGTGGAGCACAACAACCACGGGCACCGGCGCCGCCGATCCTCCGTTGTCGGAATCCGCTGGCTCGTCCTGATGCACCGACGCAATACTAATTCCATAGCGGCCAAATATGCCGGTAATGTCGGCAAGTGCGCCCGGGCTGTCGGCGACCATGATGCGCAGGTAGTAGCGGCTTTCAAGCTCCGAGACAGGAATAACCTGTGCCTTTTTCGTGGCGCCGCGCAATGCCGGGGATCCACGGTAGACGGCAGGAATTGCGCCAAGGCCAAGCGAAACGATGTCAGCAACTACGGCCGAACCCGTTGGCCTGCCACCAGCCCCGCGTCCATAATACATGGTGTGACCGGTTGTACTGCCGTATACGCTCACCGCGTTGAAAGGGCCTGAAACCCAGGCTAAGGGATGTTCCTTGGCAATAAATGCGGGACGCACGTGCAGCATGACACCGTTCTCGCGGCGGTCGGCAATTGCCAGCAGCTTCACCGCATAGCCAAGCCGCGAGGCATACAGGACATCTTTCAAATCAAGACTGTCAATGCCAGCCACGGGAATGCTGTCAAACTCAACATCGACCCCAAAGGCGAGTGAGGCCATGATAGCAATCTTATGTGCCGAGTCCACACCACTGACATCCAGGCTTGGGTCAGCCTCGGCCAGGCCCGCCTTTTGGGCTTGGGCCAAAGCGGTCGGGTAGTCGGCGCCATGGTGAATCATCTCGGTGAGAATGTAGTTGCAGGTTCCGTTGACAATACCGTAGATTGCATCAATACGGTTAGCGGCGAGTCCGTCATAGAGGGCTCGAATGATTGGGATTCCACCCCCGCAACTCGCCTCAAATCCAATACACACACCGTTTTCTGCGGCCAGCGCCAATAGCTCGGCGCCGTGATGGGCAAGCAGTGCCTTATTGGCGGTGACCACGTGCTTTCCGGCGCGCAGTGCCTGCTCAATAATGGACTTGGCGACAGTAAGACCGCCAACAAGCTCCAGGACTACATCTACCTTTGGGTCCGCACAAACCACAGCAAGATCAGAGGTGCGTGCGGCCTCGGTAATTCCTAGCTCGTCCGCATGCGCATAGCTTCTATCAACAATATGTAACAACTGCAGCTCCACGCCTGTGCGGGCCGCAATTTCTCGGGCATCATTAACGATAATCTTTGCTGCTGCGCCGCCGACTGTACCACAGCCGACCAAAGCTACACCAATGCTTTTTGTTGTCATTCAAGTATCCTCACGTCTGCCGAGCATACTACGCAGCCCCAAAGGCGCTGTCAACCGCGGGCCTGACCTGCTCCGGTACACAACGCCCGCGCCTGACGCAGTGAGGGCGTTGAGAGCATCCGCGCTGCTACTGTCTTCGTTGACAGCGCGGTCAAAAGCATCTACAAGAGGTATATGCGCTATGATCTGCTGTTGCTTGATCTTGACGGCACGCTTCTTGACTACAACGAGGGCGAGCGCCATGCGCTCCGGCAGGCGTTTAGCGACCTGCAACTCCCGTATGACGACCAGCTACATCCGAGAGCGTATCGCCACATCAACAACGAACTGTGGAACGACTACGAAGCCGGCCACATAGACCGTGAACAGCTCCGACATACTCGTTTTCGGCGATTTTTCGGCGAGATCGACCTTGCTCCGGGTCTGATTCCGGATCCCGATGAGTTCAGCGAACGTTACCTCAGCGCCCTGTCCGCCTCGGCTTTCCTGGAGGATGGCGCTCGTGAGCTTCTCACCAGCCTGCATGGGCGGGTTTCGCTTGCGGTTGTGAGTAACGGCTTTGCTGCGGTTCAGTATCCACGGCTTGCGCATGCCCAGATCCGGGACTACTTCGATGTAGTCATTGTCTCGGACGAGGTGCGCTGTCGTAAGCCTGAGCCCGCAATCTTTGATGTAGCGTTGCGACATCCCGCACTCGGCCTCGAAACCGAGCCGGAGAGATCGCGCTGTCTCATGGTCGGTGACGGAATTTATTCCGATATGGCAGGGGCTATAGCCTACGGTATGGACAGCTGCTGGTACAATCCGGATGGGCTGGAGTTTCCCTTAGAGCAACAACCGACCTACGTGGTATCACGTTTGAGCGAGGTGCCTGAATGTCTCGTTTGAGCAACTCGGTGTTCTCGGTGTCCCCGGCGGCATTGCTGTCGGGCGCGAGCACCTTTGATATTTTCCACCGAACAAGTGGCGTGTGCGTCGGTACTGAGCGTCTGCGTCGTGGGCTCTACGCACCCTTTCCGGTCATTGGGCATCCGGGGCAGGGGGCCGTCACTCTGGTGTGGGGTTTCGCCGCGGTGCGTGAGGCCGCGGCGGCCGGGCTTGAAACGCTGAACTGCATTGGTATCCCGGACAGTCATGCCTCGGCACTGGAGATTGCGCTCGAGTTTGAGCAACGGCCGGGAGAGTTCAGCCCGGCTGAGCAGTACGCGCTATGGCGGCTTTTGAAGGCCGCTGAGCCCGTTGCAAGCGATGTAGTCACGCGCATTGGGAGCCTGCTTGGAAGCAGCGGAGCGGCCTTCCAGGCCCGCATGCGCAGGTTTGAGTCCCTTCCCAATGCTGTGCGTCAGGCCGTGCTGAACGAATCCATAGATCTCAAGACTGCCGAGCGGTGTCGCGCCTTGCCTGAGGAGTGTCTGCTTCGGCTTTCTGAACCTTCGTACCGTGATGCTGGACTGAGCTTTAGCAACACTCGACAGCTTCTGACGCTGCTCCGCGAGATATGGCTCCGTGACGGCCTTGCGCCTGCTGACTGTCTCATGCTGCTGGATGGGGCGCTGGCCGACTCCGACCCGGTAGCTTACCTCAGGCGCCGCCGCTATCCGGAGCTTGTGAAACGTGAGCAGCGTTTTGAGGAACTGCGCCGTGAAACTACCGCGGGTAGCGGGGTTGAGCTGAGCGCACCTCCGTACTTTGAGGGCGACAGCTTTGAGCTTCGGTGTCGTTTCTCTTCGCGGGCGGAACTGATCCGCCGTCGTGACGCACTTCTCGAAATTGAGGACAGGTTTGATGAGTTTCTTGAACTCCTCTGATGAGCTTCGCTACCGCAGCTACTACACCCGCAGCTTTGATCATTTCTACGCCGAGGAGTCTGTCGCAGAGCATCCGGCCGTGCTGCGTGCGCGCGAGGTTGCGCCGGACATTCCCTTTGAAATGCTTCGCTCCCGCGAAGAGGTGCCAGCCGAGCATCGCCGTGCTCGCACGCTCTTAGCCGTGGGTGGCCGTGGAAATGCGGTTGGACGGTGCCCGGGAACCCGGGGCCACATTTGCTGCAACTACCTGACCGTTGATCTCTACACCGGCTGTAATCTTGGCTGCAGCTACTGCATCATGCAGAGCTACCTGAACTTCTCACCCATTACGGTGCGCATTGATACCCAGGACAGTGTGGCGCGCCTCGGGCACATTGCGCGGCTCAATGCAGGGCGGCTTGTGCGTGCAGGCACGGGTGAGACCGGGGACTCGCTCTGGCTCGACCCGCTGTTCAATATCTCGGCCGAGATTCTTGAAGGCATTCGTGAGTACCCGAACCTTGTTCTGGAGTTGAAGACCAAGACTGATTTTGTCGATCATCTATTAGGGAAGGTCGATCCGGCCCAGGTTGTTTTTGGGTTCTCTCTTAACCCGACCCAGTTTGCAGAGGTTGAGGAGCCAGCAACGGTTCCGCCTGCCCTGCGTTTGGCTGCCGCTGAGCGTTCCGTGCAGGCCGGGTACAGGGTAGCCTTTCACTTTGACCCGATAGTGCGGAGTGCAGCCACCGCAGAAGCCTACGCGCAGCTGTGCACGGAGTTGGGGCGTTTTCCCTCCGAGCAGATTGCCTGGATCAGCATGGGTACAATCAGGTATCCCAAAGAGCTGCGCGACGCTTTACCGGATCGCCCATACTTGCTGGACGAGTTTGTTCCGGCCCGTGATGGGAAGTATCGGTACCTGCAACGTGACCGTGTTGAGCTGTATCGAGCAATGCTCAAGCAGCTGCGAGCGGTTACCTCGGCTCCTGTGTACCTGTGTATGGAGAGCGATGTGGTCTGGCGCAGGGTTTTTGGGGGCGAGCCACAGGAGCTTCCCGAGCTACGCAGGCTATTTGAAGACCTAGAGGTGCCGAGCGTCGGCGAGGCGCAGTGAAGCCCAGTGCGGCACGCGGTCTCGCCGTGCGGCACATTACCAGGAGGTGACGGGCATGCTACACATAGTACCTACACGACCTGTGCTGAGGTGCCTGAGCTTTGTGGTGACGTTTCTTTGTGCCGGTGTCATGGTAGACATGGCGGTCGCACAGACGGGTGCTGCAGCACATGAAGGCTCATTGCCACGCGAGAGCCTGGTGGCGGAATCGCAGCCCGTTCTGGGGCGCCTGTTTACCTGGTACGGCGAAGCTCCCTCGGTCACTCGCCGTGGTGCAGCCTTGGCAGATCCGCCAGAACCCGGAGACGAAGTACAGTCCTATGATCTCATTGAGACCCTCGAGGACTCGGAGCTTGTTCTGCTGCTCTACCATCTGACATCTCCGCTTTCGACACCGCTGCGCCTGGAGTTGGCTCCCAGCTCCGCGGTGCTTCTTCTGGACGACGGAAACATAGTTCTGCTTGACGGGCACCTGCGGATTCACGACATGCTGTCTGTGGCTGCGGAGCCAGCCAGCAAGACGCTGCCAAGCGAGGCGCGGCCAAGCGAGCAGTATGGCCGCCGCCTGAACTACCATCGACTTGACCTTTCCGTTGGCGCTGGAGCCGACATCGACATATTCACGACCCTGGAAGCAGCAGCGCTGATTTCGTCGCGCGCTGGCCGAGCGGAGCTTCGCGTCCCGGGCACGGGAGTACCGGTCCAGCGAGTTTTTGTGTCACCTGGAGCTGGTGCTCTCTACGATCCGGCTACAGGACTGCGGAATATAGAGATTGATCCTGGCGCCGATGCTGAGGTTGCGCGCCTCCACTCTGAGCTTGCCGATGCGGCGGTATCAACGGGAACCACCGTGATTCCCGACGCGGCTCGTGAGTACGAGCAGTATCGCGAAGAGTTCCTCAAGGCCTATGAGGTGGTGTTTCGCGACCACGCCCTGATCCAGGATCTCAGGCGCATTGACAGGGCTCACCTTGACGGTGTGCCACTTGGTTTTGCCGAGATCCTTCCGGATGGATCTGGGAGAAGTCTGCGTGACCTGGATCGGAACGAAACGACTCTGGCACATGCCGAGCTTGGTGAAGCTGGAGCCACCTTGTTTGGGGCGGCACTGGACTTTGACCGAGCAATGCGGCGGGTCATGCGCTTCGTGGCCCAGACTCATGGTGACAGCGTTCAAGAACTTGAAACCGTACTCAACACTAGAGAAGGGCATGACCGTGAGCGCCTTGCAGCTGCCTACTACGCGGCACGGCTCACCTTGGCACCAGTGCCGGACCGCAGTAGCAGCGACTAGAACAGGGTAGGCTCGGACGGCTTCTTGCTTTCCGTCTTGATCCTTCGCAGGTAGTCCTTCTCTTCTTTCTCTACGTCGGTTACCAGCGTTCCAGTAATACGCTTGAGCAGAACCTTGAAGGTTTGCGGAAAGAGGAGCACCTTACGCGCCACCGTTCCCCCGACGTCTGAGCTCTCCACGTTAATTCGCTCAGTCTCGAGATAGTTAAAGGCAAAATTGATGTTGTTCTGGGGAACCGAGGCCTCGTTGGGAGGCCCCCCTCGTAATACATGCGCACCACCAAATACTTTGCAGCGGAGTTGCTCGCGGCGTGCGCCAAGTTTGAGCATCTCGTTGATGGCTAACTCCATGGCGTACATCCCGTACTTCCCCCCTTCGGTATTGAAGTAGCCATCGTCACGCAGGGTTCCGGGCAGCATGAAGTGATTCATGGCGCCGATCCTTCGGGTTGGATCGTAGAAGACCACGGCGATACAGCTCCCGAGCACGGTGCTAATGATCAGGTCTTCACCACTGGCATAGAACTCACCCGGGTGCAGTATCATGCACTGTCGTTGGAACCGACTGTTGTAAATCTCGTGCACTTTTTTAGAACTCCTAAAACAGGGTAAACTCGCCGGACTCGCTGCCAACCTCGACGTCGAAACCACCGAGTTCACCGGCAACCTTCTTATGGGTAAAAATCGTGAATCGGTCAATAATCGACCTGAGTCGCTGATTCTCCAGCTTCCACTCACTAAGGCCACGGCTCTCCAGGATTGGTGCCATCTGGGCCTCGGCCTTCTCGCGCACCTCCCGCAGCTGATCGCGCACCGAGCTGATCTCCCGTGCCAGGTCTTCCAGCTCTCCCAGCTGCCCAACCGCGGCCTGGAATTCGTCAAAGAAACTCTCGGTAAAAAGTGAGAAGCCGGAAATTGAGCTCTCAATATGCGTCTGCGCTTCATTGAGACGCTGGTAGCTGTCTCGGATATCGCTCTGAAAGCTTCTCACGAACGGAGCCTCGGCGGCAGAAAGATCCTGAAAACGGTGGATAATTGAACCAGTCTGTTTAATGAACTGCTTGGTGAAGCTCAGTGAGTCATCGACATCCTGCTCAATTTTGTGTGTCAGTTTGGTCATTTCCTCGACGGTGCTCGACATCTGTTGAAGTACGACCTGCTTGGCAACCTCTATCCTCGATGCAATGTCGACACTGCGAAAACGACTCACGACGACATCAAAGGTATGAAAGGACTCCTCAAGGAGATGAAGCTCTTCGAGCAGGCTTCCCGAGCGCTTGTTAAGGTTCTCCTTGAGCTCAAGGGAGCGATCGAGGTCGGTGATGAGTTTTTCCACCATCTGTGAGGATTCGTCAAAGAGACCACGAAAAGAGCGGCTTTCCTCGGAACTGTGGTCAAGACCATGGCGGACAAACTGTTTTCGCTTTTGTTCAGCGGCGTTTATGCTGTTTTCAGCCTTTTCAATGTTTTCTCGAAATACCGAAATGCTGCTGGTGAGTTTCTGTTGCACATCCTCAAGCACACCGTCACAGAGGTCGGGGATTGCCCGCAGAAACGCAAGTTCGTCCAACCTCTGGTCCTCGGTACCTGTATCCGATAGGTCTTCAAGCTCATTGAGCGAGATTACCACATGGTCTATGGACTGCTTAATGAGATCCTGTACCTGAACCTCCTGCATGATCAACGCCAGAGGTGTCTTGACCTCCTCTGACCGGGCGCGAATTAAGTTGAGTGCGGAGACGGTGTTGGTGACGCCCTCACTGAAGCGCTTGAAGCTTGCGTGGAGTCGCTCGCGGAACTCACCAAAGAGCTCTTCATGAAAAGCTCCAGCCTCACCGAGTGCGGTGCGAAACGTGGTGAAGGTGTCGAGCAGGCTCTCGCCAAGTTTCGTGACCTCTTCAGTTCGCTGAATAGTAAGCATGGATATGTGCTTGAGCTCGTCGGTAATGTGGGAAAACGCGCGCCCCGCAGTGCCGGACTTGAGAGCAACAGTCATTGCATTGAGCGAAACCAGCTCCATCTCAATGGAGTCTTCCCGTATGGCCTCAATCCGAGCCTCCAACTGCGTTAGCTTCTCTATGTTGGCGTCAAGTTCTCGGAAGAGTTCGGTGTCGGCTGCGTGCATGGTTTGGAATCGATCACCGGCAAGCGCTATGTCCCTCTGGGTGTCGGTAATAATGTCCTCAACCGCCGCAGTTCGTGACGCGGTGCGTCCTGAGGTCTGGCTGTCACCTGATATGCCTGCCACAAGGCTTGCAGAGTTATCAAGGCTCCGCCGCATTTCACTCATCAAGCGAGGAAATGTCCGCCCAATGTCCAGAAAGATCTCTTCACTCCGGTTTACAACATGTGTTAGTGATACGAGCAGGCGCTCACGCAGCGCAACATGAGGTGTAGTCATTTCAGCAGTATAGTCGTCATTCACAGGGCTCGCAACATTGGATATTCCGATTAGAATCAAATACTATCTGATGCGGAAAGCGTCTGGCCGGTGCTTGAAAAAAAATGACCCGCGCTTAGGCGGGTCATTCAACGTAAGGTTCACGTCTCGGAACCGAAAATGAAGGTCTACTTCTTCACGCCAGCCTCAACTGACAGCGCAATCTCGGTCTCTGGGTCAAAGAAAATCATCTTGTTGAGATCTGCAACAAGCTTTGCCTTGTCACCCACCGCAACTTGAATGTCCGGCGGGATGCGGGCCACAAGCTGGTTTGAGCCGGTGTTCACAAAGATATGAATCTCAGCACCAAGCGGCTCAATTACCTCAATGGACGAGTCAATGAAGGTGCCTTCCGAGGCGTTCATGTCGTAGTGCAGATCCTCAGGGCGAACTCCCAAAATGAGCTGCTTGCCTGCATAGCCACTCACGACGTCTTTCTGTGCACCGGATACCTCAAGCTTGAAGTTACCCTCATCTGCGTACAACTTGCCACCCTCTTCTTTCATTGTAACAGCGAAGAAGTTCATTGGCGGCGAACCTATAAAGCCCGCGACAAAGCGGTTAACCGGGAGATTATAGAGAGTAAGCGGGTCACCAATCTGGTTAATAATGCCGTCCTTCATGACAACAATTCTGTCGCCCATGGTCATGGCCTCAACCTGGTCATGGGTAACGTACACCATGGTCGCATCGAGGCGATGGTGCAGTGAGGAGATCTCGGCACGCATCTGAACTCGCAGTTTAGCGTCGAGGTTTGACAAGGGCTCATCAAAAAGGAAAACCTTAGGATGGCGAACAATAGCGCGACCAACCGCGACACGTTGGCGTTGTCCACCAGAGAGCGCTTTTGGTTTACGATCAAGCAGCTCGCCAATGTCCAGAATGCGAGCCGCCTCGGCCACACGTTTCTGAATCTCGTCCTTGCTGAACTTACGGATCTTCAGGCCAAAGGCCATGTTGTCATGCACCGTCATGTGCGGGTACAACGCATAGTTCTGGAAAACCATGGCGATGTCGCGGTCTTTTGGTGGTACATCGTTAACCAGGCGGCCGTCAATGTATAACTCACCCTGACTGATGTCCTCGAGACCGGCAATCATGCGGAGTGTGGTGGACTTGCCACAGCCTGAAGGGCCGACAAGCACCACAAACTCCTTGTCATTAATGGTGAAGTCTGCTTCACGTACTGCGGTGACATTTCCTTCGTATACCTTGGAAATCTTCTTGAGCTCGATCGTAGCCATAGGAACCTCCGAAAAGAGTTTATCTTAGGTGGATTAGTTTATGGCCGAAACGCAAAGATGTCAACTTAGAGATTTTAGTAACATTATTCACAACAGCTGTGACAAACGTCAGTTTCTCCGCCGGAATGCGGGCTTAGTCGCCTCGGCGGAGCAACCATGTGCGCAGGCGCGACTCGAGTGAGTTTGCTGAACCAGCTCCGGTAGAGCGATCATGCAGATAGGGGAGGATCACCTCGGTTCGGAGGCTGGGCCAGTAACTGGGGAGCCGTCCTGGAAACTGCAGGTGTTCGGGCGGTGGAATACGGCCGGACAGATAGGAGTAGTGACGTGGGAAAACAATCTCGTTGACGGCAACTCGTGAGGAGAAGCCCCCAGCAATGCCGAAACTCCGCACTCGCTTCCTCAGTGAATCTACAATAATCCGTTCCTGATTGGCAGGCTCCAATAGCCAGCTCGCCAACACCTCGGCGCCAGCTGTGTTACCTGTGCGCGGCATTCCTATATGCACAATCTCGTCGAGTACAGGCAGTTTACCGTCCTGAGTTGGCCACCGAAACTCCAACTCGGATCGGAAGGCGGCTGGCTGCAATGCGAAACCGGAGGCAGTGTCGTAGGCAAAGAGAATACGCTCACGAATCAGCAGCTGCTGTTTCGGATCATTGAGATAACGACGCTCGAACTGTTGCTCGGTTTCCAGGCCACGGTTTGACTCGCTGACCCATGATGCCAGTTGCTCCCCTATGGCAGGCGTCAATTCCCTGTTCCAGTCAAAACTTTCAATCCCGGTGTGCCGAAACTCGAGTCCATGAAGGCGAGCAAATATATACAGGAACTCCCGGTTCCACCGCGGAGAGAAGCCCATATGGGTAGGTCGGTCGCCGGAGTGACGATTAAACCCTTCACCGCGTTCGCGAATCTCATCGAGGCCAATGTACATGTCGGTGCTTTCATGGCCGTCTGGTGCCGGGGGATGTTTGAAGCTGATGAGCGGTAAGTCAAAAGAAAGCGGGACAAACAGCTGTCGTCCCTCAACTTGTCCGGTCTTGAGAAGGTCCTGGTAAAAGGTGCTGGCGCCCCCGGCTGCCTCAATGAGCGACTCAAGGGCGCGGAAACGGTCCGCACTGCGGGTGTCGGTGGGCAGGCGAGCAATAATGATGTCTGGCTCGCGCCTGGTAGTGCGGAGAAGACGCAATGGGTCCTCATGGTACTCAAGTTCTGCAAAGTAGGCACTCTGCTCGGAGTTGAAGAGTTCCAGGTAGGCGGCGAGCTCCGGCCGGTCGGTCCAAACCACAACCGATTGTGTCTCCCGCCCTGAGCACCCTGCAAAGAGAAGCACGAGTATTCCGGCGAGAAGCGGCCGAACAAGAAAGGTCGTGTGGCGGCCAAGCCGAGCAAGGCCGCATTGAATGAAGTTACGAGCCTGTTGCACTGAGGTTTTCGGCCGCCTGAAAAATAGCTGTGTAGAGCTCGGATAACTGGTCAAGATCGACGCTTGAGTACGCTACCCGGAGATACCCTCCTGCAATTGAAATAGTGCCAATTCCTTCATCCAGGAGCGCCAGCCGCAGTTGCTCGGCGTCTATACCTCGACAACGAAAACTCATGAAATACCCCGAGTTAAATGGGAGGGGCTCAAGGCAGGGTGGTGGGGGGGTTTCCTGGAAGAGATCTCTAATTCGCAGATACCGCTTCTTGAGGTCCAGAAAACAGTTCTGCTTCTCGCTCGCATAATCCGGAGAAGTGAAGAGATGTATGAGAAGATGTTGGCCAACGCCACTGGAGTTGGAGATAGCCGACCTCAGTCCACCTGCAAGTTTTTTGAGAAGTGCATCGTAGTGATGGGCCGTCAGGCCAGCCGATCCAAAACTGAGAAAGCCAACTCGGAAGCCCCAGACGAAGTCCTCTTTGGTGGAGCCGTCGAGCTTGACCGCGAGAATTCGTTCATGAGCCTGAGACAACGGTGCAAAAAGTGACTCGCCGTAGGTTTCTTCCTCGTAGAAGAGGCCGAAGTAGGCATCGTCACATAGTACCAATATGTCTGAGCCTTTATCGGCTTGCTCAACCAGAATGTTCGTGATCTCCTGAGCCTCATCTATGGTAGGCGAGTAACCTGTCGGGTTATTCGGAAAGTTTAACAGGATGCGAACCTGCCCATGTACGGCCTCCTCACTGACCACCTTCCGAAATGCCGCAAGATTGAAGCCGCCCGT
>SLAA01000203.1 GCA_007127105.1 Spirochaetales bacterium | reverse complement strand
TCGCGACGTGAGGCAAGGTGGGTCGGAGGAGATTCGAGCAAGATACAGTTGACCAATGCCCGGCATACTTGTATTATCAATATATGAACTATCCTATACTGGATGAAATCCAAACAATCTGCGTGGCGTCAAATCTGCGTAAAGCATATAAAGCGGTGCAACGCATTTACGAGGAAGCGTATCGAGATGCTCCGGTAACGCCGGTGCAGTTCTCGGTACTGGTGACTATTGCCCGACACGAAGCCATTAACGCGGGAAACCTTGCTGCGTTTCTTGGCTCAGACCTCAGTACCATTTCGCGAAATATAAAGGTTTTGGAGAAGCGGGAGCTCGTGCGGTGCTGTGCCGGTGAGGATCGCAGACGCCGGCAGTATTATCTCACCGAGTCCGGGGACTCTGCGGTGCAGGCCTCTATTCCGTGCTGGCGTAAGGCTCATGACGAGTCGGTTGCCAAGATTGGTATAGACCTCTGGGAAGAGCTGCGCCCCGGTATAGAAAGGCTCGCTATTCACGCAGAAGCAGACGCAGTCTGACTTCCAGGCTTGAGAGGTGGCCTTTTTGCCAGGGCGCTTCCGTGATAGTATCCACGGAGGAGTAGTGAGCATGAAACGAGCGTTTATCATCTTGATCACCGGCGTAGTTGTTGGGTTGTTCTCTGTTACGAGTTTAGATGCACAGTCATGGATACGTGACGAGGGCGAATGGTTGCTCTCGGCTCGTGGTTCGTATCAACAGGCTCGCAATGCGTGGGATGAAGACGGTAAGCGTTCGAGTTACAGCTCAACCTTTCACAAGGGAGAGCTTGGAATGTACGCCGAGTATGGCGCGCAGGAACGGGTGACCGTTGTCGGAAAACTCACGGCTCCGTATGTCAATGATCAAAACAATGACACCAGCTTTGGCCTTGGTGATCTCGGGGCGGGGGTCAATCTGGGCATACTTCACGACACACCGGTCATTGGGGCACTGCAAATTCTGGCCACCGTACCACTGCACAGTCCGAGCATAGATCCACCACTTGGCTATGGCGCTGCGGGTGGGGAGATCAACGCACTCATTGGTGCAACCTTCTCCGTTCTTGACGTTCCAGCCTGGTTGGATCTGTCCGGCGGTCTCAGGTACTTCTTCTCCAGTCGGTGGGACAGCTGGCATGGGGCAGCGGCTTTCGGTCTGCGTCCGACTCCTCGCCTTGGATTCATGGTCACCGGAGATGCTGTCTGGGATAGCGACTTCTTCCGGAAACGGAATACCGACGAAAAAGAACGGAGGGTCGCTCTGGGTTTTGCTCCGGTATATGATCTGAGTGAGTATACCAGCCTAACCGGGGGGCTTGAGTATGACGTGTGGGGCAGGTCGGTTGGCCAGGGAATTACCTTTCATCTAGGAACTCAGCTAAGGTTTTGACGCTATCTGGGCTTTCGAGCCTCAAAACGAACAACATACGCAGGGCCGCAATGTTTGGGCCCTTCGAAAAGCTCCCGTTCACGTTCTTCACAAATAATGATCTCAAAGTCGGAGAACGCAGAGCGTAGTTCTTCTGCCGTGACCAGCATTTCCGCCTCTCTCGGGCCGCCGCTGGTATAGCCGTGAATCCGCTGTCGGGTGTGGAACCATTCGGTTACCATGCGGCCACCAGGCTTAAGGAGGTGACGATACAGGTCAAAGAGTTTTGGCTTGTGTTCTGACCACAGATGAAAGAAGGTCGCAATCACCAGTGGGTACTGGAAGGAGGGACTCCACCGCAGCGCGTCGGTGCACACCAGGTTGATACTTCCAGGCTTCTGGTCTTCCGGCTTACGGTCGAGGTCGCGGTCTGTTTCGGAATCAAGATCTGCGCAGCCGTTGCCCTCCGACAGGGAGTCCGAGCCGTTTGTAATCAAGCTGTATGCCGGTATTTCGTTCTTCTGGGCCAGGGCCCGTGTTTTTTCTATGCCAACGGACGAGAAGTCGAGCGCGGTTACGGCGTATCCTAGCTTAGCAAGAAAAACACTGTTTCTACCCTCACCACAGGCAAGATCCAGTACGCGTGGGTCATCTTGACCTTCATGAAGACTAATGCGCTCACGAATGAAGTCGTTTGGGTCCTCTCCGTAGATATACTCCTCGGTAGAAAAACGTTCGTCCCAAAAACGAGTTGCCATGTATGTGCGCTCCTTTTTCTGGCAAAGCCACAGAGACCGTGAGATTGCCTTGAAAGTACTGTACATTAACACACTGGGAGCATTTATGAGCAACATTTTTTCTCCATACGCATCATCGCGACTGGCCTTCTCCTTAAGCATCCTTTTCTTGGTTGTGTCCAACCTTGGCGCCCAAGCCGGGCCTGCACGGCCGTCTTCTCCGGCGCAACAGCCTGTAAGTGTACAGGTACGCACCGCCGAGGTTGAGCGGGTTTCTGATCAGCTGAGTTATGCGGGGCGTATCGAACCGCGCGGCGTATTTGGTCGCCGTGCGCCCAATGCCGGGGTTGTGGAGAGTGTGCAGCTTCGCGTCGGGCAGGCTGTGCGGGAAGGCGACACCGTCCTGAGTATACGACGGGACCAGCCGGGCCGAGAGTTTCTTCCCGTGCCGGTACAGTCACGGCATACCGGAGTTATTGCTGACCTTCAGGTGGTTGTAGGGCAGGAGGTTCGTGAAGGGGACGAGCTCTACACCGTTGCCGATACCGGAGCCTTCATTGCCCGCTTGTTGATCAGTGACAAGGACATAGACGCTCTCCGAGTTGGTCTGCCGGTGCAGGCGCGTGACCCAAGTTCCGGGGCAAGCTTCCCCGCGCGTATTGATCGAGTAGGGCTTATTCCCGACTACCGCACCGGGCTGTTTCCAGTAGAACTTAGCCTTCGCCCTGCTTCAGGACTCATCGTTGGGCGCTTTCTTCGCTTTGAGTTCGATGTCCGTCCTACCGACGGCGTCTTAGTGCCCTACGACGCGCTTACTCGTCGTGGGGAGCGTAGTTATGTTTTTGTGGTGGAAAATGGTGAGGCCCGCTTGCGAGAGGTGCAGACCGCCGGTGAGTATGCCGGGCGTGTCCTGGTGAGCTCCGGTCTCTCCGCCGGTGAGGGGTTTGTCGTCTCCTCAGATCGCAGGCTTACCGACGGCAGGTCCGTTCAGGTGGAGCGCTAATGCTGGAGTTCATTTTTGGCCGCAGGCGCGGCATTCTGCTCCTGGTAGTAATAATTGGCGTTGCAGGTTTTGTGCTGCTTGGAGAGTTGCCAACAACCCTCTATCCGGCAATGCGCAAACCGCGAGTGCAGGTCTCGGTTTCACACCCGGCCTACACCGCGTCGGACTTCTACGAGAGTTACGGCGACATTCTTGAGAACGCCCTCCTGGGAACAGCCGATCTTGAGCATCTTGAGGCGCGGTACAGGAACGGGAACACGCGCTATCGCCTGGAGTTTGACTGGGGGTTCGACGGAGATGAGGTTCAGTCTCGGGTCGAGAGTTCGCTGGCTCCGGTTCGCAACTCTCTGCCGGAAGAGGCTCGCGACTACCGGATTGCGGCCTGGAGGTCCGACAATCCGGGCATGCTTTCTATCGCGGTGTTTTCCACCGAGATGGAACCCACTGAGTTGTATCAGCTGATTGAGCCGGTACTCCGGGGTCCCCTCAGCCGAGTACATGACGCCGAGAACGTTACCATTATCAATGTTGAGGAGCTTCGTGCCGAGGTAACCCTGGACCACGACGCAATGCTGCGCTATGGTCTGACCCCGGCAGATGTTGCGAGGGAGGTACAGGCTGGATACAGACCCTCGTCGGTGGGAACCTTTCGTAACGACAGTTCGCAGTATGGGGTGCGGGTTGAACAGGGCATAGACAACATTTTTGAAATTGACAGAATCCGGGTAGCATCGTTTGAGAATACCTCGGTACTTCTGCGCGATGTAGCAGATGTAAGTGTTCGCTACGACCTGCCTCGGCAAATTTTCCGGGCCGACGGTGCTCGCTCGGTCATGATCTATGCCGAGCCCAAGGACGGCGGCAACATACGGCGAATGTCGGCCGATGTGGCTGAAATTCTCGAGGGGGCTGCACCCGGCTTTCCAGAGCACGTTCAGTACCGGTTCCTGGTAGACCCTGCCGATTTCATTGACACCGCTCTTGGGAACGTCATTTTCGCTGCTGTGCTGGGAGCTTCGCTCGCTATGGGCGTGATTATTCTGCTGCTTGGAGAGTTCAAGAATATCCTTATCATTGGTTTGTCCATACCGCTTTCCATGCTGCTCACCTTCATCCTTATGTACGTGTTTGAGATATCGCTCAACCTCATCTCACTTGGCGGTATGACTCTCTCCATTGGAATGATCATAGACTCCTCAATTGTGGTGATGGAAAACATTCACCGGCATCGCCGAAGCGGGGGCGGACGCCGGGTTGATCGTGCGCTCATTCTGGAGTCGGTTCGTGAGGTACGAGCGGCAGTTGTGGTTTCGACACTCACCAGTGTCATTGTGTTTCTACCCTTGCCCTTCACCTCACCAATTACCGCCGCTATTCTTGGGGACCTTGCACGCACCGTCATTTTCGCGCTTGGTTCAGCCTTGGTGGTTGCGTTGACGGTGATCCCCCTGCTTGCCTACTACCTGTTCCGCGGTCGTATGGAGTCAAAGAAATCCGTTGCGGCACGCCTCTCGGAGGCGCTGCTTGGCAGAATGACCGGGGCCTACCGGGCCTCGCTCTCGGCTTTGCTTTCGAGTCGGCTCGCCTCGATCACCTTCATTCTCGGATCCTTTGGAGCTTTGCTGGCCTTGCTGGTGTTCGTGCTACCGCAGGTTCCCATGGAGATAATAAGCGAGCCGGACAGTGACAAGGTGGTACTGTTCTTCAGCAACTCCGAGACCGAGGATGGCGAAGAGCTCATGGAGGCCATTGAGCCGGTTGAACAGGAGTTGCTGGAGCGATACGCTGCCGATCTGGAAAGCCTGTTTGTCCAAATACGTTCGGCAAGCTCCGGCAGCATGATTCTCTCGCTTGGAACAAGCGCTCGTCGGGTGGAGGTTGAGGAGGAGCTGGCCGAGCTTTATCCTGACTCGGCCGAGTGGCGGTTCCGGGTGTTCCCGTGGGACCCGGCTGCAATGCCTCTGCCTTTCGTCTGGGACTTCCATCTGCAGATAGAAGGGCCGGACGACCTGGTGAGCGTTCAAGTGATTGATGACCTTGCAGAAATCATGCGGGAGTCTCGAGTATACAACCGAGTCGCCACCAGCCCCTCCCCCAGTCAGGCTCAGGAGCTCATCTTGTCTCCGCGGCATGAGGTAATAGACGCCTTCCCTGGCTACTCTCTTTCCGGCTTGGTGGGTATTGGCCGCACGATTCTTGCTGGCAGTCGAGCCATTGAGATGACGGAAGGCCGGGACACCGTCTCGGTGCGGCTCGTGTATCCGGATGGGGCTGTAGCTTCGCGCAATGATTTTGAGAGTATTCTTGTACCGTATGAAGGTCGTGGAGTTCCCTTGCGGCACTTTTTTGATGTCCGACAACGCACCGGGCCTACCGAAATCGTGACCGAGGACGGGGTGCAGAGTTTCAATATCTACGGAATGCTCCCGCGTTACGCATCAGAGGAATTGAGGGCCGAGCGGCAGGCACAGGCTATTGAACTCATACACGACACGCTGCGTTTGCCGGAAGGATACAGTTACCGAATACTCAACCCACGCGTCGAGGTGGACAACTCCATTAACTCGCTCTTTGTGGCACTTGCGGTGAGTTTGCTGGCCGTCTTCCTGGTACTTACACTCCAGTTCAACTCGGTTCGAGTTCCTCTGGTCATTCTCCTGACCGTGCCGTTGGGGTTTATGGGCGTTATTCTGGCGCTCTTTCTGTTTGACTCCACGCTGTCGTTAAACTCCCTCTTGGGAACCATTCTGCTTGGAGGAATTGTGGTCAACAACGCAATTATCATGCTGGACTTCTATTATCGCAACGGAACGGCATTTGATACGCGCCGCGAAGCTTTGGTGCACGCGGCAACGCTACGGTTTGCCCCCATTATTATCACCATGAGCACGACTATTCTAGGAATGTTGCCCATAGCCTTGGCCCTGGGCGACGGTACCAATGTCATTCAGCCCCTGGGCATCTCGGTTTCCGGAGGACTCTTTGTCTCCACCCTGTTCACTCTCTATATGGTTCCATGCGTCATGAACCTTATACCCGGGCTTGATGCAACGAGGCGCGCCCAGAAGCGAGCTTCCGAATGAGGTGCCGCGTGAGATTCCCTGCGAAACTGTGGTTGCTCGGTTCCCTTCTGTTTGTCGTGGTGGCTGCTGGACTGGGAGCGCTGACTCTTGAGGAAGCTCTTGATACCGCGTTGCGGAACAACATTGGAATAGAATTAGACCGTATAGAGCTTGAGCGGCGTTTGCGAGCGCACCAAAGCTCCCACAACCGTTTTCACCCCAGCCTCTCGGCAGGAACACAGCTTTCTCGCGATTTCTACTCAGAAAGCGATGATCCCTGGGCAACGCAGTTCTCCCTTAGTTCCAACCTCTCCCTGTCGGTAGAGTCGGTGCGCCGCGGCCAGCTGACGGCCAAGCAGTACCAGGCCGGTGAGCTCAATTACGCGAGTGCTCAGGCGGCCTTGGTGCGTGATGTTTCGAACGCCTTCTTTGGGTTGCTGTTGGAGGCGGAGCGTATTCGCATTCGCCGCGAGGCGGTGGATGCCGCCCGCGAGCGGTTTGAGTTGGCTGAGGCTGAGTTTGAGGCTGGGAGGATATCGCGCTATGATCTTCTTTCCCAACGCGTGGCCTATGAGAACCAGCGTCCTGAGCTAGCCCAGTTAGAGGACGCCTACTACCTGGCGCGGCGTGATTTCACCTTACTCATAGGCTTGTCTCCCGTTGACCCGGTAGTCCCGCAGGGTAGCATTGGTGCTCCCGTGCCTGTCTCCACCGAGGCGGAGTTCTGGTCCGGCTATCTTGAGCAACGGCCAGATATAGTGCGTGCGCGGCTTCAGATAGAGGAGCGTAACCTTGGGCGCAGCTTAGCTGCCAACGAGTTCCTCCCCACCCTTAGCCTCAGCGCCTCGGTTAATCGGCGTAGCCCCACCCCCTTCACCGAACCATGGTTTGGTGGAGATGAAGCGGTGTGGGCCAAGGGTGGCAGCTTCGGCATAGGGTTGAGCGTGCCGCTTGGCAACCTTCTTCCCGATTCGCAACGGCGCGTTGCTCTCGAGGACGCTGACCGTCGCGTTCGCGAGGCCGAGCTGCAGTATAGGCGGGCGGTGTTGCGGGCCGAGAACGACATTGAGGCTGCTCTCCGCAGACTACGGCGAGCCGAGAGCTCCTTGGAGCTCCTTGATCTCAATACCGAACTTGCAGAAGAGGCCTTCCGCCTCGCGCAAACCAGTTTTGAACAGGGGCAAATTGATGCTTTAGAACTCCGCAACGCCCGCCTTGAGCTTGAGCGTGCTCAGCTCGCTGCACTGGAAGAGCGCTATCGGGGCCGAATTGCGCTCATTGAGCTTGAGTATGCCGTCGGGACAGTCGTAGAATAAGCCTGCCACTCTCTTGTTAAACGAGACTAGTGGTATCCTGAACACCGGAGCTCGGAGTGAATACCTTTGAACTTGACCTCATTGCTGCTCGGCTTGAGGCTCTTGAAGAAACCATTATCCACCGCTTTATCGACAGGGCTCAGTTTGCGCACAATGCACCGGCCTACCTCCCAAAGCACAGCGGCTTTGCTGGGGCGGAGGAATACTCGCTTTTTAAGGTGCGCCTTGAGGCGCAGGAGCGCCTTGATGCCGAGTTCGGTCGCTATGTTGTTCCGGAGGAGCGGCCTTACACAACCGGCTTGCCCGCGCCGCGCCGTCAGGTTGTGGTGCCGGACACCGGCATCGCCCGTATGCCATACGACTGCATAAATCAAACAGGAAAAATATGCTCGGCCTACCTCAACTGCCTTGGGGCGCTCTGCCGACCAGGTGACGACGGTCAGCATGGGTCAAGTGTGGAGCATGACGTCTCGGCGCTCCAGGCAATTGCACGTCGGGTTCACTACGGTGCGCTGTACGTTGCCGAGTCAAAGTATCGACGCTCGCCCGAGGTTTATCGTGAACTCATTCAAGCTGGAGATGCTGAGCAGTTGCTGCGCCTGTTAACCCGACCGGAGGTAGAAGACGCTGTGGTTACACGCCTGGCCGCCAAGGTCGAGCATCTACAGGCGCATGTGAACCGAAGCATCCGACGCATTGTTGAGCCGGAGCTATTGGTGGAGTTCTATCGCGATATCGTCATTCCCCTCACCAAGGCTGGACAGGTTGCGTACCTGCTACGCCGGTGAAAGTGACTCGACCATTGCTTCTGTGTGCAGTATCTTAACCGTTGCGGTCATAGTTACAATTGGAGGATGAAATGAAGAATTACATTGTTAAGCAGGCCACTGTCTGGGTCGTTGCAGTTGTACTGGCGCTGGGCGGGAGCCTGGCTAGCCTCAATGCGCAGGTTGCGGAAGACGTGCCAGCCGCCGAGACCGAGGAACCCGCCTCACGGGCTACAATGGGTGCCGGAAACGTTGATGTAGGGTTGTCCGGCGGCATTGGTGGTCTCATATATCCGTATCTTGAGCCGCAGGTTGCGGTTGGGGTGCTTCCCCTGGACGTAGTGACCATTAGCGTGGGTGGTCTTGCCGACGCTGGTTACTGTGTGTTGTGTCACCTGCTTGAGGTGTTGGACGACGACTGGACTCTGAGATCCTATTACTTCGGTGTATACGGGCGAGCCTTGGTGCACCTGAATGTTGTGGCGGATCAAGTTGGTGGGTCGGTAAGGATTGACCCCTACGTCGGGCTTGCGGTAGGCCCACGCTTCTACTTCTTTGACCTCAAGTATGACGACGGCAGCGTATCGGAGAGTGTATCAACGACGCTCAATTCGGTGGTCTTTATGCCACACATTGGAACCCGTGTCTTCCTCACCGAGGCGGCCAGGTTCTTTCTCTTTGGTGACCTAAGACTCTTGCTTGAGTTTGGCCTCGGCTCGACTACCGTAACCGCTGGTGGTCAGTCCTACACCGTGGACGAGGACGTAGCCGGTGGTGGAATAAACATTGCGCTTGGTGCGGGACTGCGGTTTTAGCGTGGGCTCATTTTTTTCGCCAGCTGAGTAGACATACTTCAATAAAAAGGGGTATTGTTTTACCGATAAGCACGCGGCACCCAAGGTGTCGTACCCACCCGCACTACCGCTCTTATCAACGGCTAAACGAGCATGAAAGATACCAGGAAATCAGATAATCAAACTCGACAGGGGCTGCGCGGAGCGGCCCCTCGAATAGTCATTGCGGCCCTCATTGGAGTGGTGCTCATAGGCACCGTGGTAGCGAGGACCCTGCATGTGAACTCCACCGGCAACTCAGAGGCCGAGGATAGCCAGCAGCGACCGGTACCGGTGCGGGTGCAACCGGTTGAGACCCAGGACTTCATTGAGTACGGCGAGTACTTTGGTACGGCCCGGGGAATTCTTGAGGCTGAAATTACGGCTGGTGCCGGAGGACAGGTGCGGGCGCTAAAGGCGGAGAAGGGCGAAGCCGTCAGTGCCGGACAGTCCTTGGCCGAGATCGACCTGCGTCGGGTGACAAGCCACTATGACACCGCCGTCTTGAATGAGCGTCTGGCCCGTGAGGCCTACGAGCGTGAAAAGGGGTTTCTGGAGCGTGGTAACTCGTTCCAGGTGCGGGTAGATGAACGGCACCTTGCATGGTTGCGCGCGCAGAGTGAGCACATAGACGCAGAGCGAATGCTGGAGGGTGCTCGGGCACTTGCCCCGTTCAACGGCACCGTCGTTCGACGTTATGTGGAGCTCTATGACGAGTTGGAGCCTGGCGATCCAAGCTTCCGTATAGCCGACCTTTCACAGCTTAAGATTACGGTGGGAATACCCGAGGCCGATGTTGCTGGAATTCATGAGTTGGACGAAGCCGAGGTGTACTTCACCGCCTTTCCGGACCGCCGCTTTGAAGGCACGCCAACCGCGTTTGCCCGCGCTCGCAGTGACCGAACGCTGAGTTACGATGTAGATATCCGGGTTGAGAACCCCGACCGTCTGATACTGTCTGGACAAACCGCACGGGTACGACTGGTTCTGCGGCGTTTTCCAAACGTGGTGGTAGTTCCATCTCGTGCAATCTACGCCCGTGGCAACCGCAGTTTGGTAATGGTTGTGGAAGGGAGCACCGCATATGAGCGGGAAGTCCGCACCGGGGCCTCCGACCGTACCCAGACCGTCATCCTGGAGGGGCTTAATGCCGGTGACGCGCTGGTGGTAGAGGGCTTCAACCGGGTCTCGGACGGAACGAGCGTAACGGTTCGCGATTGAGTATGATCAAGTTCTTCATTGGCAAAAGCATGGCTGTGTATAGCCTGGCGCTCTTGATTGTGGTGGTGGGTACCATGGCGTACTTCACATTGCCTCGTGAGTCAGCTCCCGAAATCCGTCAACCCTATATCTTTGTTACCACGACCTACCCTGGTGTGTCCGCCTCCGATATCGAGAGCCTGGTTACGCAGCGCATTGAGAATGAGCTTGAGGGCATGAACGGACTCTCCGAGCTTACCAGCGAAAGCCGGGCCAATGTGTCCTTTATTTTCGCTGAGTTCTCCTCCGACGTTTCGGTGGATGAGGCTTTGCGGCGAACCAAAGATCGGGTGGATCAGGCTAAGGTCAACTTGCCGACCGACGCCAATGAGCCAAATGTTCGGGAGTTTAGCGTCTCGGACTGGCCGATCTTCCGCGTGGTGGTGTCTCATCCCGAGGGAGTACAGGTTATAGATCAGGCTGCCACCTACCTGCGCGAAGAGCTTGAGCGCCTGCGGGGCGTGCTTGAGGTAGAGATGGCTGGAAACCCAGAGCGTGAGCTTGCGGTTGAACTTGATCCCTTCCGCATGGCGAGCTACGGGTTCTCCATTAACGATGTAGAGTCGGCAATTCAACGAGAGCATGTGTCAATTCCAGGTGGGCGCTTGCAGAGTAGTGAGAAGAACTACTCACTTGCGGTGACCGGTGAGATTAGTGATCCGGCCGATTTCGGGCGTATTACTGTCTCTGCCAACGGTGTTCAGGTGCCGTTGTCCGAGCTTGCAGCTGTGGCTTTCAAGAACGCAGATGACGAAACCCTCTCGCGTTATAACGGCACTCCTGCTATAACGCTGAGCATTAAGAAGCGACTTGGTGCGAATATTCTTGAGCTTGCTGATGCTACTCACGCACGGCTGGACGAGCTGCGACAGGAACTCCCGGCTGGCACCGAGTTAACCGTCTCCTATGATGAGTCTCAGTACATCCGCGACATGATCGAGGATCTTGAGAACAATATGGCAACGGGCTTCGTTTTGGTTTTGTTGGTTACTATCTTCTTTCTGGGCTTGAGAAACTCCTTCTTTGTCTCACTGGCTATTCCCATGTCTATGCTCCTTTCGTTTTTCGTATTACAGCTTATGGGTGTTACGCTCAACATGATTGTGCTCTTTAGCCTGATCCTTGCCCTGGGAATGCTGGTGGACAACGGAATTGTGATTGTTGAGAATATCTTCCGGCATGCCGCTATGGGGAAAGACCGGGTGCGGGCAGCGATTCAAGGCACCGGTGAGGTCGCTATGGCTATTGCCGCCAGCACACTTACCACTATTCTGGCCTTCTTCCCAATTATCTTTATGCCAGGAATTATGGGTGACTTCATGAGTTACCTCCCCATTACCGTGATTGTGGTGCTAAGCTCCTCGCTTTTTGTGGCGCTTGTGATAAACCCGGTGTTCTGTGCCGCATTTCTGAACGTCAATGAGCGGCAACGGCGTAAGATGCAGGAAGGCAGTGGCACTTTCATTCGGCTGCAGCAGCACTACACCCACCTTCTTGAGAAGTCAACGCGTCACGCTGCCAAGACGGTTCTTGGTGTTACTGTGCTCGTAGTGGTCGGGTTTGTTGTGTTTGGTCTTATTGGCGCCGACGTTCTCTTCTTTCCGGAGATAGACCCCGAGCGGGCTCGCATTCGCATTGAAGCGCCACACGGAACTCCACTTGAACAAACAGACCTGATTGTTTCCGAGATAGAGGACTTCCTTCCCGAAGTGTCCATGTCATTGAGCGGTTTCGAGGCCATTGTTGGACGTGACGGCGGTGACACCGAGAGTCATCGCGGTATGGTTGATATTACCTTTGCTCCGTTTGCGCAGCGCGAGATCCGTGGTAGTGAGGCGGTTCGCAACCTGCAGGAACGCCTGCGGGAAGTTACCTCAGCCGTTCTCCGGGTGCAGGAGTCGGACGGCGGGCCGCCGACTGGCGACGACGTGTCCTATGAAGTCCGTGGCCCAGACTACGCCACCCTGGGTGAGATTGCCTCACAGATCCGCGCGGTGCTGGAACCTCATTCACGCCACTTTCGCGAACTTGACAACGACTTTGAGGAGAGCTTGCCTGAGTATGGCGTAGAAATTGACCGTCAACGGGCTGCCTTCCATGGCCTGAGCACACAGCAGGTGGCGGGAACGGTCCGGGCAGCCTTTACTGGCTCCACTGTTGGTTCCTTTCGCCAGGATGAAGACGAGTACGACATTAATGTCCGTTACCGTGCTGACGCCCGCGACTCCTTGCAGATGCTCAGAAACCTGCAGGTGGTAACCCCCGATGCGCGACGTATTCCGTTGAGCTCGGTGGCCGACATTGAACCGCGTTCCACCGTGAGCGTCATTAAGCGGCGTAACCTGAACCGTGCGGTGAATGTGTGGGCAAACTTCCAACCGGATACCCGTAATCGCTCCGAGATTACAGCCGAGATTGACCGTCAAATAGAGGAACTCAAGGAGTCGCTGCCGGAAGGCTATGCAATTGGTGCAGGCGCGGGTTTTGATGTTCGCGACGAGTCTACCAGTTTTCTGGAGCAGGCTTTTCTCGTGGCACTCTTCCTCATATTTGTGGTGCTTATTGCACAGTTTAACTCGCTTGCCGACCCGGTCATTATCCTGTACGCGGTCTTTTTGTCGCTGGGAGGGGTGTTCTGGGGCTTTGCCTTAAGCGGACAGAACTTTGTTGTGATTATGTCGGGGATAGGATCCATAGCGCTGGCTGGTGTCGCGGTGAACAACTGTATTGTCCTTGTAGACTACACGCATTTGCTCATTCGAGACGGCATGCCGTGGCGTGATGCCGTCATTCAAGCCGGGAAGGTTCGTTTGCGTCCGGTTGTTCTGACAGCGCTTACCACGGTGCTGGCACTGGTGCCCATGGCTGCTGGCGTGAGCTTTAGCATTCACGAATTCTCGGTTGTACTGGGTAGTGAGTCAGCGGAATACTGGAAGGCCTTTGCCTGGACCATGCTGTACGGATTGAGCTTTGCGACGGTCACGACGCTGGTGGTCGTGCCATCATTGCTGAGCATTAAGTATCGTATTATTGAGGCCCGGAAGGGTGCCGCTGCGGTTCGCTAGCCATTTGTGGGCCAGTCCTGACTTCAGGCCTTGAAAAATGGATTCCCAACTATGCAAGGACTCGGCTTGCATGGCATGATGCTGGTATGAGTCCATCCGAGAGAATCATGAGTTTGTGCATGCGCGGAGCTTTTCGAATTCTCTGTCGCATGGATGTGAAACAGCTGGAACGCATACCTAAGCGCGGTGCCGTCGTGCTTGCGACCAATCATATTGGAAACCTTGACGGGCCTCTGTTCTACAGCTTTCTGCGACGCCCGAAAAAAACCGGTATTGCCAAGAAGGAGCTCTGGGAGCATCCACTCACCGGCTACATCATGCGTCTCTGGGACCTGATTCCGGTTGACAGGGGTGGAACTGACCGTGAGACAATTCGGCGGTGCTTCCGGGCCCTTGATGACGGCTTCTTACTGGGAATAGCGCCCGAAGGCACACGCAGCAAGACCGGCATTCTTGGCGCTGGGCATCCTGGCGCCGTATTTATTGCCGGGGCAAAACGACTACCCATTTATCCGGTCGTGCACTGGGGAACATCCGAGGTGTTCCGCAAACTGGCGCAGTTTCGCCGTCCAAGCATCACAATCCGAGTGGGACGCCCATTCTTCCTGGAGAAGCCGGGTGAAGGAAAGGTAGGGGCTGAGGATCGCCTGCGGATGCTGGACGAAATGATGTATCAGCTGGCGGTGCTGTTACCTGCCCGATATCGGGGGCGTTATGCCGACTTAAGCCGCATGACTACCGACTATATTCGTTACCTGGACATTAACACGGAGGTAAACCCTCCTCCAACGTAGGCTGCTGGTGCTGCTTCTCTACGCAGCCGTCCCTCGCGTCATGTACACAAGCCGGAACTTTGACTGCCTCGCGGTGATCCAGATAAAGCTCCTTGCCACATACCTCAATGGTAATTGGTTCTCCTTCTTGGAGCTCAAAACTGTATTCTTCATGATTGAACACCATCTGTAAGGTCCGCCCGTGGAAGCGCAGCGAGAACTCCAGGGTGCTCCAGGACTCGGGGATACGGGGTGCAAAGCTCAGTTTGCCGTGAAAGTCACGCATACCACCAAAACCATAGGTGAGTACCATCCAGACGCCGCCGGTAGAGGCAATGTGCACACCGTCTACGGTGTTCCCCGCGACATCGGCAAGGTCCATAAGTAGAGCATACTGGAAGTACTCCAAGGCCTTGTCCGCATAGCCTATTTCTGCGGCAAGAATTGCCTGGACGCATGCCGAAAGCGAAGAGTCGCCGGTGGTGAGTGGGTCGTAATAGTCAAAGTTCCGCCGTTTTTGCTCTATGGAAAACTGGTCGCCTAACAGCACCATCGCCAGGACTACATCGGCCTGCTTGATAACCTGGTGTCTGTAAATAACCAGGGGATGATAGTGCAGCAGCAAGGGGTAACGTGCTACCGGGGTGTTTGCAAAGTCCCAAACCTCCTTCTCCAGGAAGTTCTCATCTTGCGGGTGTATTCCGCGCTCTTTATCGTAGGGAATGTACATTGATTCCGCGGCCCGCCGCCAGTATACAACCTCGTCATTCTTGAGTTTGGTCTCGTGCACGAGGTGTCGGTATGCATCCGGCCGGTGCTCCTTGAGCCACTCAACTACCTCGGCCGCGTAGCGAAGGTTCTCCCGGGCCATAAGGTTGGTGAAGGTGTTGTCGTTTACGACCGTTGTGTACTCGTCCGGTCCTGTTACGCCGTGTATATGAAATGAGCCGGATTCAGGACCAAAGAACCCTAATCCGGCCCAGAGCCGTGCTGTCTCGACGAGAATCTCGGCTCCAACCTCCGCTAGAAGATCTGAGTCGCCACGAATTGCCACGTAGCTCTTTATGGCATATGCAATGTCGGCATTTATGTGGTACTGCGCGGTACCTGCAGCGTAATAGGAAGAGGCTTCTTCGCCATTGATGGTGCGCCATGGAAAGAGGGCACCCGGCTCAGAAAGCTCTTTGGCGCGCTCACGCGCGGGGTTAAGCATTGAGTGCCGGAAACGAAGGAGGTTCCGGGTTATGCGCGATTCGGTGTAGGTGAGAAAGGGTGCAACGTAGATCTCGGTGTCCCAGAAGTAGTGTCCCTCATAGGCCTGGCCGGTTAAGCCTTTGGCCGGGATGCCGGTAGTCTCAGCGCGGGCGGAGGCCTGGCACAGCTGAAAGATATTCCACCGTACGGCCTGTTGCACACGAGGTTCGGCGCCCACGACGATATCGGCCCGTTCCCAGAAACGAGATAGGTACTCACGCTGCGCGGTTTCAATGCTGGCGTACCCCTCCCGCATTGTGCGATCCAACGTTCTCATTGAGCGGTCGACCAACTCTATTGCCGGAACCGAACGTGAAGTGTGGTAGGTTGCAAACTTGGTAAGGCGGATAGGGACCCCTGCCTTTGCTTCAATAGTGAAGACCACCTTGCTCAAATCCTGGCTCCAGCTGTTCTCAGCAAACCATTGATTCTCCGTTTCAAGAATGTGATCCATTCCGACACCAAGGGTCATTCGTGAGTTTGTGGTGCGGTACCCGGTTACAACGCGCTGGTCCTGGTTAATGTGGTCGCGAGCATTCAGAACACGCTGGGTGAAGCCTTTGGCTCGGCGTGGGTCGCTTTTGCCATTTCCGTTTCCGGGCTCATCGGTTGCACGAGCATCCTGTCGATTGAGTAGTTGCGAAGAAAGAACTACCGGTGCATCGGTATCAAGCACAACCTCGTACTCAACCGCGCTGACATGCCTGTGCTCGAACGACACAAGGCGTCGTGAGCGAATGGTTACCTGTTTCCCGGCCGGAGATGACCAGGTGAGTTCGCGTTGGAGCACTCCGGTCTTGAAGTCTAAACGACGTTCATATGAAGTCAGACGTGCGGTCGGCAGGTAGAGCGGCTCATCGTCAACGTAGAGCTTGATTACCGTTGCGTCCGGGACATTGACCATGGTCTGCCCGGTGCGTGCAAAGCCATATGCTTCCTCGGCATGAACAATCTGCCAGGTCTCATGAAATCCGTTGCAGAAGGTGCCAGCCTCAATAGTAGGACGGCCCTCTTCAAATGTGCCACGAACACCCAAGAATCCGTTTCCGACGCTGAAGATGGTCTCGGCATTACCCATCCAGGTATCGGAGTAGCTGCGCTCTATGATGGACCACTCGTCCGACGGATACAAGTGCTCAGGAAGTAACCGAAACTGGCGTGGGATCATGACTGAATGTCCTTCTGCGCCGAGGTGGGACGCATCCGTGTATGTGCTTCTACAGAGTATAGAAGCGTGCCTCGTACAGGTCAAATTTTTCCGCACCTTGGAAGAGCGTCGCTGAGTCCAGTTCCAGCGTCGAGGGCCACTGATTGCCCTGCCAGCACACGACTCGACGACCTAAAGACTACTAAAACCGTAGGTTTGCTTGACATAAGCCTGATGAGCTGATACTCCTTGTATGATGGCAAACACTGAGGAGCGAAGGATGGAAAGTACAGGTATTTCTGGCGCTGAGGAGGATCAGTTGCGCGGCCTCCGGGTTGAAGAGACCAAGGCACTACTGAGCTGGTTCATTTCCCAGTATCCTGAAGGGGCAGCCCTGTCGTGTAGTCTCCAGCCGGAGAGCATAGTTCTCATATCACTCATTCGCAGTCTCGGGCTCGCGGTGCGGGTTTTCTTCATTGACACCGGGCGGCATTTCCCGGAGACATTACGGTTTCTGTCGGAAGTGGAGGCGTTCTTTGGGGTATCGATTGAGTCGTGGGCGCCGTTACCGCAGGAAGTGCGGTCCATGACCGAGGAACACGGCGAGGATCTCTTCTACGACGGTGCAATGCAGCGCAAACTTTGCTGTCATGTTCGGAAGGTGAGGGTGACCGAGCGTGCCCTTCGTGGAACGCAGCTTTGGATAGCCGGGCTGCGTCGGGCACAGTCCTCCGAGAGGAGTCGTGTCGAGACGGTCGTCTGGAGTCCTTCACTGCAGCTTGTGAAGCTTCACCCTTTAGCGGGATGGAGTGATGATGACCTATCTCGCTATGTGAATGATCATGAACTGCCTGAACATCCGCTTATTGCCCAAGGATTTGCCAGTATAGGATGCGCTCCCTGTACGCGAGCCGTTGCGCCGAACGAGGATCCTCGTGCCGGGCGCTGGTGGTGGGAAGGAGGGGGTAAGAAAGAGTGCGGACTGCACCGAGATGTCGGTCACTACGTCATTTGAGCTGCAGCTACCTGACCGATTTCGTGAATAAACTTTCGTGAAGAACGCGCGACAGAGCTTAGTCGAGATACCGCGCTTTGGCAGCGAGGTGTTGAGCAAAGGTGTACGAAAACACCGTTTCCCGAGTAGGCTTGTGAAGAAAGAACAAGTAGTCGTGGCTGGTCGGGTCGGTCGCTCCGCGAATTGCGTTCAAACCAGGGTTGCCTATGGGCCCCGGGGGGAGACCCGCGAAACGATAGGTGTTGTACGGGTGGTCAACCAAGGTGTCGGCAAAGGTGGGCTGCAGGTTGCTGGTACCCAAGGCATAGTTCACGGTGGCGTCCGACTCAAGACGCATGTTTCGTTGGATGCGATTCCAGAAAACCCCTGCAATTTCATGTACGTCCTCAGGTGGCGACTCACGCTCAACTATGGAGGCCAGAGTGAGGACTTCTCGCAAACTCCGGTCCTGAGCTGCAATTGAGCTGAGCAGTTCCTCTCCTGTGCGCCGTGCGAACACCGACAGCATGGAACGAACCACATTGGTGCCGTCGGTACCTGGGATAAGGCGGTAGGTCTCGGGAAACAGGAAACCCTCAAGCGACACACCATCCTCGACCTCGGATAGGAAGGAGTAATCTCTATAGGCGGAGCTCATATGAGCTGCGGCGTGAAACTCACCTGAGGACACGATTCCGGCTGCGTCAAGTCGAGCTGCGATCTGTTGCTTGGTGAAACCCTCAGGTACGGTAACGGTCACCGACTGATCAAGTACCCTGCCGTTTTGCAGGTCTTCCAAAATATCAACGGGACGTTGTGAGCCGTCAAAGGTGTAGACCCCGGCTTGGATCCCCGCATCTAAACCAAAGAAGCGTGAATACAGAACAAGCGCCTGGGCGCTAGGAATGAGTTCCTGTTCCTCCAGCGCCGCTGCAGTGCTCCGCAGTGTGCTTCCGCGAGGGACCTCAAAAACAATTCCGCTCCGGGGGCCGGGGGCATTCAGATCAACTGGGGCAATAAATAACGAGCGATATCCCCATGCTGCTACACCTCCGAGGAGGAGAAGGAGAAGGAGGACTAGGAACGCAACCAACTTTTTCATCATTCTAACTATACGGAAAGCGGTTCAGGCATGCAAGTCGGAAGATTCCTGGCCTGCTACATCAATCCGCATACAGAGCGTGCCGTGCGTAGCTCCGGAAGCCTGCGCAAGCACGGATTCAGCCGCTCCTGCGCTGCCTCCTCCGCCTCCTCCGCCTGCGCTGCCTGCGTTGTGGTAGTACACCGCCGCACCACAATCCTCTATCATGAACCCCAGCTCGGTATAGACATGTATGGCGCGGCGGTTTGCATCCGCCACGTGTAGGATAATCTCACGAATGTGAGAATTCCCGGCTGCCCAGGAGAGGACCTCTCGCATGAGTCTGGTGCCAATGCCGCGGTCACGGTACTCCTTGAGCACTGATATCCCAAGCTCACCCACACCGCAGTGATCCGGGAGGGTAAGAGCCTCTACTGTCACGCATCCAATGATACGCTGACACTCCTTGGCCACCACTATGTGAGATGCACCAATCTGGTTCAGTCGGTGTATGTAGTTCTGAAGTTCCTCTACCGACTGGAGGGCGTCGTCGGGATAGATATGCAGGTAAGGCTGTTCGTTCTGCAAAGTTCGGTAGAAAAGGAGAAGCTCATGGGCATCTTCCTGCGACGGCACCTCGTAGGTGAGCGCGTCCATTCCTAGAGTATACACCCAAAAGCTCTCTATGCGTTACTCCGAGCGGCGAAGACTCTCGGCAATGTAGAGTTCGCGCAGCCGGCGAGTGACCGGGCCCGGGCGACCGTCACCTACAGGCTGTCCGTCTATCTCTACCACCGGCAGCACAAAAGCAGTTGCGGAGGTAATAAAGGCCTCGTCGGCCGACTGCGCTTCCTTGACCGAGAAACTGACTTCCTGTATCTCATACCCCGCTTCTTCCGCGTAGGCCAGTACCGAAGCGCGGGTGATACCGGGAAGAATAGTGCTGGAAAGCCGCCGCGTCATTATGTGGTTCTTCGTAACCAGGAACACGTTGTTCGATGTCCCCTCGGTGATATAGCCGTCCTGTACCATCCATGCATCGTCCTTGCCCTGGGCGCGTGCGGCCGTTTTGCACATGGAGGAGGGAAGAAGCTGAACTGTTTTAATGTCACGACGTGTCCAGCGTATATCCTCCACCGTAAGCACCTTAATTCCGTGCTCGGCCTTTGGATTGGCGATGAGAGGAACGCTTTGCGTGAAGAGTACCAGGGAAGGGCGGGTGGTCTCGGGGTCGGGGAAGAAGAAGGAGCGCTCGGCCGCCCCGCGGGTAATCTGTAGATATACCAGTCCCTCGGTGACGCTGTTGCGTTGGATGAGCTCGCGCTGTATGGCCTCAATCTCTGTGTCGTCTGCCGGGGAGGGCATGTCTATTTCCGAGAGTGATCGTCGTAGGCGTGAGAGGTGCCCCTGCTTGTCCACGAGTTTGCCGTTGAGTACCGCAGTTACCTCATACACCCCGTCTGCAAAGAGAAAGCCACGATCAAAGACCGAGATCTTTGCATCTTCCTCAGGAAGGAATTTGCCATTGACGTATACTGTGCGACTCATTGAAACCCCCTATCCCCACAGTTCGGCTGTAGGCGGGTGAACTCCCACCTCGTCGTACCTTAGCCCATGCGGACGATCCTTGGCCAACCACAACGGCCCATCCAAGTCAACGAAAGTGGCACCCTGGGCAGCAAAGACCGCCGGTGCCATACCTAAGGATGAACCCACCATGCACCCAACCATGACCCCTAGTCCTGCTCGCCGTGCTTCGGCACGCAAGGCCAGGGCCTCGGTCAGGCCACCCGTTTTGTCCAGTTTAATGTTGATGTAGTCATAACGGCCAGTGAGTCCCGCGAGGTCTGCTCGCGTATGGCAGCTCTCATCGGCACAGATCGGCACTGGTCGCGGCAGCTCGGCGAGGCCTTCATCACGTCCAGCCGGGAGCGGTTGCTCAACCATTCTGACTCCCAGTCTCTGCAAGGTCGGGCACAGCTCACGATAGGTCTCGTTTGTCCAGCCTTCATTGGCATCTACAATGATGTCGGAGTTCGGTGCGCCTTCGCGAACCGCCTCAAGGCGTTCTCCATCATTCTCACCGCCAAGCTTAATCTTAAGGAGTGGACGGTGTGCGTGCTTAGCTGCCTCACGCCGCATCTTTAGTGGCTCATCAAGCGAGAGAGTATACACGGTGAGCACCGGCTGTGGTGCGGCCAGCCCCGCTAGTACCCACACAGGCTGACCGGAGCTTTTTGCCTCAAGATCCCACAATGCGCAGTCGAGTGCATTGCGGGCCGCGCCAGCTGGCATTCGTTCCATGAGAACAGCGCGGTTCATTGCTGGATCCGCGTGTGTGAGCTCCTCCGCCATCATTTCCATTTGCCGAGTCACCGACTCAATTGACTCGCCGTACCGCGGATACGGCACACACTCGCCGCGCCCGGTAAAGCCCTCTGAGCTGATCTCCACTGTCAGCACCCGTGTTTCGGTGCGAGCGCCGCGTGAAATGGTGAAGACTTGGGCCAAGGGGAAGCATTCTTGCCGAACCTGAAACGTCATACGCGCGTAGTCTGATAGCTGTGAAGGGCGTCAACCAATTTTCCCGCACCGTACCTGAAAGGATCAATGCACGGAAGCTGCATTCGCTGTTCAACCTCGCTGAGGTATGCGTTGGCCCTGGCCTCGCTCATTCCGGAGCTGTTAATAGAAATGCCAATTACACTGCAGTGAGGATTGACGACCTTTGCCATGTATAAAGCGCTGTCGCGGACATCTTCTATACTTGGTAGCGGATACTCCGGCAGGCCGCGCATGTGTTTGCGTGTTGGTTCGTGGCACAAGACCAGGGCATCCGGCGCTCCGCCATGAATGAGAGCCAGGGAAACACCAGAGTAAGAAACATGAAACAGACTGCCCTGGCCCTCAATGAGGTCCCAATGGTCAGGGTCGTTGTCTGGTGTAAGCTGCTCAATCGCGCCAGCCATGAAGTCCGCAACTACGGCATCGACGGGAACGCCTTTTCCGGTGATAAGAATACCGGTCTGCCCTGTTGCTCGAAAACTCGCCTTAAGCCCTCGCTTGTGCATTTCCTTTTCCATTGCGAGCATTGTGTACATCTTGCCCACCGAACAGTCACTTCCGACGGTTAAGCAGCGCAAGCCTGAACGCGGCTTTCCATCCGCAACTGGATAGCTCGTGCCCGGGAGGCGCACATCATGGAGCCTTCGCTTGTTGGCTTGAGCCGCCTTGAGCAGGCGTTTTTCATTTTTGAGGAAGTGATGTAGACCCGACGCTATATCAAGCCCCGCCTCAAGCGCCTCTTCCAAAGTGTCGAGCCATGCCTCGGATATCACACCGCCGCGGTTGGCCACCCCTATTACCAGCGTCTTTGCGCCAGCGTCTGCTGCTGCACGCGGGGTCATGTCCGGCATTTTCATATCGGCGCGACAACCCGGAAGCCGAATTTGCCCAATTGAGGACTCGGGGCGCCAGTCCTTAATCCCTTGAGCCAACTTTGCGGCTAAGGGGTCTGGTGCGTCTCCAAGAAACAACACATACGGAGTTCTAATCATGAGTGCATAGTGCCATGCCCACGGCAGCAGTAACAAGATAGCCGGGCTGGAGACAGCACCGAGTAGTCTCAAAAGAAGGCTTCGGGATCGCTGAGTTGCCCCTGACGGAAGTGCATGAGGTTGAACTCACCCTCTACCAAACCGAGTGGCTTTCCCTGTTCAACAATGTCACCCTGCTGAACACTCACACGGTACAGCCCTGAGACTACCACCGTCTCGTCGGTGTGCCTGTTCGTGACCTGAACACGCAAGCCAAGTGAGCTGGTTCGATGTACCCGCACCTCGCCACGCAGGGGAGACAGCACCTGAACCGGGAGAGGATTCTCACCGTGTGAATCCTCTCGGTGGGGCCCCGCGCGATGCGGGAGAGGGAGAAGATCTACCGAGGCCAAATCCGGGCTTCCGGTGGTAGTGTTGGTGTTGGAGGACTCGGCAAAGCTGCGGGTGATCTCGAACTGGCCAGCCACAGGTGCTCCCGACGGCCTGTGCGGGGCGTAACTGGCTTCGGGCCACAGGTCGTGGGCCAGGCTGAAATGCCGCATGATCCAGTCTGCAGCGTTAATATCCGGGGCAAGGCCGGGCGAGGGTGCCTCGGCCGAGGCCACCGAGAAGTGGAGATGAGGTTCAAGGTACTGCGTCCAGCGCCCCGTGTTACCAATAACACCAAGGCTCTGGCCAGCCTCGACTCGTTCTGCCTCCTCTACCGATACCGCCTGGACAGACGAGGATTGGAGATGGGCGAAGTAGTACACCTTGTCGTCATTGCCATGGAGCAGTACCGCGACGCCGCCTCGTTCGTTGTCTACCCTTCGAGCTGTGCCGGCTGTCACTGCCACAATATGGCGCCGTTTAAAGGCCTGGAACTCTGGTGAGTCCATGGGAAGCTCGTGCCGGGCAAACAGATCTACCGCATAAGAGCCGTCCCAGTGAAGATGGGTCCAGCTGAGGAGCCGTGGGTCTCCGGAAACAGGAAAGGCGTAGCGACGGTCAGGTGAGTAGTGAACGAAAGTATGTTCCAGCGTGGGAGCGGAGCGTGCGGCATGGAACCATGCGGCTGCGACCGAGAGTCCGACGCCCAGGGTAACGAGAGTGACAACTCCTACACCGCCCAACAGAATCCATCCAGGTTGGGGGCTCTTCATACTGGAAGGCCTCGCGCAGGTTGCTTCATAGTACCTATATCGGCCATCTATCATGCCAATCCTAAGCTCTCGCCCGCATGAAGCTAAAGAACACGATCAAAAAACTCATAAAAAACCGCTGAGGTATTGACCATTCTTTGAAACTATATTACCTATAGATGTAGTAGTAATTAAATCGGGCGGCGCGTAGGTATGCGGCGCCTCAGAGGAGGCATCATGGCCGTCTCGCTACCGGAGCTTTTCAACCTGAAAAAGCTCAGCCGAGAACAAGCTGTTGTTCAGGCCATTATGGTTGGCGCTCTTGGAGTTCTAGTCTTCACTAT
>SLAA01000262.1 GCA_007127105.1 Spirochaetales bacterium | reverse complement strand
TCTAGTTTTCGGTTAGCCTCAAAGAGGGTAATGACCCGGTCGGAGGCTGCGTAACTCAGTCGGCTTAGAGCAAAGAATAGCTCCTTCCACTGGTCGCGCTGTTGTCCCCTCAGCTCACGGCTTGCGTCTATCTCTATGGAGCGTTCCCGGTGGTAAATGCCATGCTCGGTAAGGATCAGCGGGCGGCCGGTAGTTGCCCGCGCTATGGCGCCAACGAATCCGGCATAACCTGTGCAAACGGTGTGGTATACATCTGCTTCCGGAATTTCTATGCGGAGCAATGAAAGCAGCATGGCTCGCGAGTTAAACCATGTCCAAAAAAACTCTCCCAGCGCATAGAAAGGATTTCGCAGCGTATATCGTTCCATGATCTGATTCCAAAAGCTGCGCATGGCTCGTCTGGAACCCCGCCGCGAGCCGCCGGGGGCCAGCGGGTTTAACTGTGCTACGGTACGCAGATCCTCCAGCAGCTCACGAACATCTGGGTGGGTGGCCCGCCCTTTCATTCGGTGCAGCAACTCAACGCGCTCTGTGGCGTGGTACTCCTCGGTGCTTGCAAACTCTTCGCCGCTTATCTGCAGTACATGGTCGCTTATGCTCACCACGTTTGGAGGTGGTGTGTAGCCTTGCTTTTTCGGTCCGGGCGGAGAGAGTGTGAGCAGCACAAACTCAATCTCCGGCAACTGCTGAATAAGCTCATGCGTCCAGCCGGATACACCCCCTGGGATGTAGGGGTAGGTTCCCTCAAGTATGAGGCAGACCCTGACAGGCCCGCTCACGCCTGCCTCCAAAGCTCACTCACAAGCTGCTGATGCTTACTCGGCGTGAGCTTGAACTGACTCTCAAGCTCGGTGGCCTGCGCGACAAGCGAGCGGACGTCAGCTACGTCACGCCTGCTGTACGCTATTTGAGCTGCCAGCCATATGCCTTCATGAGTACTGTCCAGTTCGGTGGAGCGCATCTCGCGTTCTGCATCGTCCAGACGATCCAGCTCAATGAGGGCTTGAATCCGCAGAAGCGGAAGCTGCGTCTCCAGGCAGCCGTCGGAAGCACGGGGAACTGTCGGGCAGCTCTCGGAATCTATCTCCAGTACCTTGTTCAGATAGTAGCTGCGGAGCATGGGGTTAAAACTCTGCAGCTCGGCAAAAGCAAAATAGAACTCGGCCAGCTCCTCGGCTGCACGGAGAAGCTCCAGCTCCAGCTCCAGCGTCTTGTCGGCTGGGCTGGCCGCGCCAGCCGCCTGGGCTGTCGCCGCCGCCTGGGCCACCTCGTAGCGCTGCTCGGCACTCTGTATCCAGCCGTAGTAGCGTTCCTCAAGACGGGCAAGTGACTGAGCGGCAAAGTCTGCAACCTCGCGGTCACTGTTCCCAAGGTTCTCAAACAAGACTACCGACAGAGCCTGGTTCACGGTGTGGTTTGTCTCGGCATTGGACATGAGGTCCAAGACCAGCCGAACATTGAGTGGTTGTTGGAAAATGCTATCGGCCGATCCGGCATGAAACATTGCGGGCTCAAGCGATGTTTGCCCCGAGTGGTATCCCCGCACTGCTGTAGCGAATGTACGCGGAAATGGCGGTGCCCCCTGATCTCGGTAGTAGGTGTAGGTCTGCCACAGGGTGGGGCGGTTCATTTCTACACTCATTCGCCAGGCTCCTCCGCGCGCTGCAGGGCCAGGACACGCTCGGCACGCAGAATCAGCTTGGTTGCGTCGAACCCACTCTGGGTGCTGGTGGCAAAGCCGATATACGCCTGTGGGAGTATCATTTGTTCAAAAACCATCCATGCGCGTCCTCCAATGAGTTCTGAAATGCGCAGCAGGAGGTATCCGGTTGCATCGGAACCGGCACCAACTGAAACAACCGCTAACTGACCCGCCTGCTGGTAGTGAAAGACCGTGGTACTGGCTCCAGCCGCGTGAGCAACCGCTCCTCCAACGGTCTCGCATAGCTCAAACGACTCGTCCTCGGAGAGGTGTGTCTGCAGTTCTATGAGAAACAGCGCCACGTGGTATCGTTGCTGTTCGGCTGCGGTGGCCCGTTGCTGGAGAGTGTCGTACAACTGCTCGTAGGGGTAGACAAGGCTCTCAGGCTTGCTGATGTCCGAAAGTTTTTCGTCGGGAGCCGCACTGCGTGGATTGGGGCCAGTCGAGGGCATTGCATGCTCAAGTGCAGGAGCTGCCAATGCCGCCACAACCTGCAAGCCTTTTTCTGCGTATTCGTTGTAATGGAGAAAGGGCAGGCGACCGATATTCAGGACACCCCAGATCTGGTTTCGAACAACAATGGGGGCACAGATAATGCTGCGTTTGTCGTCAATTTTGCGGAGCTCAGGGTGGTCTACCATCTCACGCAGTGAGAAAAGTCGGCCAGTTCGTACTACTCGTCCGGGTATTGAGGATGCCACCGTGAGGGTCGGCGCGTACCATGAGTCGTCCCGAGCTGGCCAGGATGCAAGTCGATGCAGTTTGAGGGTCTGCTCGTGAAAGCGGTATATGGCACAGCTGCTGGCGCCGGTAATGAGGCGAACACCAGCAAGAGTCGCGTTGAGCACCTCCTGTTGATCCAGGGAGTGAAGCTGCTTCACCTGCTCATGCATTATGGTAATGCTCGAACGTTCTGCGGCAACTCTATTGTTGGTGGCGCGCAAGCTCAGGGCAAGCGCCTGGGCCTCTTTTTGTGTGGACTCAAGGTCACGGTCGAGGTTGCGTGACCGTTCCCTGGTTCGGTCCAGGTCGGACTGCACCCGCCGAATCCGATTGGTAAGGATCACGCCGCTGAGAGCAAGTATGGCAGCGGCGTAACGCGTACCAACAGGCACGGTCTCAAACGAGCCGACGTATGCAGGGAGATCGATATTTCCAAGGAGTGCTGGCCCAAGCAGCGCGACCCAGAGGAAGGAAGAAAGGGCGGCCGCGAGACCGGCCACCGAGCCCATTGCCAAGGTGACAACCGGAAGCAGAGCGATATAGGGTAGTGCAGCCAGGTCAATGAAACCCAGCGAATGCGGCAGCGCAACGTCAAGTACAATGACCGGCATAACGGCTATCAGTCCGAGGATGAGTTGACGAGTAGTCGTTCGCTCCTTCATTACTGGGTATATCGACATGCCGACAAAACGCTGTGAACAAAAATGCTTGATTTGCCGGAGAATACGCAGTAATGATGACGCTGATGGAGTCAATATGAAAAAAAGTAATTTCTTGATTGCATGTATGGTGGTGCTGGGGGCTGTTCTTCCGGTGCGGGCGCTGAGAGCGCAACCAATTGTTATTCAAGGACAAGATGCGGTCTCCACTAATTTTGCGCCTGAGGCTGTTCAGCTCTATGGCCTGGGCGGTAACCTGGGACTACAACTGAACCAGGCGAATCTGCTAAGTGCCGATCCGTACTACGCAGATTTTGTCTTCACTGCCGAGCAGAGCGGCGAGTATGTGGTGTGGTACGGAGGCTCTCCTCCGGGCGCCAAAGACCCCTTCTTAGCCTCGTATGGGTCGCCCTTTGACCTTATTCTGAACGATGAACTTCTGCTCAACGTCACGGCCGAGACGGTCAGCACCGGAGCGGTATACTCCACCCCCTATCAATGGGTGCGGGTTGGCGAAATTGAGTTGGAGCAGGGACAGCATTCACTCAGAATGAGTGTTGATCAACGGCGCCGTTACGATGCCCGCTTCTTTCTGTACCTGGACCGGCTTGTGTTGGTACCACGCGGTACAGTGGCGGAGTTCCTGCCAGCTGAGGAGGAACTCCTCAGCGAGCCGCTGAGTATTGAGGATGTGCTGATTGAACTACGTGACGAGCCGACCAACATCGACGCCTATATACAGCTGGCGCACCTCTACACCTTGGTGGGGGACCACATTAATGCGCTCCGCTACCTCAACCGCGCCCAGTTTATTGAGTCCAACAATCCGGAAATGCTGCAGCTGGTGGCTCGCAACAGAATTTGGCAGGGTGATATAGAAGGCGGTCTGGGTGCCTACTGGGGTCTGGTGTCTGCAGACCCACTCCGTCTGGACAGCTTCCTGGAGGCCGGAAAAATTGCTGCCTGGAATGGCTTTTTGGGGGCATCGGAGCAGTACTACCTCGCTGGACTGGATCACCACCCAGATGATATTCGGATCCTGGTGAACCTGGGTTATACATACCTGTGGGGGGCTCGTGAGGATCGGGCACGTGACATGTTCGTGCGTGCTGTTGCGCAAGCCGACACGGTTGAGAAACTCCTGATCCTTGGTGCCGAGTTTCGAGCAAATGCAGACCCTGCCCGCGAGGAAGCTCTCTACCGCGCAGGCCGCTCACGGTTTCCGGACTCGGTACCTCTGGCCGAGCAACTGCTGGAAGCGGTGTACCAACAGGGAGATCTGGAGCTGGCTGCTGCGCTGAGGCGGGAACTCGAACAGGAGCTGCCAGCGGCGACGGGCCAACTTGCCCGTGTGGAGCAGCGCTACGCCCTACGAAATGAACGCATTGCCGAGTACGAGGCCGCCGTACGGGAGAACCCGGATGATGTCAGCCGCCGGTCGGAGCTTGCTCAGACCTACTTCTGGGTAGGTCGTCGCACCGAGGGTATCCGCGCCTTCCAGAACCAACTGGCGCTTCAAACCCAGCAAGCCCTGCATCGAACCTGGACCGAGAACGAGGCCCAGATCTGGGATGCCTTTCATGCCGGACTCATGCGCCTCTTCATCCGTGAATACCTTGCCGAGATAACGCGCCTGCGCTCCGAGCTTCAAGAGGCCCTTCAGGCCTACCAGTCTGTTGCCGCTCAGGAAGACGCCGACACCTCGGCCGAGGAGGCTGGAGTAGCGGCGGTCATGGGACCGCTTGAGGAAGCCATGAACACCGTTGAGTTGGCGCTTTCCTTCTACCAAGGGGCGGTTCCCGCACGGCTCGCAGCTACGCTCGAGCTCATTGACGACCGCCGAGCAGAACTGGAGGCGATATCCGAGCAGCTCGGTTGGAACGCACCGGTGGAACAGATTAGTGAGGAGCTCAGCTCAGCAGACGATGTAGTAGGAAGCGTTGTAACGAGTGCAATAATGACCGGTATTCTGCAACGTGAGCACACACCGGAGGAACTCCCTCGGTCACTTGGGCCAGCACCTCTCGAGGCCGAGGCGCTGCGGCGAGTCCAGCGCAATGAGGCTGCTCCCCTTCTGGTGCTGAATGCTCATGATGCGGCAGCGTCAGTGGAGTTGTGGCTTGCGCTGGAGGAACTTGTTTTAGAGGAGTCCGAGACGCGGCCGACCGACCTCATTGCCTTCACTGAGCTGTTTCGTGACCAGCTCCGGAGAGTTGGCCGCATAGAGGAGGCTCGGCAAACCCGGCCAGCCGCTGTAGCGTTCACCCCTCAAGCTGCCGACGCTATGGCAGCCAAGGCGAGCGAACTCACCGTTACACTGGCGCAGCAGCTTCGTGTTCTCGAGGAACACTTCTCTACATTTGAAGAGCTCAATGTGCTCAGCACCGAGCTTGCCTTGTTCTACCTGCAGACCGAGACCGCGTCCGAACGCACTCGTTTGGGACAGCTCTACATAGACTCCAATGACATCGCACTGGGTGTGCAACAGCTGGAGATGGTTCGGGCGGTAGATCCGGACAACCTTGACACCCTTTACACATTAGCCCAGGCCTATAGACGCTTAGGCAGCTGGCGCCGGGCACAGATCTTGTTTGCCGAGATCCATGCCGTAGATCCTGGCTTCCGCAATACCATGGCCCTGCACAACCAGATAGCGCGTCAGTACGCAGACACATTTCAGGCACAGTCACGCATAGTTACCGAACCACAGCGGGTAGAGACGCGTAGTTCCCTGAGCTATCTGTGGCGCATTAACTCACGCTACAGTGTACGAGCTGGCTTTGAGACGGCCACTATTCGTGCCCAGGTGCCGGACAGTTTTAGCGGTCCAAACCCCGGTGACCTAAGTACCAGCGTAGTGCGTCGCCTGGCCTACCAGGAACACCTGCTGCATGTGGGGCTCCCCTTGAGTTTTCTGGGCGAAAGGCTGGTGATTGAACCGCGCTTAGCTGGACGCTTTATCGCGCACAACCTGTACTTTGCATCCCTGGCCAATGGACTTCTGAGCGATGTATGGGATGCGGCCGACTACTTTGGCAACTACCAACTTGAGCCTGAGCCGGGCATCGCGCTCCAGTTCAGCAGAGATGAACTGTTCCTCTCCGGCCATTACCGCTTTGGTACCTATACTCCAGCGCAAGACATACCCATTGAGACATCGCGGCTTGAGCACCCCTTTTATCGCTCTCACTACTTTAACGGAACGCTGAGCTGGAACCTCCAGCCGCGGCCGCATCCGCTCTGGAACCGCTACTCGCAACGCACCAGTGGCTCGGTAGACGCTATCATGGACGGCTCCAGCCTGGAGGGAACCCGTTACCAGGTGAGCCAGGAGTTCCGCATGGCGCTCATCAGACTCAGTGAACCATTCACACGCCTGGGCGTTGCGGCGAAATTTGGATATGAGGACTACGATGGAGACGAGGTTGAGTGGTACTATCAGCCGGACTCGGTGTTTGAGGCGGGCCTCAGTCTTGATTGGCAGCTGTACCGGGCTACTGGGGCAAACACCAGCTGGGGCGTGAGTGGTTCGGTGTACTCCGGCTATTATGAGAGCGAGTTCGAGTTCTCGGCAGATGATCCTGCCATCCGAACTGCCGCCAACCTCACGGGCGAGCTCACCCGCAGCAATATCGCCTTTCAGCTGAATATATCGGGGAGCCGGGTCTTGCTTGCGGATGAGTTCACATCCTTTCCCAACGATGGCGGGTACTATGACATAGGGCTCACCCTTGGAGTAGTGGCGCGCAACTTTGAGTTGCTGTCGCGCTGAGGAGAGGTAGGAGAGGCCGGTCATGCGTACTGCATGGAACCCCTATGCATAATGCACGGAATATGCAGTTTGCATACCCCTGTGGGAGACCTCGTATGGTCGTGAAAATAGTTGAGGAGTGAGAATGGAGAGGTCACGTATTAACTCGCTTTGTTCAAAGCATTTAGCTATATTTGGTTAGGCGTCCATTTCCGGGGGTGGCCTCGGGACTTGGCCCGTATTTTGCTGTTTCATAGTGCGAGGTTAAACAATGAAGAAAAATAATGCAGTACCTATCCGAGTAAACCTCTTTGCGTTACTCATAATAATTCTGGTCTTTGCCGGGTGCCAGTTCGGTACCGAGCCGGAACGAGATGACCCGGTTGGCTCTATGGACGCCTTTATTGAGCACTTTGCACCTTCCTACCGCAGTTTTGCTGCAGCATCAGAGGCTGAGCGCATGGCACCTGCAGGCACCTCATCTGCTGGCATTAGCGCCACAGCGACCTTGACACCTCCTGCAGACCCCGTTGACTGGGATTGGCCTGGCGTCGATGAAACCACAAACGCACCCACCCAGGTGAACTACCCAAGCCCGGGTCTGACCACAACCGGTACTATCACCTACGAGAGCGCCACTGAATTCAAGGTCGAGGCCGTTACCCGCCCACAGCCGGGCTTTGAGAGAATTTACCAGGGTGCAGTTACTACCGAGGTCTACTTCGTCAACGACGCTGGTACCCTTATTGGTGATCCCGGCAAAGCTGAAACCAATTCCGTATACCGCGATAAGTTTCAAACCGAGTACACCTTTGCAAACGGAAGCACCGCCACCGCGTACGAGCACATTCTCGCAACCTACAACGGCGGAACAGTCGTCAAAAGTCCCTTAGGCGTATCCGAGCTTGACGGCTCTCACCCAATACACTCCGGCTTTGCTCCGTTTGACATAAACGGTGACATGAGTTTTGAGGTTGATTTTGGCGCAGCGCCAACGCAGGTAAGGG
>SLAA01000118.1 GCA_007127105.1 Spirochaetales bacterium | reverse complement strand
TCGCTGCTTCCAAACGAGACGATACTCCTGAACACGATCCTTCTCAAGGAAGCGCGGGCCAGTTCCGAAATCGAGAACATTGTCACCACACAGGATGAGCTCTACCGTGCCCTCGCTGCTGACGACAGACAGATGACCACGGAAACAAAAGAGGTCCTGAACTACCGCTCCGCCGTGTGGACAGGGTACCGTCTCCTCCAGGACACCGGTCTTCTCACATCCCGAACCATAGTCGCTATTCAAGAGGAGCTCGAGGGAAACTCCGCCGGAATACGCTCACTGCCGGGAACCGCTCTCCGCAATGATCGAACCGGGGAGGCTGTCTACACCCCGCCGGACGATGAGGTGGTTATCCGCAACCTCCTGCGTGATCTCGAGCACTATATCAATCAAGACGATGGTGTCGACCCCCTGATCAAGATGGCCGTCATGCACTACCAGTTCGAGTCGATCCATCCGTTCTACGACGGCAACGGCCGAACCGGCCGCATCCTCAACGTCCTCTACCTCATCCGCTGTGGACTGCTGGACTCGCCGATCCTGTACCTGAGCCGCTACATTATTCGACATAAGCCGCAGTACTACGAGCTGCTGCAGCGGGTGCGCACCGAGTCCGCGTGGGTCCCCTGGATTGAGTTCATGATCACCGCCGTAGAGGAAACATCCCGACTCACGATGGACCTTACCCAGGCCATTGTGTCACTGATGGAGCAGACCACCGAGATGGCACGACAGAAGCTCCCGCGGACCACGTACTCAAAAGAGCTGATCGAGTTGCTCTACGTCCAACCCTACGTAAAGATCGAGAACCTGGTGACTCACGGCATCGCGGAGCGTCGGACTGCGAGCAAGTACCTCAAACAGCTTGAAGAGATCGGCATACTCGTGTCCTACAAGTCTTGGAAGGAAAGCATCTACATCAACCGTCCGCTGATGGAGTTACTCAACACAACTGAGTGACTCAGCGCAAAAAGCGCTTCCGGCAACCGGGACTGTTTTATTGCGTACTGTTCTGTCAGATAAACCGGGTCTGAAAGCCTGCTCGCTCCGCCACCAGCGCTTGCTGCCTATCTGCAGTGATAAAGGTGAGCTCTGAAGCTGCTTGATCTAGCCTCCCGGCGGATCATTGAAACAGTAGACGGGCACGGCCCCTACTGGTGCAACGAAGGCTTCAAGGCCTTGTTTGCTCACCTTGATCCCGTAGAGGGCGGACCAAAGTGTTGACGAAGTTGCTCAAAAAGCGGCCTCGCACTGGCAGAACAAAACTCAGTCATAAGCAGTTAGCAAACTACCTCATCCCGGCAGACCAGGAGGGGGAACCATATGCTCTGTAAAATGACCAGTAAGAACCAGCTAACCCTGCCCGGCGAAGTCCTCCGGAATTGCCCGGACCAAACCTATTTTGACGCTCGCTGGGAATCCGGACGGATTGTTCTGGAGCCCGTGGTGATTCGGCCCCTGGAAAGCCCACAGCTGGCCGCAATCCGGGACAAGGTTGGGAGCCTGGACATAACAGAGGACGATCTGGCGGATATCGTGGCCGAGGCCAGACGTGCTTACGGTTCTTGATACCAATATCCTGGTTTCCGCTTTGCTCTTCAGGGGAACAATGGTCCCAATCCACCGAGCAATTCTGGAGGGGCGGCTTCTGCCGCTGCTAACAGATCCCATTCTAGAGGAGTATCTGCGGGTTCTGGCCTATCCCAGGCTCCAACTAAGCGAGCCGGAAATCAAATATCTGGTAGAGGAGGAAATCCAGCCGTGGTTCCATAAGATTAGCGAGAACGTTCCCACAGATACCTGGATCCCCGAAGCCCCCGGCGATGATCACTTTGTAGATGCTGCCCTGGTCCGACCTGGAACCTACCTGATCAGTGGCGATGCCCATATCCTCCATGCCCGGGAACACCTTCCCGTCACGGTACTCACCGCGCGCGAGCTCATGGCTAGGCTGTAGCCACCCAGATACCAACTCCGTCCGGGCATTCTGCTTAGTCTCCCGCTGTGTACAAAGACGAACGTTGCGATACTTGACAGGCGTGCATACGTACAGCATACTGTACATGTACAGTTACTATCCGGAGGATCCCATGGATGCCGTTAGTTATACCGCAGCTCGTTCCAACCTTGCAAAGTCTATGGAGCGGGTGTGTGAAAGCCACGAACCACTCATCATCACCCGAAGCAAGGCGCCCTCGGTTGTTATGATCTCGCTTGAGGACTATGAAGCACTTGAGGAGACGGCCTATCTACTGCGGTCGCCCGCAAATGCACGCCGGCTCTTAGAATCCATCAAGGAACTTGCTGAGAAGGGCGGGCAGGAGCGGGAGCTTCATGAATGAAGCTCTGCTTTTCTGAGCACGCGTGGGATGACTACCTCTATTGGCATAAAACGGACAAGAAAACAGCAACCCGCATCAACGCTCTTATCAAAGAGATTCTCCGTGATCCGTTTCATGGGGCTGGCAAGCCGGAGCCACTCAAACATGCCCTCAGCGGGTACTGGTCACGCCGCATCACGAGTGAGCACCGTATCGTCTACTCCGTTGCGGACACCGCTGTATACATCGCCCAGATCCGTTATCACTACCGAGACTGAGACATCAGCCCATACGCGCTTTCTACCGGTACTGAGCGTTTCCCAGTATCAACCAACAAAAACCCGTGTCCGCCGGAGTGCAGCGAAGACGGTATTGCCGCACAACATGAACTGCTTGTCAAATAGCTCGTGGGCGACATCAACCGCCAGCGCGTCTCCGGCGTGGGTTCGCAGGTCAATTCTCACAACCGGCCCCGCCTGGTGTATGTGTTCAATCACGGCCTCAACTCCGGGAATACCGTTCGGCGTCCGGCGCAGTTCTATTTCATGGGGTCGAACGTACAGGTCTATCTCACCTTCAGAGCCGGAGTCGTGACCGGAGCCTTCCAGATTCGCGCTTTCTATCTCCAGTTCGCCGAAGACCGCCCGGGACTGCTCAATGCGACCACGAAACCTATTGGCCGATCCAATGAAGCGCATCACAAACGGGGTTGCGGGTGTGTGGAAGACTTCATCCGGCGATCCGTCCTGCTCTATTTTTCCCTCATTCATTACTATCACGCGGTCGGCAATTTCGAGAGCTTCCTCCTGATCATGGGTGACGAAGACACTTGTCACGTGGATTTCGTCATGGAGCTTCCGCAGCCATCTTCGGAGGTCCAGGCGAACCTGAGCATCCAAAGCCCCGAACGGCTCATCCAAGAGCAGTACCTTGGGCTCCACGGCCAGCGCACGTGCGAGCGCGACTCGCTGTCGCTGACCACCGGACAGTTGGTGGGGATAACGCTGAGCCAGGCTCTGCAGTTGAATGAGGTCAAGCAGCCGACCTACCTGCTTCCGGATCTCGGTCGATGTTGGACGAGTGGCTCTGGGCCTAACCCGCAAGCCGAACGCGATATTCTCGAAGACCGTCATCTGCCTAAAGAGGGAGTAGTGCTGAAACACAAATCCTACCCCGCGGTGACGAACCTTCGTGTCGGCAACCGGAACCCCGTCGAACAGCACCTCCGGCGACAACTCCAAGCCCATGTCCGGCCGTTCCAGGCCCGCGATAATCCTCAATAGCGTGCTCTTTCCGGAGCCCGAAGGTCCCAACAGCGCAACCAACTCTCCGGTACGGATATGAAGGTTCACATTGTCCACCGCATGGAAGGTGCCGAACGTCTTGGTGATGTTGTGTAGATCAATGCCCATATTGTGCTTCCTTTGACTCTGCAATTATCTTGATCACCAGCGTAACTAGGCCAAGCAAGACCAGTAGGCTTGCCACAGCAAATGACGCGGCGAACTGATAGTCGTTGAAGAGAATCTCTACATGAAGAGGAACTGTGTTCGTTAGACCGCGAATATGTCCGGAGACCACCGATACCGCCCCAAACTCGCCGAAGGCTCGGGCGTTTGTAAGCAATACCCCGTACAAGAGGCCCCATTTGATGTTCGGCAGGGTGACCCGGAAAAAGCTCTGAAAACCGTTCGCTCCGAGACTCAGCGCGGAAACCTCGGCCTCTGAACCCTGAGAATGCATGAGCGGAATGAGCTCGCGCGCGACGAAGGGAAAGGTAACAAAGAGCGTTGCCAGTATGACCCCTGGGCGCGCGAAAACGATTCGAACTCCTATCTCCTGCAGCCACGGCCCAAGCAGACCTCGAGAACCAAAGAGGAGGATCAACATCATTCCAGCAATGACCGGCGAGACGGCAAATGGTATGTCCAGTACCGTCATGAGGAGGTTCTTGCCGCGGAACTCAAACTTGGCGATCGACCATGCCAGCGCAACACCGAACACTGTGTTGATCGGCACCACAATCAGGGCAGTTATCACACTGAGCCCAATTGCGGAGCGCGCATCCGATGTTGCAAACGAAGCGAAGTATCGCCCAATGCCCGCCGAGAATGCGTACTGAAACACCAACACTATCGGAAGCAAGAGACACGCTGTGAGAAACAGCCAGGTTATGCAAATCAGGAAACGCGGCGTCTTGGTCCCGGTGGTTGCCGGAGATGCGGTGGTCTTCATTGGGTCTCCTGTTCGTGTCTTAATCATGACACGCTTGACCTGCGACTAAGCCACTGCAATATGTTGACCGTCAGCAGCAACGCGAACGAAACGACCAACATTACCGTGCCGATCGCAGCGGCCCCAAGGTAGTCGAACTGCTCAAGCTTCATGATGATCAACAATGGCGCGATCTCGGTACGCATGGGAAGGTTACCTGCAATGAAGTACACCGAGCCGAACTCGCCAATCCCCCGGGCCAAAGCAAGCGAGAACCCGGTCAACAACGCGGGCATGAGCGTGGGGAGAATGATCCGAAAGAAGATGTGAACGCGGTTGGCACCAAGGCTTGCAGCAGCTTCCTCCATGTCTATCTCAAGTTCTTGAATTGCCGGTTGCAGGGTTCGAACCGTAAAGGGTAGCCCGACCAGAACCAGAGCAAGTACTATTCCCGGTCGGGCGTAGGCAACCTGCACACCGAGAGGTTCCAGGTAGCGTCCTATCCAGCCGGTGGAAGCGTACAAGGTGGTAAGCGCAATACCGGAAACCGCAGTAGGAAGCGCAAAGGGAATATCGACTATCGCATCCAGGAACCGTCGGCCGGGGAACCTGTAGCGTACAAGAACCCAGGCCACGATGAAGCCGAACAAGGCGTTGATGCTTGCGGCAATGCCGGCAGAACCAAAACTCACCCGGTACGATGCCAGAACACGAGGGTCCAGGACCGCTACACGAATGAACTCATTCACGCTCATCTGCGTAACCGACAAGAGAAGACCCGCCAACGGGATAATGACGATCAGACCAACGTAGCTTAACGAGATTCCCATTGTCAGTCCGAAACCAGGTAGTGGATTATATGCGCGCGTCGTCATTTTTCTTCCTCCCGCATTCCTCCCGCATTCCTATCGCCGTGGTTGGAAGAGTTGGTCGAAACGTGCCCCGTCTACGAAATGATCTTCGTTCGCTTGAGCCCAACCGCCGAAGACCTCATCAATCGTGAAGAGCTCGAGGTCCGGGAACAGGTGCCTATTGTGCTCCAACACGGTGGTATCGATAGGTCTGTAGAAGTTCCGTGCGGCCATTTCTTGGGCAACCGGACTGTAGAGATGCTCCAAATAGGCTTGAGCAAGATCAAGGTTCCCGTGTCGCACAGCATTCTTCTGAACAACGGCAACGGTCGGCTCGGCTAGAATGCTGAGGCTCGGCACAACAATCTCAAGGCCTGCTTCATCTAGTTCTCGTCCTCCAAGAAGGATCTCGTTTTCCCAGTTGATCAGCACATCACCAATACGTCGCTGAATGAATGTGTTGGTTGCAGCTCGCGCCGCCCGGTCCAAGACCGGAACGTTGGCGTAGAGCGCCCGCATGAACTCCATAGCCTCCTCCTGTGCGGCCACAACGGAGTCCTGGTAGGTCGGAGCATTGATCTTTGACGCAAAGTCAGGCCCAAGCTCCTGTCGCAACGCGTAGCCCCAGGCCGCCAGATAGTTCCACCGAGCAACGCCGGAGGTCTTGGGGTTAGGAGTAATGACCGAGACGCCTTCACGCACTAAATCATCCCAGTCATGGATACCTTTGGGGTTTCCTTTGCGCACCAGGAATGCCAGGGTTGAGGTATAGGGTGCATTGTTGTGTGGCAGAGAGCCGAGCCACTCCCGTGGAAGAAGGCCCCCATGGATTGAGATTGCGTCGATGTCGTACGCCAATGCCAAGGTGACGACATCGGCCTCTAGTCCGTCAATGACCGCACGCGCCTGACTGCCGGAGCCACCGTGAGACATGGTTACACCGACCACCTCTCCAGTCTGTTCCTTCCAGTGCCTGATAAACTCCTGGTTGTACTCACGGTAGAACTCGCGAGTTGGATCATAGGATACATTCAAAATGGTACGGCCCTCGCTTCCGGTGCCGCCGCACGCGATTATGAGAGCGAGAGCTGCGATGCCCAGCACGGATCGTACCGCCGCCTGTAGGTTTCTCCGAATGGATGTGTTCATACAGAAGACTAAGCAGTTTGCGTGCCAAGCTCGGTCGTTGTTGCCATACTTCTATATGTCTACAATACAATGCTTTAAAATCTTGATGCGGCTACCGGGAATGCAACCGCACCGGCTGCCAATTCTATTTCACGGCATCACTGTTATATTTAATAGGCGCCCGTGATATAATGTAGCCATGAGACCTCAGCCAGCTCCGAATTCCAACTCCTATCCTGTCATCATTGGTTCCCAAAGGGGGCTCAAGAAGGTCATGGAGCGCGTCAAGGCGGTGAGCGACTCAACGGTACCTGTATTGCTTCTCGGGGAAAGCGGAACCGGAAAGGAAGTTATTGCCAGGGCGCTCCATGAAGGCTCGGCCCGGGCCGGAAATGCGTTTGTTCGTGTCAATTGTGGAGCAATCTCGCCGGAACTCATTGACTCGGAACTGTTCGGCCATGAGCGCGGCTCCTTCACCGGTGCAGTTGCCAGAAAGCGCGGTTGGTTTGAGCGTGCCGACGGCGGCACACTGCTTCTTGATGAGATCGGCGACTTACCGCCGGCTGCCCAGGTGCGCCTCCTTCGCGTGCTTCAGGAGGGCTCATTTGAACGCGTTGGAGGTGAGGGGGAGGTCCATGTCGATGTACGAATTGTGGCGGCCACCCATCGAGACCTGCCGGCTATGGTTCAAGACGGCCGCTTCCGTGAGGACCTGTGGTATCGCCTTAGCGCGTATCCAATTATTGTGCCGCCCCTTCGGGAACGCCTTGAAGACATTCCGGATCTTGCCCAGCACCTCATAGAGAAGGCAACGCAGCGTTTTGGTGTACGGCCACTCACCTTAAAGCCGCATGACATTGAGCTACTTCGCGCCTATCCATGGCCGGGAAATGTGAGGGAACTCGCCTCTGTGATTGACAGAGCGGTCCTCCTGTATGACGGAGCACACCTTGATCTTCATTCAGCTCTTGAGCGCACGGTTTTCGTTACGCCCCCTACACCGGCCCCTCTTGATACCAATCCTAACGTGGAGATGAGTCTTGACTCTGTCGTGACACAGCACATTCGCCGTGTCCTGGAGATGACTGGAGGCAGGATCGAGGGTCCAGGGGGCGCTGCTGAAACGCTCCGGGTCAACCCGCACACCCTACGAGCCCGCATGCGAAAGCTTCGGATCGACTGGGCCGAATTCCGTGAGCGGACTGACAAGCAGTGACGGAAGCACACACTCGCACTATACTGTACTCATGATTCGGGTGCGAATGAAGCAACTCAGCCCCTCGGAGATCGACTCAGTTCTTGAGCAGAAACGCTCATGGATACTGCGGGTAT
>SLAA01000149.1 GCA_007127105.1 Spirochaetales bacterium | reverse complement strand
AGACTCAATCGCTACGAAGTAGGTGTTCGGAAACCGTTGCCCGACACGCACAGCCGGATCACCGTACTGATATCCATGCCCAATAATGAGATCATAGCCCTGGGAGGCATAGTCATTAAACGCGGCCTCGCTTTCTGCTACATCAACGTACTCCGAGTAAGCAGTGCTTATTCCAAACTGGGATTCTGCATCCTGCAGCCCCTGTAACGCTACCTGATTCCAACCCTGATCATTGGCTGGACCGGACAAAAGAAGCGCCACCCTGAGCTGATCAGGATCACGCGCGGATTCTCCCTCCGAGCTCCCTCCGGCCCAAACGCCCGCTGCTACCGCTATCACCATACACACAACAATTATTGTCTTCTTCACACTGATCCTCCTTTTGGCCTTCAGTTGAATACATCAACTGCGATTAAATACGTCGTGCCGAGACACGACATCTTTTTCGAATACTTCCAGGGCACGGGCCCGCACAGCTTCTTCGTCAACTCCGGTGAGTTCACCTTTGTGAAACACTACCCTGCCATTGACCATGGTGAGCCAGACCGTTTCGGTGAGCCCTGTCTTTGCAAGAACGCTTTTGGGGTCATGCATAGCACCTACAAGCTCCAGCTTGGTGGCATCTATCATGAACAGGTCTGCGGCTCGTCCCGGAGTCAGAATTCCAAGGTCTTCACGACCAAGGACGGCAGCACCACCGGCAGTCGCCATCTTGAGCATACGGTATGGGGTTGGGTACGAACCACGTCTTTTGGCTGATTGGGCCTGCATGAGATAGGCAAGTCTTAGAGAATCCAGCAGGTTCGAGCTATCGTTCGTTGCCGACCCATCACATCCCAAGCTAATGTTTACCTTATGCTTGTCGAGTTCCTGAACGTCTATTATGTCAAAGCCGCCTAGCACCGCAGGTGCTGGGCAGTGTGACAAACCGGTTCCGTCTCGACCCATTCGCTGGTATTCACCGGAATCCAGTTCCCAACCATGGGCGTACCAAACGTCAGAACCGGCAAAGCCTAGTTCCTCACACCAATCCAAAGTCCGCATACCCCAGCGTGCCAGCATTCCTTCGTTTTCGCCTTCACCGAGATGTGTATGCATTGAAACACCCAAGCTCCGTGCAAGCGACACTGTCTCTGCAAATGTCTCCCTGTAGCAGTTGATTGGCTGACAAGGTGCAATCACCACCCGCTGCATTCCAAATTTCTGGGTCTGATGATACGCAGCAACCAAGCGCTCGCAGTCCCGGAGGAACTCCTCGGTGCTCTCCAGCATCTCGTCTGGTATGGAACTGCCTTCCGTTCTCGGAAGCGTATTAGCCCCACGCCCAGCATGAAAACGAATACCAAGGCTTTTGGCAGCATCCATCTGGCGGTCGACGATCTGCCCTCCAGCAGCACGTGGAAAGCAGTACTGATGGTCAAAGGCGCATGTACAGCCGTGTTTGAGAAGGTCGGTCATTGCAACATAGGAGGCATAATAGATGGCATCAGAAGTAAGGAAACGAAATATCTGATAGATCGACTCAACCCAGTCGAGCACGTGCATGCTCGGGTAGTCGATCGCGACCAGATTGCGGACAAAACTCTGAAAGAAGTGATGGTGGGTGTTGATAAGCCCCGGATACACCACCTTTCCAGCCGCATCTATAATCTGGGCCCCATCGGAAGGAAGATTCTTCCCTATGGCTTGGATCTCCGCCCCTACAACAAGGACATCCGCGTCGCAATGCACTGTGTCCTGTTCGTCACAGGTCACAATCGCCTGCGCTCCTCGTATCAGCAAAGCCTGCTTTGGCACTTCACGTCCTCCAGTTCCTCGTGGCAAGGGTATCGATTGTGTTGAACTATTGTATGCAAAGGGCGGGCCAAGGATGCGGAGTCGCGCAGCTTATTGGCACACATCGTGGCGAAATCTCATGATGCCTCATCTTCAATCACGGAGGCTTCAGTTTACTAATAGCTTTAATTGTTTCTCTGAAATAACTTAACGACCTCTCACTGCAGTCGCATTTCCCCAGTAGGAGAAGACCAGTCAAACAAGAAAGCGTTGCGGAATGTATTTGTTTCGACACACCGCAATATGAGGAATGGAGTCTGAAGTCGAAAAGCTACCTATATCTTACGTTATTGTTGCCATATGGAGCCGTTAAATACATTTACGTCAGATTAGATGTCAATTGCAGAGGTGGTAAACAAGCGCGGCCTGGAGTTTCTCAGGGTCGGCGGCGGAACGAATGCACTCATGGAGGCTGTCTCGTTCATTGGGTATCTCAAGCGTCCCTGGACAGTCTCCACGTGTCAGCCCAGATCGCCACCATCTCTACCTCGCGGGCGCACGTAGCTGCGCACAGATCCTGCGGGGCGGCCGGAGCGCAGCCGCCGCTCAACCAGGTTCACGGAGCCTTGAAAATGTTCGGGCGGAATGCGCCGACGTTCAATGAGGGCAGCCTCTTCCTGGACACGCAGCCGCTTTCGAGGTGAGAGCGGCCCCAGCAAGAGCGCCTCATCCGGTGGCTCCAGCAGCACCGCGCACATGGCAAGATCGCGGTCGGTGCACCCCATAAGGTTGTTTTGCAGATGTACCGGAGGGAGGCTCCGGAGCAGGGTAAGAAGAATGCTGGTCGATGTCTTCATGAGGGCCCCTTTGCGCCGGGTCCGGGCCAGCTCCGTTCACCTGGCCGGATCATTGTAAGGTACGACTTCCCTTCTCTGTACGTCGATATCGTTGCTTGCTGCTCCGTGGTTTGTCGGGGTTTGTCCGTTCTACCAGGCCAGCCTCCAGCGTGGGAACAAGATAGACCGTTCGGAAGTGTTCTTCATCCTTGAGACCAAGCCGGTCCATGATCTCCTTGCGGCTTAACTCCCCAACCAGCGCCGACAGCAGCCGCGCCTCCGGCGACACTTCCGGGGTGACTTCCGGGGTGACTTCCGGGGTGACTTCCGGGGTGACTTTACGTTTCACGAACTGAACCTGGAAAGCAGATCCAACTTCCTGAAGTACAAGGTTGCAGTTGCCATGGTCTTCTATCTCCCGGCGAATGCGCTGAATGCCGGTTCCCCAGGACTCTATCAGCCCAAGATCCTTAAAAATGGGCGCCAGAACACGGTTACGGATCTCCGAGCGACCGGTACCAAGATCCTCCGGAGCAAGACTGTCCGGCAACGCGCCGGGGCTGGTAATCTCCAACATGTCGTCAAATATTGCAACCTTAATATCGCTACCGACAATGCGGTAGTCGCGGTGAACCACGGCATTTGTGATTGCCTCACGCAAAGCCTCCAGAGGATACTCCCATGTATCCTTCCGATATACCTCGCCGATGGTTGAGCCAAGGGCAATGTTACGTTTGATAAAGGCAAGGGTTGGCTCAACCAGGGCGAAAACAGGCCCCTCAATGGTTGCCTGGTCAAGAAAGACATCAGGTGTTTTTCCCTTGAACCGCGCGCACTCAATCTTTGCATACGGAAAACACCGACGTCGCGCTAATCCACCAGACAAGAGAACGGCGGCGTTGGTTGAAACGGCGTCACTGCGTGATTCACGGGCAAGCCCAAGCTTCTGATATCCTGCCAGCTCAAGCACTCTCCCGGTCGCACCTTGGTACGCGGTGCTGAACTCAACTAAGTCGATATCGTCCCATGCCACATCAACACGTATCTCTTGGTCAAAAGCCACTCCCGCAGACTCACGCTCCAATGTCGCCACCACATGAGGTGATGCCCGGCGGTTGACCGAACCAACCCGGACGTAGCATCCATCACGCAGGCCTTTATCCTTCAGGTAGTACGGCTTATGGCTGCCGGGATAGATCTCGACAACAAGAATGGATTTCCCCTCCACATGCTGAATGTACACCTCAGGAATAATTGCTGGCGCACAGCGGTCAACAATGTGGTTGATGACACGTTCTTCCAAGCGAAATAGCTCCGAGTCGGCAACACCAACGATTGAGCGTGGTTCGCTGCGAAGACCGAACACAATCTTTCCACCGGCACCGTTTGCAAACGCCACAGCTGTTTTTGCAATTGTGTCGCTGCCGGGCCATGATTCCTTAAACTCCAGGCGCCGCGATTCAGGCTGCATCCAGAACGGAGCTGGCCGTGCCTGCGCTTCGTGCCGTGCACGACGCGTATCCCCACGGCCATATTCATCTGCGGTTTCCGCGGCAGCCAAGGCCTCTATATCTACAGTGTAACCGAGCTCTTGCACATTCAGGTGTCTATCTATGCGGCGTTGCTGCGTTGGGCCAATGAGCTCACGTCGTTCTGCGTACAAGGCACTGAAGTTCTGCTTGTTGGCCATGAGCCGAATCAATGAAGAGTGCGCAGTTGTTGGGAGTTCTCCCCGCTCATAGGTAGCAATGGTACCCTCGCCCAGCCCCAGAATAAGGCCAAACGGTTTCTGCCCTGCCCCGTAGAGCCCGCGAATGGCCCGAATCTCATCCGGAGTCACCAAGCTACGGGTGGATATCTCTGTTCCGCATACGGTACACACAGAAACCTCATGGCGGGCGGCAATGCTCTGCGCATGGTAGGTATATGGTTCTTCTCTTGAGTCTACTCGTGCCGGTTGAGTGCGCCCGCAGTTGGGGCACATACTATTCGTCTTCATACCACGCCCAGACACCGCACCAAGTTCGTAATGTGCAGCGCACTATTTGCAGAGTAACAGAAGTTTCGGTATTAATCAATACCGATTTAAGTAAGTGTTTGCATATTGGCCAACTACTGCAAATGCCGCAGCACCGACTCAAGGGTAGCCTCAGGCTCTATGATCTCATCAAGTGCAGCCTGGAGTTTCTCCGGGTCGGCGACAGCCTGAATGCACTCACGCTCTGCATTCGTCACACTGAACTTGCGCTCAACCTGTCGCAGGAGAGTCTTCGTAAGGCCCTGTTCCAAGCCCTGTTCCAAGCCCTGCTCCAAGCCTTGCTCAATGCCTTGTTTGAGAACTTCTTGTCTGCGTGCTTCTGCCCATGAAATCATTGTGTTCCCCATCTCAGTATACCCCTTCTTTTTCAGTGCCGCCAAGAGTTCATTTGTGTTGTCCTGCCTCCCGTTCTGCAGGTAGCGCAAGGTTGTGTTCCTGAACTCCGCTGGCAACTCCGGGTCAGCAAGCAAGCGCACCAGCTCAAGTACACCCTTCTTTCCCAGCTTACGGCTTGCCGCATACATGGCCTGTAGCGCGGTGCGTGTGACCGGGCCGCCTACAAACGCATCACTCATACCAAGCCCCACGTCAAACACCAGGTAGCGGAAATGCGCAAAGCGGTTCATCTGCACCGCCGCCTCACCGCTGAGCCCCATTGCAGACTCAAGCTCGGTGGCAGCACTCCAAGGCCCCGGCCCGTTGTACACCACTACCGCGACCACCGGCGCCGGGACGCTCAGGCGCTTGCCGCGTTGCGTCCCGGGCCGTCGTTCACTGACCCGGTCGGCCATATGCTCAAGCACCGCTGCGTGGTAACGCATGAGCTGGAATATGGTGCGTCTCTCGTTGCGGGCCTTGTGCTCAAACAGCAGATACACACCAAGCTCGGCTCCGCTTGCGGTACGCAGTACCACCAGGAGGTCGGTACGGTGTTCACGCAGCTTTTCATCTACAAAGCTCTTGCTGCTTGGCTCTACCGAGACCACCGGGTCATGCCCCAGGCCTGTGCCCAGCTCGTCAGCCGCGCTGGAGCCAGCACCCGCCCCAAGGCCGCTGAGTTCCGGCGCTACCAGGTTCAGCACCAAGTCCCGCATGGGCTCAGGCTGGGTGAAGACATGCCGAAAGTAGCGGTCATGCGGCGTGGGTTCTGCCCGGGTTTCCGGCCCGGCCTTGTCGGCCCGCCGCTCGGCCTGCCCTCGCCTCGCACGGTGCTCTTCAGATTCGTTTTGTTCCTTTATGGTATGTCCCCTTACAGGGTATTACCGCGAAATCTTCATGCTGATTCTTCAAACGGAGAAGAAGCTTGAAAGAGGTGCCGAGATACGGTCTCGTTCTCGCGGCGCCTCCTTAGGCGAGGCGCATCCATACTACGATCAGTTCAAATTGTGTCGGTTATGCAATGCTCAAAGGCTCAACGCGCTGAATGTCGGCACCAGCCGACTGCTCAGTATCCCATAGATCCACAGCACGCTGTGCGTTCAGCCAGAACTCAGCGGAGTTGCCAAACAATCTCGATAGTCGCAGCGCCATCTCGGGACTCACGGATCGACGTTCACGAATGAGTTCATTTACCGATTGGCGGGAGACGCCCAACGCCTGCGCGAGTCGAGAAACACTAAGCTCGAAATCGGGCATGAAGTCTTCTCTCAATGGCAACCGGTAATCTGCCCGCCTCGGGCTCCGGAGCAGCAGCATGCCGTTCCGGGGATCAGCCCGCGTCCACCCGCAGGTAAGTCACCTCGAAGGCGCGGCAGCGGCGCTGCGCCTGCAGAGTGCTTTGCAGGTCAAAGGCGTCACGGCGGTTAAAGGCTTGGAATATATCCAGGCCGCGGTCGAGTGAGATCTTCCAGCCGGTGTCGGTCTGGATGTAGCGTGCGTGCAGGCTTGGGTCGTTCTTGATCTCGTAGGTCAGCTGCACCCCTGCTGCTGCAAAGGACTCGGCAACCTGCCTCAGCAGGTCTTCTTGCTCCATGTCATGGCCGTCTGCCTCACGAGTGATCAGGTGCACCTCAACTTCCTCGGTGAGTTCTTTCAGCTCCATAATGACCTGAAGTAGCTCGTGCAGATTCTTCACCTGGTGGAAATTGCGAATGTACGGGTCACAGATCTCAACATGTGTGGCGCCTGCAAGGCAGGGGCCAAAGAGCCGCTTAAAGCTCACGCCGGTCTGGTTCTCTTCAATGAGGATATGGGATCCGGGCTCAATGGACGGGGGCGCCGCGCCGACGGCACCGGAGGCACCCGCCACGCCTGCCGTGGCACCGGCGGCACCCGCCGCGCTCTGCGCCCCACCTGCCGCGCTGGACTCAGGCGTCTCCTGCTCGGCAGCGGGGTCTTCCTCTTCGTGATGTGAGAGCCCATCTCCACGAAGCCCGGGGTACTGCCGTTCTTCCAGCGTGGTTACGTGACACGGCGATCCCTTCTCTGAGTCGGACTCATCAATGGCGCGGTAATAGAACTCCCGGCGCTCAAAGGTCTCATCAATGCGAATGAGCTGGTCGTACACGCGCTTGCGTGCCTCCATGGAAAAGGCAAGCAGCTTCTCAACCGCATCGCGGTCTGCATCGCGCCCCGGATACAGAATTTTCAGCAGACCGGCCAAGGTCTTCTGCACAGAGGTGCGGTCACGCTCGCTCAGGCCGCGGTTCAGTTCAAAGTACTTGGTGTACTCTTGAGAGTAGTCCAGGTTGCGCAGATGCCGCAGCGCCTCGGCAAAGTAGTCCACAATGAAGCCGTAGCCTTCGCTAAACAGCTCGTTACGAATGACCGGAACCTCCCAACCGGGAAGGTAAAAATGCAAACGGTCAATAAAGGCCGAGTCATGGTAGGCAGGAGGTAGCTCCTCAAACAAATCACTGTGCTTGAGCATGTAGGGCACCGAACGGCGCGTGTTCCCCACAAAGGCAAAAGAAGCCGAGGCGCCCTGCGTATCCATACCACGGGAGAAGCTCTTGTTCGCCAGGTAGTTTTTCATAACATCGACCAGGCTCTTGTCCACCCGCTTGGTCTTGCCGGCAAACTCATCAAATGCCACGGTGTCCCAGTACCCCACCAAACCCAGGCGCCCGTTACTGTTGTTCACAAAGAGCTTGGCCAGAGTCACCTCACCGCCGGAAATGAGAATGCCATGCGGCGAGAACTCTGAGAAGATATGTGACTTTCCGGTACCCTTAGGCCCCAGTTCTATGAAGTTGAAGTT
>SLAA01000117.1 GCA_007127105.1 Spirochaetales bacterium | reverse complement strand
CTTCAACGTGAGCTCCGAGGACGGTATCCGCTGATTGCCAGATCCGCGCGCCAGGTGGAGGCGGTAATGCAGGAAGCGGTGGTCTTGGGTACTCGTATCGATACAGCCCGCGTTGTGAGCCTTCTGGATGCCGAGTCACCTGTTGTGAAAGCTGAGATCTTTGGCGCGCTTCTGCGGGTGGCGCTCAGTGACGGCCCGAGCTTTTCGCCGGTACGAATTTCGCAACTAGAAGGTATTGGGGCCGGACTTGGGCTCGACCCCGACGACATAGGCACCATGTTGCGACCACTGCGTAGCCTCAATGCTGAAGCCCGCGCGGTACTTGGCGTGGATGCGGATATCGACCTGGCAAGGCTCAAGAAGGTCTATCGTCGCCTTGCGGCGGAGTTTCACCCCGACCTTGCTCAGGGACTCACTGAAGACCAGCAGCGCATGACAAACGAGGCATTTCTCCGCATACAAGAAGCGTACAAGACGCTCAGTAGAGAACTTGGTGAGGATCCCTCCTAAGCGTCCCGGCGTCCCCAGTAAAGGCGGAGCCTATGAAGGCACCCGCTCAATTCGGGCCCCCAGACTCTGCAGACGAACCGTGAGGTTCTCGTAGCCACGTTCAATCTGGTATACGTTGTGAATAGTGCTGGAACCTTCGGCACAGAGCGCCGCGAGCAGCATGGCCATACCTGCACGTACGTCGGGTGAAACGAGCTCTGAACCGCTCAGCCGTGAAGGCCCGCTGACCACAGCTCGGTGCGGATCGCACAGAACAATTCTGGCCCCCATACCAATGAGCTTGTCCACGAAAAACATGCGCGACTCAAACATCTTCTCGTGTACCAATACGGTGCCTTCTACCTGAGTTGCAACAACCGTCATGATGCTGGTGAGATCCGGTGGGAATCCCGGCCATGGAGCGTCGTCGATTTTGGGAATCATGCCACCCATATCGGGATGAACTCGCAACTCCTGATGAGCGGGAATGTGCAGGTCCTCACCGTCGACCTCCCAGTAGATGCCAAGCTTGGCAAACGCAATCTTGACCATTTTCAAATGGTGTGGGGCTGCGTTCTCAATGGTGAGTTCTCCACGCGTAACGGCAGCCAGCCCAATAAAGGATCCAACCTCCATGAAGTCGGCCCCAATAGTGAAGTCCGCTCCGTGGAGTTTATCGCGTCCCTCAATACGGAGGATGTTTGAGCCAATTCCACTTATTGATGCTCCCATTGCGTTGAGCATGTTGCAGAGATCCTGTATGTGGGGTTCAGAGGCGGCGTTTTCAATGACGGTACTGCCTTCGGCGAGGACTGCCGCCATAAGGGCATTCTCGGTAGCGGTTACCGACGCTTCATCCATGAATATGTCGGCTCCCTTGAGTTTGTTGGCGGTAAGCCTATAGGCGCCGTCAACTTCAACCCGCGCACCAAGCGCCGAAAGTGCCAGAAAGTGGCTGTCAAGACGCCGGCGTCCAATTACGTCACCGCCGGGTGGTGGGAGCACGACCTTTCCGGTGCGAGCGAGCATTGGCCCGGCAAAGAGAATTGATGCCCTGATTTTGCGCGCGAGGTCGACCGGAAGTTCCGAACCGACAATGTCATGTGTGGTCACTTCGTACTCACCCTTGGTCTCAAGGCGGTTCACCGTGGCGCCGAGCTTCTCAAGGATTTCAAACATGACATGCGCGTCCTCGATATCTGGTATGTTTCGAAGACGGACAGTCTCATCTGTGAGCAAAGCTGCCGCGATACAGGGTAGGGCAGCGTTCTTATTTCCTGCGGCGCGTATTCGTCCCTTTACGGGGATACCGCCTTCAATCTGGTATCGATACATGGGCGCATGGTATCGGCGGGCTCGGCCGTTGTCAACAGACCGGTAAAAAAATACCGGGTGGTAGAGGCTTGTACTGGCTTCACCGACACCAGCATGGTGGGCTTAAGGCCTGGTGAGGAAGTAGGGCGAGTCCGAGAATGGGTCCTCAGCCATTCTGACACGGGCACGGTAGAGTCCCTGATGTGGCCCAAGGGTCCGGACGTAGATCTCAAAGGATGGTGAGTCAACGAGAGGGAAGGGATTCTGTAAGACCCGAGGCAAGATATATCTATGAGTGAGTTCAGCATTAATATCGCCACTCGGAAACGGATGCTCGGCCTTGGCCTCAAACTCGTCCGCCACCGGTATGAAGGTTTGTTGCAGCGCGGTCTCGGGTCTGTCGACTTTGTGTGGAGCTAAGGCAAACTCAACAAAGGCATCATACTCATGGTTGTTGAGCAGGGTCTCGCAGCGTTCAAGGAAGGAGTTCAGACTTCGTACCACCGCAAGCGACTCCTCACCACGATACTGCCGCCCATCCCAGGTATAACGGGTTATAAATGTCTCAATTCCCGAGCCCTGCTCGTACGCGGTTTGATACCGGAGCAACTCAAGCACCCCCTGCTCCCCTCCTTCGGTGCTGCGCCAGCGTTCCGAGTGGGTGTTGCGAATAGTCATTCGCGTTGGCTGCTCTACCCCTGGGCCGAATATTAACCATTCCTCAACCCGTCCCGTACTGCGCAAGGTCTCAACGATAACTGCGTTCACCGACATGGGAGCTTCGGGTCGCGCCAGCCGTCGAAAATGGAGGCCTTCAAACACCGGTGGATCGCCAATGGAGTAGCGGCCGCGCTCTTCGAGTCGGTGCCGGGTGCTTGTGTAGACAAAAACGAAGAGTTCGGGTGAACTCAATCCGCGAACATACAGGCGTGAGATATCGGCAAGTACCTCGAGCCGGTTCTCAACGTTCTTTCCGCGAACGGCTGCTATGACTACATCGACCATGCCTTCCCCATGAAGGTCACGAACGAGGGCATGTGCCTCGCCGTTGGAGAGTATGGGGGAGTAGTCGTCCGGCAGGAGTTGAAGTGCTCGGCGCACAATGTATTCCGAGTCGGAGAAGGGTGTCTCACCGGCCGCCCGTCCAATGAAAACAAGCGCGTTCAGGTGAAGTGCAACAAGGAATAGTGGCAAGAGGAACCGAAGATGTTTCAAATTTCGACTCCCTCTCCAGGCAGAATCATGCTTGTATCATACTCATCTTCGATGCTTTCTGCTACAATTTAGCGCAGAGGCTGGTTGATCATGAAAGTAATGAAATTTGGAGGAAGTTCGCTTGCGGACGCAGGCCGCATAGCGGCTGTTGCCGAGATCGTGCGTGCCGAGGCCGCCGCCGGTTCGGTGGTGGTTGTGCTTTCCGCTATGAAAGGGATCACCGATACGCTCCTGGCTGCGGCCGATCTTGCCGAGAATGCGGACCCGGAGTTCCGCCTACTCTATGAGCGTGTCATGGACACTCATGAGAAGGCAATCAAGACTTTGTTCGCTGCGGAGCTCCCTGTTTCGGAAGACGTAAGCGAAGATTATTCCCAAGCGGGACAGCTGATTGGGAAGCTCACCGCGCTGCACCATGAGCTTGGCGATATCCTCCATGGCATTGAGTTGGTGAGGGAGTGTTCTCCACGAAGTCGCGATCTCATAGCGGGATTTGGCGAGCGGATGTCCTGTACGCTCATGAGCGCCTATCTGTGTTTTCTGGGAGAAGATGCAGTAATGGTCGATGCTCGGCGGGTTATTGTTACCGAGGCGGAGCACGGTTCAGCCACCGTCTTGCTTGAGAAGAGTTTTGAACGTGCACGGGCACTTATACATCATGAACAGGAACTGCCCATTGTCACCGGCTTTATTGCGGCTACCGAGGACGGCGTTACGACCACGCTTGGACGCAATGGTTCGGACTATACAGCGAGTTTATTGGGTGCTGGATTACACGCCGATGTGATTGAGATCTGGACCGATGTAGACGGAGTGCTGAGCGCTGACCCGCGCCATGTCAAGGACGCTTTTGTCATTCCCACCATCACGGTGGAAGAAGCTATGGAGCTTGCCTATTTCGGGGCCGAGGTACTGCACCCATACACCATGCTTCCGGCAGTTGAGCGTCGGGTTCCCATTCGAATCAAAAACACTCTCAATCCTCACGCCCCGGGAACTCTTATTTCACACGATGGGCGCGGTGAAGACCGCGGAATTGACACCATTACCGGGATCGCCTCCATAGGAGATGTCGCGCTCATTAATGTTGAAGGTGGGGGCATGGTGGGTGTCCCAGGAATTGCATCTCGGGTATTCTCGGCGCTTGCCTCCGCAAGTGTAAACATTATCATGATATCTCAGGCTTCCTCCGAGCACAGCATCTGCGTCGTCTGTCGACGGCATGACGCGCAGCCCGCAATGAAGGCGCTTGAACGGGAGCTCGCGCATGAGCTTGAGTCCCGCCGCATTGGGCAGCTTGAGCTCATCCACAACCTTGAGATTGTTGCCGTTATAGGCGCATGTATGCGAGGCACTCCGGGGATTGCCGGTAAAATCTTTAGCGCCTTAGGAGAGGCACAGGTGAACATTCTTGCAATTGCGCAGGGCTCGTCCGAGATGAACATATCCTTTGTGGTGGAGATGGCGGCGCGCAAACAGGTATTAAACGTGGTGCATTCTGCGTTCTTCACACACTCGACGCAGGAGCCAGTTCAGGGAGCCCCCGCAACGGAGGTGAAGGGGTGAGTCGTTATGTGAGCACACGAGATTCCTCCATCTCAGCCGAGTTCCGTAGTGTGGTGTTTCGGGGCCTGGCTCCGGACGGCGGCCTGTACATGCCAACGGAGACACCGATGCTTTCCAATGCCCTGGAAAGCTGTGGTTCCGACATATCCTTCGTTGAGCTTAGCGAACGAGTGCTGCCGCTCATTTTTCCGGACGATATTGATGAGCGCACCGCGGCAGATGTTGCCCGGACCGCCTTTCCTTTTGCTCCGCAGATCCACCAGCTCCATGAGCGGCTTTCGGTACTGGAGCTCTTTCACGGCCCCTCATGCGCATTTAAAGATTTTGGAGCCTCATTTCTGGCGCACATGATGGAGCACTATCTGGGCAAGGGAGGAGAGAAGGCGGTAATCCTTACGGCTACCAGTGGCGACACCGGTAGTGCCGTCGCGCGCGCCTTTCATGGTCGTGACAATCTTGAGGTAGTCATCCTTTACCCCTCGGGACGTGTGAGCCACCTGCAAGAGCAGCAGCTCACTACTCTTGGTGGGAATGTGTGCGCACTTGAGGTGCAGGGTTCCTTTGACGACTGCCAGGCGATGGTCAAGGAAGTCTTTCAGAATGAGCAGGCTCGAGAGCGTTACTCGCTCACCTCGGCCAACTCTATCAACCTGGGACGTCTGCTGCCGCAGGCGCTGTACTACCTCTACGCCGCAGTTCGACTACGGCCCATTGCACCAGAGCCAGTCTTCTCTGTGCCCAGCGGGAACTTTGGCAATGTGTGCGCCGGTGTGTTGGCGTGGCGTTGGGGAATGCCAGCTCGGAGATTTGTGGCCGCGACCAATGCGAACGATGTTGTGCCCGAGTATCTTGCAAGCGGCGTGTACCGGCCACGGCCCTCGGTGCAGACGCTATCCAACGCAATGGATGTTGGGAATCCCAGCAACTTCGAACGTTTAGCCTCGATCTTTGCCTCCCTCGAGATGCCCATGACCGAGATGATGGAGTCCGAAGTCGCAGATGATGAGCAAACACTGTCCGAAATCCGGCGAGTGCACAGTTCGTACGACTACTTTGTGTGCCCCCATACCGCCACGGGCACCTTTGCCGCCGAACAGTATCTTTCACGGAATCCCAATGCACATGTGGTTACGCTGGCAACCGCTCATCCGGCAAAGTTTGTAGAAACCGTTGAGCGTGCCGTGGGTATTGCACCCGAGATACCGGAGCGACTGGCCGAGTCCCTGCAACTTCCCAAACAGGCGACTCTGGTTCCGCCGAACTCAACCGGGCTTCTTGAGTTTCTGGCCGACCGATATGGGGACAGCTTTCGCCGATCCTCGGTCTGAGGGGCTGCTTGCGGGACACTCGACTCCGGGTTACGCGACTCCGGGTTACTCAACGTAGAGGCGTAAGAGTTTCTTTCCTTCCGCATCACGGAAAGGATTCGCGTTGTTCTTAAGAAAGCTGCGGTAGGTACTACAGGCCTTATAGTAACCCTCCGGACCACGGAAGGTGGACGACAGATCACAGCGGTAGAGTTCCAGCAACAGCGGAAACAGTTTGTTTGACATGATAGGGCCGCTGCGATGAACCGGCATGCGCGAGATCGCTCCGGGAAACATATGATAGCGAATGAGAAAGCGAACATCCTGTACAACGGGCTCACCATATCCCAGTTGCCTGAGAAAGCGGGTTGCGGCCTTAGCTCCAAGTTCGGCGTGGCTTTCGAACTCATTCTCTTCACTGCGGCTTGAAAGTGGTTTGCCAATGTCATGCAGCAACAGCGCAAGGGACAGACGGAGGTCCGTGGATTTGCGATATCTCAGGGTCTCGAGCGTATGGCGCCAGACGTTCCCCTCCGGGTGATATTCCTTGCTGTGTTCGGTGAGATCCATTGCCGGTAGTTCTGGCCAGAACCTCGCAACAAAACCGGTTTCCAGCAGGAAGTCGAGTGCCTTTTGGGGATGCCGTCCGGTGAGAATATCGCCAAGAAGAAGGCGCTGTTCCTCGACCGTCAGGGTTTCATGCGAAGCCTCCAAGGCTGCAAGGGGTCCCGGATCAAAGCCGTAACGAGCAATCAGCACTGCCGTGGAGCGTAGATCTCCGGCGCTGTCGAGTTTGCGCTCCCGTATTGAGTGATACACGCCCTGTTTGTCCAGATATCGGTCGCCAACCGGATCATAGAGAAACGAGAATACCTTGGGCTCTTCCTGTGGAAAGGCGCTCTGCTCGTCCAAACAACGAATGTACACTCGTGGAGATATCTCGGTGTGGACAATAGGGGCATTGTACTCCGGCTTCCCTACCGCGACATCCCACCCATTAATGCCGGGGAAATCGGGCTCGTCCATGATGCGTACCAGCTCGACGAGATCGACACGAGCGTAGAGGTAACGGTGATAGGGATTCGAAATGTCGAAGTAGGCGTCCAGCGCCGATGTTTCCGCCCGGTAGTACTCAACTCCGGCTGATTGCAGTTGTGCCTCAACCACATCTACTCCTGTGCCTCTCACTGTCTCGTGAGCATATCCTTGGCCTGCTCTCGTTCCTTGGCTGTCTCTAACCGGAACTCCTGCAGCAAGGGCTCCTCCTCGGGAGGCTGGTGGGTGCATTCATAGTCCGGGATGATCCTGATTCCGCGGTCCATATCCTTACGGCGTGAAGCAGTTGCCCTTTCCGGATAGGCGCCAAGAATTTCGATGTAGCGTAGCAGCAGCTGTCGCTGCGCTGTGGTCACAGGGCTGTTGTCAGTAGCCTTTTCCCGTGTCAGTTCGCGCCCTTCTACTACGCTTAGGTACTCTTCATAGGCGGCAATTGCAGGGGCAAGGTCCTCTCCACGCATGTAGTTCTTACCGAGTGCGGCAAGGTCCTTGGGTAGATACCAAGAGGCCTCGGATAGACTCCGAAGGCCTTTGAGCGCCGCCCGTACATACTCGGCAATGCTCGGTCGAAAGGGACTTGGATCAAAGTCTTGCGCGACAAATGAACCGCATCGGCGTTTGAGCTTATGCTCGGTACGAATAACGGCGTAGAGGTTCTCACGCAGCATCCACCCTGGGATAATGCGCGTTAATCCGGCGCCCGAACCCGGCGGCGGGGTGTCTTCCAGGATCAGCGAGAAAGGTAACTCAAGACGTTGCGGCAGGGTGCTTACGCCGGAAGCAAGTACGGTGTACGGCGCCCTTCGAAAATGTGCCGGAAACTTAACCACGGTGTCCAGGCCAAAGAACATGCCTTCGCCAGGATGGATTTCCTGGTCCGGCATGCGGGATGTATGGTTGGATCCCACATTTGCCCCATATCCAATGTTTCCCCTTCCCTCGGGCCAGTAGGCGGCAATGAGCAAGGAGCTATGGTGCATTCCGACAAAAGGTCCAATGAAGCTCGCTGTAGCCTCGCCTGCCGCGACTACGGTGCCACCGGCAATAAGGCAGTCCCGTATCCGTGCTCCGTCCTCGGCGCCTGAGCCACTGAGCAGTAAAGAGGAACGAACCCGCGCTGCGGTGTCTACCGTGACACCCTCTTGCAGAACTGCTCCGGCTATGCCTGCGCCGCCGCTTACCCGCGTACCGCTACTCACTGCCGACAGAAGAACTGACTCAGTAATGTACTCCGCACCGTCAATAACTGTGGTGCTGGCAACATAACTATTGCGGAGCAAGCGGCAGTGACTTATCCATGAGCCGGGGCCAATGAGGCGGTATCCTTCTGCTTGTTGGGTGCTGCGTGCGTTGAGTGTCTGCTCAAGTGCCTTCAGGCAGTCTGGATCTACGGGATTCTCCGCTATGAGACATGCGAGTTCGAGCGTCATTTCTGGAAGAAAAGGTAGAGACCGTCCACCGGTTTCCAGCCCGGCCTCCACAAGATTGGTGGGGCTCAGCGCGTTTGCGGCATACAGCTCCGGGCTGTCCATACGACGTTCCAGCGGTATTGCCACAAGTCGCGACGCGGTAATGCTACAGTCGTGCCCAATGTAGTAGCCCATGAGCGCCGGGCAGTGGTAGAGCGAGACGGTGTGGTCTACCACACAGTCCTGCAGGGTTGAGTTGTAGATGCCAGCCGGGAGTTGCGGATATCCGGAGGTGTGCGCTGCGGATGTTTCTGTTTGGTTGGCAGGCGAGCCGAGCGCTCCGGCCTCAACGGCGTCCTTGGGGTTGGTACCCATGAGGGCACAGCGTCCCAGGAACTGAGAGCCGTGTACTCGGTCCGGATCGAATAAGGGCCCCAGAAGAAGTTGACTCCAGTCCTCACAGATGTTTCCGTTCGCCTTCAAAAGGCGAATCTGTTCCGCATCAGCAGGCCTACAGAGACGCAATACTTCCTCACGTCGAGCACTCAACGAGGCAATCTTCTGTGCACACCTGTTCATCTCGGGCGCGTTCAGGAGTAACTCAATGCGGTCGCTTGCGGCGAGTTCGGAAGGTATCATAGTATGAGCATGCCGGGGCCAGCGGTGCTCGTCAAGTGCGGGCCAGTACTCGCGAGGAAGCCAGGACCACTCTTCCCCCAGGCTGCAGGTACTGCAGAGTAGTTCAAAAGGCTTGCCGAAAGCCCGGCGCAGGGATATGCTCGGGCCATATGAAGCTCAAAAGCGTAGTAATGTACGAGTCCGGCACCGAAGCCATAGCACAAAGTGGCCGCCCTGCTGCTGCTCCAGCTGCTGCTCCAGCTGCTGTGGTCTCACCGGAGCCGGAGGTGCCGGGCGAGGCCTTCGAGACATATCACCTCCGTACACCGGATGACTTCCACGTCCACTTGCGTCAAGGCACAGCCTTAGCGGCTTACACGCAGGATCTTGCTGCTGGATTTGCGCGTGCCTTGGTTATGCCTAATACCTTACCACCGGTCTCGACTGCTGACGATCTTGAACGGTATCGAAGCCAGATTGTCGAGGGTCTTGGGCCGAATCCCCCCCGCTTCCAACCGCTTATGAGCTTCAAACTTGCCCCGCGACATGATGCAGAGGCGGTAACGGCGCTGGCTGGCGGCGGCGTAAAGGCCGGCAAGCTCTATCCTGCCGGTGTTACGACGAACTCCGAGGACGGTGTTCGTACCATTGAGTCGATATTTCCAGCGCTTGAGGCAATGCAGGAACACGATATTGTTCTATGCATTCATGGCGAGGTTCCGGACGCCTTTTGCCTGGAGCGGGAGACGGCTTTTCTCTCCAAGCTGGAGACCATCGTGACGCGCTTTCCGGGCCTGCGAGTCGTGCTGGAACACCTTTCTACCGCTGACGCCGTACGGGCGGTGCGTGATTTACCACCCCGCGTGTCTGCCACCATAACGGTGCACCATCTTCTGCTGACGCTTGACGACCTCATTGGTGGTGAACTCCGGCCGCATCACTTCTGCAAACCGGTCGTGAAAACACCGGCTGATCGAGCGATGCTGCGTGAAGTTGTCCTCAACGGCGAGCCCAAGTTCTTTTTTGGTTCGGATAGCGCCCCGCATACCCGTGAGCATAAGGAGTGTGACTGTGGTTGCGCCGGGTTGTACACCGCGCCGGTATCGCTCCCCTTACTCGCGAGCTTTTTTGAGGCGCATATAGGTGTCGGAGGGCTCGGCGCCGGAAGTGGCGGCCGTGGCGGCGCTGGCGGCGCTGGCACCGGAAGTGGCAGTGGTCAGGCCGGAGGAGGCAACGGAAACGGAAGCGGTAATGGGAACGGTAATGGAAACGGTGATAGGAGAGGTTCGAGCGACTCCCAGGCGGGCGCCGGGGTTTTGAGTGCGGGTGGAGAGGTGCATCGTCCGGCGTGGGTGGAGGCGATGGAGGCTTTTGTTTCACGTTATGGGGCGGAGTTCTACCGGCTGCCCCTAAACTCCGGGTATCTGAGACTTGAGCGCCAACCGTGGACTGTTCCGGCAGAGTATCACGGGGTTGTCCCGTTCTGCGCTGGTGAAGAGCTTCAGTTTCGTGCCCTGCGAGAAGACTAGACAGGCCGCTCCCTCACTTGCCTTGTCCTCACGGAGTGCGTACACTTGGCGTGTCATGCTTTGTGGCCGTTGTCTACGAGGCGTTGCGACGGAACCCCACATACTACATGAAGAACTTCAGCAAGGAGATCAACGATGACCTTAATCCCATCTATCGACATACTGGGTGGAAAATGTGTGCGGCTTCTCCAAGGTGACTTCGACGAGGCCACCATCTATGACAAGGATCCGGTTGCTGTAGCTCGAGAGTTCGAGGCTGCGGGTGCTCGTCGAATTCACTTGGTAGACCTCGATGCAGCACGTGGCGATAGCGGGCTGAATCGAGCAAAAATCCGGAAGATTCGGCGTGCGGTGCAGTGTACTTTGCAGCTCGGTGGCGGCATTCGTTCCGAGGACGATATAGAGGAACTGCTTGATCTCGGGATTGATAGATTCGTGGTGGGAACGGCCTTTGCCCGGCGGCCAGAGATTGTTGAGGGCTGGACCGCGCACTATGGCGGAATTTTTCTTGCGGGTATTGATGCGCGCAACGGCAAGGTTCAGGTCTCGGGCTGGGAAGAAGACTCCGGGCTGGACGACATAACTCTTGCAAAACGAGCCCGGGAGTTAGGGGCCTGTGGAATTATCTACACCAATATTGAGAAAGATGGTGCTCTGCAGGGGCCGGATATTGCGCGCACCAACCTCATTGCCGAGAGCTGTGGCTTGCCGGTTATTCTGTCCGGTGGGATCTCCTCGGCTGAGGATGTAGAGAAGGTGCTCGCCGAGGGCCACAAGAATATTGTTGGGGTTATTGCCGGTCGCGCAGTCTATGAAGCTAAGCTGGATCTGGCCGCGTTTTTTGCGCAACGGCCTTCAGGCTCGGAGGAAGTAAGCTGGTGATTCCTGTACAGGAAAGCGACATAAAAGCTCTGGTCATTCGAGCGTCCAATGGCGATGTCGTCGCAGCCGCATTGCAGAACGCAAAGGCCTTCCGCAAAAGCCTGGAGAACAATGAGCTGTGGGTGTATCAACCTGAGGGCGGCCGGGTGCTGCCTTACGACAACGGAAACAACGAGCTCCGGGAGCTGCATGACCGCGACACCTGGTATGAAGCCGTTGTATCCCTCTCTGGACGCGGTTCTGGAGAGGGAGGAGAAGGCCAGACTTCCCTGCCAGAGCGCGGAGATCACATCCCCACCACCGCGGTTGATGCTGCTGCTGTTAATAGTGCCGAGACGGCTGTCCCGGGAATGCCGTCGGACGCAACGCTTGAACGCCTCGCAAATATTATTGGCGCCAGGCGTAGAGACATGCCAGAAGGTTCCTACACCAGCTACCTTTTCCGTGAAGGCGAAGACAAGATTCGCAAGAAGACTGGCGAGGAAGCAATAGAGCTGATTCTTGCCAACAAGACCGAGGATATTCGCAACGAAGCCGCGGACTTAATCTACCACCTCCTGGTTCTGCTTGAGGTCTGTGACATTCCAGTACAAGAGGTGATGGACGTTCTGCGCGGTCGCGAATAATACCGCACCGCGCAGCTGCCATATCCTGGTATCACGCGTATTCCGAGAGAACGCCTCTAGTGAGAACTGGAAATAGACTCAACAATCTTGTCGCCCATCTGTGAGGTTGAGATGACCGTGTCCTTTCCACTTGGGCCTGCAATATCCTGCGTTCGAAAGCCAGCCTCCAGCACCGAGCCAATAGCCGCGAAAATCATGTCGTACGCATCGTCCATGCCAAAGCTGTACTTCAACATCATTGCGGCAGAAAGAACTTGCGCAATAGGATTTGCTACGCCCTGTCCGGCGATATCCGGGGCCGAACCTCCAGAAGGCTCGTACAAGCCAAAGCTTCCGCCCCCGGAGGGCGCCCCTGCGAGGGAAGCACTCGGGAGCATTCCCAAGGAGCCGGTAATCATGGCCGACTCGTCCGAGAGAATGTCACCGAACATGTTCCCACACAGGATTACATCGAACTGCCTTGGATTACGTACCAGCTGCATGGCCGCGTTATCCACGTACATGTGGTTCAGCTGAATATCCGGGTAGTCCTTTGCGACCTCGGTTACCACCTCGCGCCAGAGGACCATGGACACTAACACATTAGCCTTGTCTATTGATGTAACAGATTTGCGGCGTGCTCGTGCCGCCTCAAATGCAACACGTGCAATGCGTTCAATCTCAGGCCGTGAATACACCAGTGTGTCGTATGCGCGGTCTCCGTCGCGACCTTTGGGAGTGCCAAAGTAGATGCCGCCGGTGAGTTCGCGCACAACCAGGAGGTCAAGTGACTCGCCAATGACTTCCGGGCGGAGTGGTGAGGCATCTCTGAGCGCGGGAAAAATCACTGCCGGACGCAAATTCGCATAGAGACCAAACTGCTTGCGTAAGGGTAGCAACGCGGCGCGTTCGGGCTGTTTTTCCGGCGGTAGGTTCTCCCACTTTGGGCCACCGATGGAGCCGAAAAGAATAGCCTCTGAAGCCTTGCACACATCTACCGTTGATTGCGGTAGGGCTTCACCGTGATTATCAATAGCGACTCCCCCAACATCAGCTGGTGTCTTCTCTATCTGAAAACCAACTCGCTCTCCGACCCGGTCGAGTACTTTCTCGGCTTCTGCCATAATTTCAGGTCCTATTCCGTCGCCCGGCAGGACTGCAATTCGAACTGTCCGCATGATACGCTGCTCCTTATTTTTGAAACCTATTCTGCCCAAAACTGCCCTCGCAGATAAGGACTCTATTCTGGCACCTGGTAATTCATCCGCCGCCAGATTCCATAGTAGGACGGAGATTCGCCAGGCTCGGCTGGGGGCACAGGGCGGGCTTCAAAAATGAATATTCCGCAGTTCTGGGCTTCCACCATTGGCATCCAATCTTCGCTCCCATTACCAAACGTTTCCTTAATGATCCACTGGAGAAATCCCCCGTGACTGACACTCAGGATCTCGGTATGGCCTGATTGTGCAAGTTCTATCAGATGTGCCCAGACCCGACCCGCACGGCGGCGGAGTTCAGCGTTTGGCTCAGCGTCTGGTACCGCAGCCCAGCTTTTGGCCTGAAAGGCCCGAAACTCACGTGGGTGCAGGGTGGATAGTTCCTCATACCTGAGGTTAGAGAACATTCCAAGATCCAGTTCCTGAAGATCGGGAACAATTTCTGGCTCCGGCAGCTCCCCTCCGAGCCTAAGCAGTGCAGCAGTCTCGCGAGCCCGTCCAAGGGGAGAACTCAGAAGCTTGGTTATTCCACGTCCGCGAAAGAAGGAGCCGGTCCGGGTTGCCTGCGCTCGTCCAGCTGGAGTAAGTGGCGACTCGGTGCGGCCCTGCATGCGGCCGTCCAGGTTGGCCTCACTCTCGCCGTGGCGCACAAAATAGAAGGTTGTAGCTGCGGTTAAGGTCGGGAAACTGGGTTTCATGATGTGTGCCTTGTTAGTTATACCGAATGATGATGTCACGCTCGACCGAGTTGTCATTGTACTTGATCAGCAGTGTCCGTGAAGACGCCACGTAGTTCCGGCCTTTGATATAGGACTCAAAGAATGGGTCGTTGCGCCATACCTGTCCGAATAGCTCCATCTCGGCGAAAGGGTCAATCCCCTGCATGATGATGTAGTGGGTACGGTTTCGCGGATATCGTAAGGTGAAACGAGTCTCGTTCTGAACCTGTTCGACCGGGTCGAAATCTGCGATTGTGTATACCCATGAGCCGGGCCCCAGCTCACCATGGAGCGAAATGAAATACGGATAGTTGGGGTTCTCATGAATATCCTCATACAGTTCCTCCGGGCCCAAGACTCCTTCCGAGCCGTGAAGCTCATTGGAGCGTACGAGGAGAATCCGCGGAAGGAAGCCCTCTTGGTCGGCGAGAGAAAGAGCCGAGCTTACAAGGTTGCGTCCGGCGCGCCGGAGCACTGCATTATCCTGCATCTCTCCGAGTTCGTTCAGGAGCACCCCGGCTCGCACCGAGTGCTCGAGCTCGATCTGACCGGTGCCAGTGCGGAGAAAAAAGCCTTCCTCAACCCGGATAATCTCGGGCAGTATTTGCTCCTCGGCAATACTGAGAAACCGTGACATTGGCGTAGCCATTCCCAGGCCTAAGTTGCGGCTTTCGACCGCTGCCCGAAAGACACCAATTGCGGTTGGCATGTCCAGTTCACGGGGATCTATGCGTTCGGCCATGGCCATAAGGCCTTGGAGCAGTTCACTCCCTGCCCTGTCACGAGCAAACTGGAGAATGTGTGGTGTCCTGAACACACCTACATCGTTATTGCGCACTCGGCGCAACAACTCGCTTGCACGCGCCGAGTCTGCTTCCAGGAATCGAGCACGAACAGTGTTGAGATCGCCAAGGAAGGGGCTCGAAAGCAGACCGACCTCATTTGGGTGTTGATCTGCTGCACGGCGCATGTCGTTAAAGGCGCCGGTGTAGTCGTTGCGATACCATGCCTCGGCAAGGTAGGCGGTGAGAATACGCTCGTCAAAGGCTGGTGTAGCCCCGAGTCGAGTCCAGGTTCCTGAGCCACCGTTGAAACGAGTGTCTCCCCAACCCCGATACGCGGTGTCGATATAAGCGTTCCGTGCGGCCAGGTAGGCTTGGGACGAGATTTCAAACTCACCGTCCTGAAAGAAGCGCTCGGTTACGCTCTCAACCTCTATGGGTGCCGCATAGTAACGCACTGTCTGCAGATCTACATCCCCAGGGAGCTCAATACGACGCTCTTGTTCGTTGATCCGCGCCCGAGGTGGCGCAGCAAGATAGAATCCACGACCGTTGTGGTTTACTTCAAACACGCCTGACGAGTCCAAGGATCCGCTTGCACCGGAAGCGAACTGGTAGGGAAGAAATAGCTCGACGGCCGGGGCGGGGTCTTGTGGCAGGAACGGCTGCACCGCGAGTTCATTGAGTTCCTCTCCAACGACCGCAAACCGTACCGAGATATCATCGCTGAAGTGGACCTCAAAGCCATTGTCAAGAGGAGTGTAGCCCACGAGCGTGAGATGCCGCTCGGCATTCTCGGTATCACGAATGGTGAGGGGGTTCTCAGTAGAGAACGCAAAAATGATTCCGCGGTAGCTGAGCTGGAGCTCGCGTATAGGTGCGCGTTCCATGTCGGTATGGAGTTCACGTCTGCCACTCAAGGAAAGCCCTTGCCGGGCATCGCTAAAACGCTGCGTAGTAGCGAATTGCAGTGCAACCAGGCCAAGGAGAATGACGATGTATACGGCCGGTATAAAAAAATAGGCCTTCTTGATCCGACTCTTCATCTATTTGCGCTCGCATCGTATGGGCATTGTAAAGGCAGTCTATCTAAGAGCGCGAGCCGTCGCAAGGGGGCTTTACGTCCTGCCTTAGCTGAGCTCGCGAATGGATACGGTGCCCCCTGCGGCGAGTAGCTACAAAGTGGTAGAAACCTGTTGACAAGGCCCCCAAATACGGAAAGAATGCCATCGTACAGTAACTTAGAGCATGGTTAAGTACTATACAGATTTGGGGGTGTAGCTCAGTTGGCTAGAGTACTTGAATGGCATTCAAGGGGTCACGGGTTCGAATCCCGTCACCTCCATATCTTCGCCTATTGTCGAAACGTGTAGAACAAACCTAATGAGTAATGAGCAAAGCAGAAGTCGATTCTCAGGTGAACTCGATGACGACCTTGCCGATCTCATTGGCGTTGAGCATGATGAAGGGATGCCGGACTTCACCGAGCTCTTTGGCGATGAAGGCTCCGGAGACGCCGGACTAGAAGGCGTAGAGACCCACGACACCTTTAGTTCCCGTGGCTTTACCCAACCTGCACAGCTGCAAGCCGAACCACATGACCATTTCAACAGCAAAGACTACTACAAAAATGTTCTTACCGGCGAGGGCGAGGTATCCAAGAAGGTGCACTCGCTCCTCAGCTCATTTCTGAACTCAAAGACCTCGGAAGATCGCTCGCTCTATCGAGGGCGACTGATACCTGCCTACTGGGATCTCCTTGCTGGCCTTGCCCGAAAGATCAACGCACTCTCCATTGAAAAGAAGCTCTTTCTGCGATTCTCTGTTCTGCTACCGACCATGATCGATGCTGAGCAACGTGACATTCTCTCAAGGGTTGTGCCTGAGAACAAGACTGGTGAACCGATCTACTACGTAGATGAGTGGTTGACTCTGGTTGCCCGTGGCAGGGTGAACGCCTCGGCTACCGACGAAACCAAGGCAGCAGCAAGGCAGGCCGGGCAACGGCTGAATGCTCAGCTCGAAAAGACACGCGGTAAGTTTCAGGCTCAGGCGGCGCTCATTCGCAATCACACCGAGGAGATGGAGATTCTTGAGAACGCGTTGAGTGGACATGCAGAAAGTCTCAAAGATACAGATGTCCGTGACGATCTCGGGGGAGTCCGGCAACCCTACGACGATGGCCGTAAGGCCTCACTGACCGAAATTGGCAATCTCACGCGCAAGCTGGCAACCATGAATCGGGAACTTGAGCGTCAGCTCCGTGAGCTTGAGTCGCTTCAGGAGCAACTCGACGAGTTGACGGCCAAGGACGCAGATGGAGATGAAGACGAGGATAACAACTATCGCGTCGACGCAAAGACGGTTGTAGATGAGTTAAACACTGTGCGACAAATGGCCAAGCTCGTGGTCGGCCGTCAAGGAAATCATTTCCCGCTCCTCCTGAAACAGTACTATCGCGGGGGCATCCAGGATCTTGGTACCCGAGAAAACGTGATAAACACGCTCATTGGCATAGAGTATCTGGATCCCGGTATCTTTCTTCGTACCTTTAAGCAGCAGACGAACCGCATTGTGCCGAACATTGTGCTTGTTCCATGCTACGGCGAGTACGGCGTGTGCTGGGAGCCGTTTGAGCGCTTTAATCGTGCCGGAAGTCGAGGACGGCTTGCCGTTGCTATGTACCCTAAGGATCTGAGGGTGGCAATCATTGCTGCGGTGGGAGACCTCAGGTGGCAGGTCGCTAAGGAAAAGGCACAGCACTACTGGATGGAGGAAGGTCTCACCGGTTGGTACTACCAGTGGTTTAGCGACCGGAAAATGAAGGGTGATGTCAAAGATGCCTTCATAGGCGACTACATACTCTGGATTACCAAAGAAAGCGAAGGTACACAGAAGCTTGATCGCGAGGTGCGTGATATCTTCTGGCGATATCTACCCTTTCCCCAAGAGGTGAAGGACAAGCTCAAGAACCGCGGATTTGTGTACCAGGAGCTTTATAAGAAGGACCAGAATCGCGCCATGTCCGACGGCTACTGAGTTCCATTCCTGGGTTTGCTTTTGGGGAAGACAGGGTCGAAGTAGCGTTCCATATCGTAGCGCTGTGCAAGTATCCGCATAAGATGGTAGTAACCGAAGTAGGTGAGCGCCGCCACAAACAGGAACAACCCAACCAGTATTGGTGCCCCATACTCGGGCGGAATGTAGGGTGCTCCGAAGCGTCCGTAGAGTAGTACCAGTCCAAAGTACAGCACCGCCATTACTACGAGGTTCAAAACTGTTGCGGCAAACACCAGGAGTATGGTGTTAAGTCTCTTACTCTTAAACTTCACGGTTTATCTGTTCCTTGTCTTGTTCCGAGTCCTTGTCTTGTTCCGAGCCTTTCCCATGAAACTCGTCACGAAGCATTGCAACGAAGAGCAGGACACCCGCCATAACAACACACGCATCCGCCACGTTGAAGGTAGGCCAGCGCTCCATTCCCAGTAGTCCGTAGAAACGGACATCAATGAAGTCCACCACTCCGTCCGGTCGAAAGATGCGGTCTATGAGGTTCCCCGCCCCACCGCCAAGTATCCCGGCCACGGCGTAGCGATACGGCAGGGGCAGATCCTTAGTGTGGAGGTAGTAGGCCAGTAGTGCGGCGAGTACCAGGAGCGGAACGGCAGTGAAGAGAATTCCTCGGAAAGGATCTGGAAGATCACGCCCAATGCTGAATGCAATTCCAGGATTGCGAGCGTGAATAATGCGGATGAAGTCGCCGACGACCTCAATGATCTCTCCACCTGCATAAATGGGTTCAATGCGCAAGACCACAATGTGCTTGGTGATCTGGTCGATTATCGCGATAATCGGTACCAGGAAAAGGGGCTTCAGTTGTTCACGATTGATCATGGCAGTAGGTTTTCTCCCGAAAAATGGTTGGCGCATGCCGCTTAGAGGCCGGTTGGCACGTCAATGAAGCTCGTTTCGAGTCCCAGGTCTTTAGCCACTCGTTCCCCGAGCGCGCGTGGCCCCCAGACTTCCGTTGCGTAATGGCCACCAAAAACTACATTGATTCCGGCCTCCATGCAACGATGGTAAACAGTGTGCGAGGCATCACCGGTGATGTAGAGATCGAGCCCTTGCTCAATGGCTTGCTCCACCTCGAAGACTGCACCACCCGAAACAATTCCCACACTGCTGACCATTTCCGGGCCAAAAGGGAGTACCGCAAGCGGATTCCCGAGGTCGGCGAACAGGCTGTCAACAACTTCCTCTCTGCGAACCGCGGGTTCAAGGCGCCCCGAAACCCCTATCTCGTAGCCATGATACTTCCCAAAAGGTTTCGTCTCCTTGAGATGAAGAGCCTTCGCCATTTCGGCGTTGTTGCCGAACTCGGGGTGCATATCTAAGGGCAGATGCACTGCGTACAGTGCGATATCGGCATCCATGAGCTTCCGAATGCGCTCATAGTGCTCACCGGTTAAAGGGAGCACGCGCCCCCAGTACAAACCATGATGCACAACAAGCACGTCGGCACCCCATTCGGCGGCACGGTCAAAGGTTTCGGCGCAGGCGTCGACTGCGCATGCAACGCGGCGTACATCCTGTGTGCGTCGTCCCACCTGAATACCGTTGAGGCTTTTGTCGACAGCCTGCAGCTCATCAATAGCCAAGTGCGATCGCAGATAGTGATCCAGTTCTTGAAGTAGCATGGAGGCAGTATAGAACGCCTGTTGGCTTTTTCCAAGCCATTATGAAGCACCGAAAGCCTGGCAGGCAACGCATCGGGACTCTGGCCAGCTGGGGCTGCTTTGGGATATGATACGAGTCACATGATTGAGAAGAACTACAGCACCGGCTCGCAACTTGGGAGTTCCGGTGAAGAGCTACCCGCCGAACAGCGCTTGAGAGCACAATCGCAGGACTACACATTCACCATTGACCCAGAAGAAGTTAACGCTGGCATAACTGCCGCCGAGCAGGCGCGGAACACAACCGAGGCCGAGCTGCCCGACCAGGGTGAGAACGGCGAGTTTGGTATCATTGGGCAACCCCGGGCCTTGCGAGCCTTGCGCATGGCTCTAGAAATACGAAACAGGGGTTACAACGTCATAGTCACCGGCCCATCTGGGGTCGGTAAGCGGACCGCCGTAGAACGCGTGCTCGCCGAGTTCTCCGGTGACATTTCGGGCCTGCGTGACATTGCCTATGTCCATAATTTCAGTTGCCCCTACGAGCCACGGGTTCTGTATTTCGAGCCCGGAAGCGCTCGCGAGTTTCGGACAGGGCTAGGCGACTGCGTGGCCCAGATACGCCGCAGCATTGAACTGCTCACCGAGGATCAGGAATTCATCTCGGAGCGCGACGCCTTGCTTCAATCGGTTCAGACCCGTGAGGCACAAACGATTGCAGAGTTCGAGGATCGAATAGGCCGAGAGGGTTTCCGGGTTGTCGCTTCACCCGGAGAGGCAGCTAAGGCTGAGCTCGTGCCTCTCATAGAAGGCGAACCGGCAAGCTTCGCAGAGCTCGAGCGGGAAGTTTCGTCGGGAAAACGTGAGCGAGCAGGACTGGAAGAAACTCGTACACGGTATTACGCGTACCTGGAAGAGATGCATCGCATCATGCTTCGTCTCCGACTTGACCGTGAAAACATTGACGCGCAGCTTTCCGAACTGCGCAGGAAGGCCATTGAGCCGCACCTGCGTGCTGCTACGGGTCGTTTGAGTGCGCGCTTTTCGGCTCCAGCCGTGAAGACCTATCTGGATGCCTTCACCAGGGACATCCTGGAAAACCTGCAGCTATTCGTGGTTGATGGTGAGAATGGAGGCCTGGACGCCGGGGGAGGCCCCAGCAGCTCCGAGCAGCTCCAGCGATACGGCGTGAATATCGTGGTTGATCACACCGACTCTCGTTCCGCACCGGTTGTATTTGAGAGCAATCCGGACTACCAGACGATGTTCGGCAGTATTGAGTCTATGCAGAGCGGTGATGAGTCCGCTGTTCCCGACTACCGGAGTTTACGTGTAGGTGCGGTCGCCAAGGCGTCCGGTGGCTTTCTTGTGCTCCGGGCCGAGGACCTTTTCACCCAAGAAGATGTGTGGCAAGCCTGTAAGCGGGTGCTGCAGGACGGAATAACCGAGATTCGTACCGTGCCCGGCCCGCAGGCCCATACGGGGTTTCTCAGGCCGGAACCGATTGAGGTACGCTTTAAGCTCATTGTGACTGCCGCCGAGCATGTCTACGACGCCCTCTATTACGGTGACGACGACTTTGGGAAGCTCTTCAAGGTCACCGCTGAGTTTGACTCCGTTATGCCACGTAACGCCGACACCACTGCGCGCTACATTGCTTTTGTACGCATGATCGCGGTCCAGGAGTCATTGCTTGAGCCCGAAGCAAGTGGGATTGCCGCTATTCTTGAGCACGCAGTTCGGCTTGGTGAGTTCCGGAATTTGTACAGCACGCGCTTCTCCCGCATTGCTGACCTCCTGCGTGAGTCCGACTACTGTGCCCGCCGGAGCAAGGACAGCACAATTACCCGAGAATCGGTCGAGGCGGCCGTGACCGAACGGGCCTTTCTTTCAAACCTGCCGCAAGAAAAAATTGACGAACAGATACTCTCGGGAGAGCTGCTCGTGGCCGTTTCCGGGATGGCGGTAGGACGCATTAACGGGCTCGCAATACTTGACCGTGGGTACTACGCCTTTGCACGGCCCATGCTTATCACGGCGCGCACCGCACCCGGGAGCGAGGGCATTGTCAATATTGAACGCGAGTCCGGGCTCTCTGGAGAGATTCATGACAAGGGAGTGTACATACTGGAGGGATATCTCCGCTCGAAGTACGCCCAGGACTTTCCGCTCTCGGTGCGCGGATCAATCTGTTTTGAACAGTCCTATATCGAGGTAGATGGAGACTCGGCCTCCTCAAGCGAGGTCTATGTGCTGCTCAGCTCTATTGCAGAGTTGCCATTGCGGCAGGACATAGCTGTCACCGGATCGGTCAACCAGATGGGGCAGATACAGGCTGTGGGCGGGATCAACGAGAAAATTGAAGGTTTTTATGAGGTTTGCTGCAAGCTGGGACTCAGCGGGTCGCAGGGGGTTATTATTCCCCGAGGCAACCTTGCCAACCTCATGCCTTCAAGAGCTCTGCAAGCGGCCCTTGATGAAGGTATGTTCCATGTATGGTCGGTGGCGACCGTAGATGAGGCCATGGAAATCCTGACCGGCCTGGAAGCGGGCGGCCGGACCTTAAAGGGCGGCTACCGTGGAGGCAGTGTGAATGCCCTGGTGGAACGACGGCTACGGGAAATGGCTCTGCAGATGAAGAGTTTCGGGGCGCTGTAGTCAATCTGGAGCCCCAAGTCTAGACTTTGCCACTGATTCCCTCGCAAAACTTGACACAAGGGATATGGAGTCTATAATCTTCAGTAGCAAAATAAAGTGAAGGTGTTGGTCGAGTATGGCTAAGAAAGTAGACACGCAGAAAATCCTGCAGGCGGCCAGGAGCGGTATTCCCATTACCGTCAAGACCTACACCCTGCCTCATGAAACCGAGGTTCAGTTAGAAGACGTGCTTGCCGTGTTCCTCAATGAAATGGGGCAAGAGAAGCTGCGGGACCCTTTGGCCTACTGTTTGCGAGAAATTGCGGTGAATGCCAAGAAGGCAAACACAAAGCGCGTTTACTTCCAGGAAAAAGGCTTGAACATGAACTCCGACGCCGACTACCAGGCTGGTATGGAGAAGTTCAAGCAGGAAACACTCGACAACATCGACTACTACTTAAAGAAGCAGAAGGAGGCTGGTCTTTACATAAAGATTACCTTCCACGCACGCGGAAACGAGCTGGTAATTTCCGTAGCAAACAACTCCGAGATCAACAAAAAAGAACAAATTCGTGTATACGACCGCATTGCTCGCTCGCGAGCTTTTGACTCCCTGGAGGAAGCGCTCACCACGGTACTGGACGACTCCGAAGGAGCCGGACTGGGAATTGTCATTCTGGTGCTCATGCTCAAGAAAATTGGGCTGGATGAAGACGCCTTTGATATTGACTCGCGCAATGGCGAAACCGTGGCGGAACTGAACATACCAATGTCTGAGGTGCGCAGCGAGAACCTTGACATTATTTCGCATCAGTTGGCCAAGCACATAGAGGGGCTTCCGCGCTTCCCCGAGAACATAACCAACCTGCAGAAAGCGATTTCAGACCCAGACTCCGAACTGCATGAAATTGCTCGCCAGATATCCACGGACCCAGCTCTTACGGCCGATCTGCTCAAGGTAGTTAACAGTGCACAGTTTATGCTGCCAAAGCGGGTAGACAATATTGTTGAGGCAGTCAAACTTGTCGGTTTGCGAGGGCTTCGCAATCTGCTCTACTCATACGGAACTCAGAAGATTCTGGGTGTGGATACTCCTGAAACGAAGGAGCTGTGGGAGCATTCGTACCGGACTGCGTTCTATGCCTACAACCTGACGAAGAACATTACCCGTAAGAAGCACCTGCTGGATGATGTCTATGTAGGCGGAATTCTCCATGACATGGGGAAGATCATATTCTCATCGGTGCACCCTGAGGTTCACGGCAAAATGGAGACATTCTGTCGTGAGAAGGGCTTATCTATAGAGCTCTTTGAGGATTTGGCCAACGGGGTCAATCATGCCGAGATAGGCGGCATTGTGGCTCAAAACTGGAACTTCCCGGACGCCTTGGTGAATGCCATTAAGTATCACCACCACCCGCTCGATGCGCCTGAAGAGTTCCAAGAAGTTGCTTTAGCGGTGTACATGGCAAATACGCTATGCCACTACAAGGAAGACCGCCTTTCCTTTGACCAGGTATACCTTCCGGCACTGCGTGAGTTTCGAATGCAGAATGAAGAAGATCTGCTCAAGGTCGAGGCGCGGCTCACCGAGGCCTTTGACCGGGACGCCCGCGGTTAGGCGCCAGTCCGCCGTTATCTGGCACGCCACCACGACAGAGCTATTCCAGCGGCAACTCCCACATTGAGGGTTGCTTTGTGGCCATAGCAGGGAATGCTGAGCCGGAGGACATCCGGGGCAGCAAGCGTTGAAGACTCAATACCCAGTTCCTCATTGCCTAACACCAGAACTCCCTGCCGGGGAAACTCAAACTCGTTTATGGGAGTTCCACCGGTTTCCAGGGCCACAATACTCGCCTCCGGCTGCCTCTCCCTCAGCTCGCTTAAGGAGATACGCGTAATATCCAGCATCTGGTGTGCTCCCATTGCGGCCCGCTGGCAGCGAGGGTGCCGTTCATCTGCACACCCAGGAGACAGATACAACGCACGACACCCAAAGGCGGCGGCGCTGCGGATGACTGAACCGATGTTAAAGGGCGAACGTAGATCCTCAAGGTACAGGCTGATGTCCGCAGTGTGGGCCGTTTCCGGGCGGGTGCCCGACGCAGATCCATTTGCCAGCGGCTGCTGCAGCGGCTGCAGGAGAGGTGACTGCGCCTCGAGCGGCGGAAGGAGATCCCAGTCGGCTGGGGCTATGCCACACAGGGCCTCAAGAGCGGAAGCAGCCTGTTCACAGAGCCGCTCAAGGCCAGCCTGTGCGGTGTTTTGGTCGTCTCCCAACGCGGTAGCCAGCGCCGCGAGCCAACTCGAGGCTTCCCGGGCAGTGGTGTCTTCCTGCCCAAGTTCAGTGGCAGCGTGCAAAAGCGCCACCATGCCGGTATCCGGCTGTTCGCCACGGCGAAGACACCGTTGAATATCAAGCACCAGGCGGTAACTTTTTCGTAGTCGAGTGGAGTAGGGTAAACGACGAAACTTTCGTGGCGAGATCACAGGCTAAAAGGCGGCCTTAACCATTTCGTAGATGTCCTCGGACGAATGTGCAACCGGGCTGTACCCGCTCATTTCGAGTCCGGCCGCAATTTCCGACATTTCGAACATGTCGTCCAGGCGGATGTCGAAGTCGCGCAGGCGAGAGGTTAGCCCCAGGCGTCCCATGATGCGACGTACCGCCGAGGCCGCACGGCTGGCGTCGTCGTTAATGTCCAGACCGTCGGCTTCCTCACCAAGGGCTTCCGCAATCTTCACCAGCCTGTCGGTTCGCGGAGCTACCGCATAGTCAAGCATGTGCGGCAACAGTACGGTTGCCACCCAGGCTTTGGGTATGCCGTATTTCGCATTGATAGCATAGGTCAGGGCACCCGCCGGTCCTTGCACCGAGGATGACAACGCAATTGAACAGGCCATGCCTGCCTCACATGCGCGAAATCGTCCTCGAAGATCCTCCGACTGTCGATGTATGAGTTCAACCGCATCATGGACGGCACGGCAGCTCTCCAAGAAGAGCGTTTCGGAGAGAAAGGTATTCTTTTTTGACAAATAGCCTTCGCAGGCGGCGGACAGCGTATCCAGAAGCGCAGCACCAACCGCCTTCTTTGACAGGCTGAGGTTGAGGCGCGGATCTACCAGTACTTCACGAATACTGCTCGGCCCCAGACGTACCGAACGTGCAGTTTTTGAAGAACTGTCTACCAGTACAACGTCCTCGGTAAAAAGAAAGTGATCTCGGATCGCGGTGGGAATAGCAATACAAGGAAGCGCGGGCTTGGGGTGTGGAGCTCCACTCAGAAGGGTAGCGCTGCCAGCCTCCTGATTAGGTGCAGCAACCGAGGCACAACGGGCCGCCAATACCGCATTCATACCGCCGAGTCCAATAACCATTTGAACCTTTCCGGCCCGGGCAAGCCCTATGGCTTCATCCATCGAACCAGCTTGAGCACCGCTCAAAAGCTCATCGTGGAGGATGACATCTATCCCTTTTTTGGAAAGCAGGTCTTGTACTCTGCGAATGTGCCCTGGATCACGGAGGTTGGGTTCTGTAACAAGAAGAGCTCGCGTTCCGTAAGTCGAGGCTATGACGCCGAGTCTATTGAGTACGTCGACTCCAAAGGTGATTCGTGCGGGTACGTGAAAAACGCTATCCGGCATTAGCCATCCGCCTTGTTAGGTCCGTTCTGCCACTGTGGCCGTTTTCGGCCTTAAGGGCAGGCCAATGCATCCGTCGGCCATGGGCTAACGCGGAATTTTATAAGTCAAAGACATCCATTATCCGGTCGGCAACTACACCAAGAACCTTGTTGTCAATATAGTTGGGATCCTCAAGCTTTTTAGCAACTTCGGCTACACGGTCTGCCCGTACATCTTGTCCAGCTCGTACAGCATCTTGTGCTCGCAGCAACTCTGACTTGAGCCGTGCCTCGTCCGAGAATGCGATTGAGTCACCGCTTTCTTTACGACGAGCATTCGCATCGCCTTGAGCTTTCTGAAACTTTTGCACCGGGTCTATCGGACCAAGCCTGTCGATTGTCATCGCAGAGCCTTCCTTTCATTTGTAGTATCGGCATCCGGTGTCTTAATTTTAACGCTTTTTTGCACCCGATACAAGCAGTGCGAACTCACCCTTAATGGAATCACGTCGGGCGAAGTCGTTGTGGATCTCAGCGCTCGTGCCAAAACGATACTCCTCATGAATTTTAGTCATTTCCCTACCAAGCACCAGCTGCCGCTCCGGTTCAGCGTCGGCCATATCGGCCAATGCTGCAACTATACGATACGGTGACTCGTACAGGATAAACTTATCACCGCTGGCAAGCAACTCGTTTATTCTAGATCGGCGTTTTCCTCGTTTGATCGACAAAAAACCTTCAAAAATTACTGTCTTTCCCGGGAAAGGATCAATGCTCAGGATGGCCGAAAGCGCGGAAGGGCCTGGAATGGGGACCACTTCATGCCCAGCCTTGTACAGCACCTCAACCAAGGCACTTCCTGGATCGCTTATTCCCGGAGTTCCGGCGTCGCTGACATACGCTGCTTCGCCATCCTCGCCAAGGCGTTCGCAAAGCTGCTCGGCGACCCGGCGTTGATGCTGCTGAGGGCAGCTCCAGAGTTCTGCTCGAATATCGTAGGCTTGGAACAACTTGCGGCTATGTCTGGTGTCTTCACACAGGATAAGGTTCACGGAATGGAGAATTTCAACCGCGCGGTAGGTGATGTCTTTCAGATTTCCAATTGGTGTAGCAACCATGTATACACGACCCATGAATTGAGTGTAGTCGCCCTCTCTCGGCTTGCCTATCCCCCTATTGTACGACTACCATTTGAGCCGATAGGTCATCAGGAGGCTCAACTATCCATTTTTTCGTACTCACCTTCGTTGGTATTGTGGTTGCACTCCTGATCTACAGTTTGCTGCGTTTCGGCAAAGGGGGTGGGGTGCTTCCTGGCAAGACTCACGCGAGCGGAGCACGCGCATCCGGCAACAATGGGCTTGAGGTTCTACGTCCATGCCCCTTGTGTCGTACCATGCTTCGGCGAGGTGAACGAGTGCACACCGTCGTGTATTCCGGCGCACCACCCCGGCAAGGCGTAGCTCGACGCGGTGAGGTTCGTGACGCAATTACTCACATGTTTGGGTGCCCCTACTGCAAACCAGGTTCCTCGTCCGCTACCGCGAATGCTCGCATCTGTCCGGTGTGTCGTGCTACACTTCCGAAAGAAGCGTACGTGGTCGCCCGAATGTTCGAGCGCGAGGGACGTAAGCATATTCACGTCCTTGGGTGTACTGAATGCCGTAGCGGAGCTCGACGAACTACGCTCAAAAGCTCGTCCGCTGTACTTGGCACCAATGATGCGAACAAGGGTACGCCGGAAACGTGAGGGGCGTTGGTCGGACCCGGTGGGAGATTGTGGTGAAGTTGATTAAAAGAATACGGTCCCAGTCCCATAGATACCTCTTTAGGTCTTGTTCGCGTCTCGCCACCATGTTTGTTGGCTGCGCATTGCTTATGAGCCTTTCGCCACAGTTAGCCGCTTTGGGTTACAGCGAGATTGCTGGCGCCCGATATTTTGGCGTTCACACGGTCTCAATCAACAGTCGAACGCTTTCCATGCATTTTGAAGCCGACCCGGACGCCTTGTACATCTCGGTTGAGGGGGTGGATCTCCCCACCCGGTACCGTGTAGAAAGTGAACGAGACGGAGGGGTGCTGCGGATTCGGGTGGTTGGTGATGACTCACCGGCAGCCTCGCTAGATCGTGCGCGTGTCTACTTAAAGGTGCCGCCGCATCTACGCATAATTGCAAGCACGAACTATGGTGATATTTCGGTAAAAGGCGTTAGTTCCGGGCCGTTGCAGCTGGTATCGGGTACAGGAAACATACATGTCATGAACTCGGTAGGAGATCTTGTGCTTGAAACTGAGTCCGGAGAGCTGCAGGTTGAGAACGTCAATGGAGACGCCGTCTTGACCGCCGGACAGGGAGAGATAGTGGTGAGGGGGTTCGAAGGGGCTCTTACGGCTCATACAACACTTGGCTCGCAGTGGTATTCCGATGTGCGCGGAGCATTGTCAATCTCGACCAACTCTGGCGATCTGTTCCTGGAGAATGTCGAGGCCGAACTCAGGCTGACGAGCACCCATGGCGCTATCTACGCCGACGAGTTGTTAATGACCGGCCCCTCTGATATCCGTTCGCTATCCGGTGATATGCGACTGCGTCTCAGGAACTCATTGACGGGGCTGCTGCTGGATCTACAGGCTGGGGTGCTGGGAAGGCTTATGCTTAACGGGTCCGAGGTTGAGCCCGGTCTACAATCGCCTGTTCAAGATGCCGAGCACGCCGCGACTGCCGAAGTTCCTGAGGACTCCGAGCCTGCCGAGACTACCGAGACACTGCCGGAGTTACGTGTGTATGTCGGAGCCGGGGTACTGGACCTCTACACTGACGGGGGTGGACAGTGAGCAGTCGGGTTGCGCGGTCCCCTGGAACACGGCTTCCGGTGGGACTCAAACTCGGCTTTGGTGTTTGTGATCTTGGGGGAAACCTCTTCTTCACGGTCATGGGCTTTTATATGCTCTTCTTCTTGACCGACCATCTGGGATTGCGAGCGGGACTTGCCGGTACTGCACTCATGATTGGAAAGGCCTGGGACGCGGTAACTGACCCGGCGGTAGGCTACCTGTCGGACCGAACGAGAACGCGCTGGGGGCGCCGTCGGCCGTACATTTTTCTGGGGTCTATAGCCTTGTTCTTTTCCATGATTCTCATGTTCACGAATATTGGCCTGACAAGTCAGACGGCGCTGTTTCTGTGGGTGGGCTTCACCTACTGTGTGCTGAACACAGCCTACACCTTGATCAATATTCCCTACGGGGCCTTGACTCCCGAAATCACCACCGACTTCTACGAGCGAACTGTGCTCAATGGTTATCGAATGGTTTTTGCGGTGGTGGGCACCTTTGTGGGTGCTGCAGCAGTGCTGCCACTGCTGGGAGCCTTTGGTGGTGGCGATCTCGGCTGGACCATGGTCGGAGTGGTTATGGGGGCGGTGATGGCGGTAACCGCGCTCATCACCTTCTTCACGGTGAAAGAAGAACCGCATCCGCCAGCGGGACCCGGGATAAACGTATTCCGCTCCTATTTCGAGGTGTTGCGGATGAAACCATTCGTGACGGCACTTATTCCATGGGCCTGCCACATTACCGGAATCAACATTATTCAGGCATCGCTTCTGTACTATTTCCGGGTCATTTACGGCTTTGAGGCCGGATTTCAGATTGCGTTACCTATACTCCTGGGAAGTAGCATGTTCTTTATCCCAATCTGGGTGAAGATCTCCGGCCGTATTGGAAAAAAGGCCAGCTATAATATTGGAATGGGCATTTTTGCGGTCACCGTGATTTGCTTTTTCCTGTTTGGACACCTGGCAGGTGTGGAGCTCGCATATGTGCTCATGTTCATTGCTGGAATCGGTTTTGCCACCCAGTACGTTATGCCCTTTGCCATAGTTCCGGATGTAGTCGAGTATGACTTTGCGGATACCGGGGTGCGGCGCGAAGGTGTCTTCTACGGGCTCTGGACCTTTGTGAGCAAGATGGGGCAGGCCTTTGGTATTGCCTTGAACGGTTGGGTGTTGACCTGGTTTGGTTACCAGGAGTCGGTTGCGGGTGTGCCCGCTCCGGTGCAGACTGAGGCTGCTCAGTTTGGCATTCGACTTCTGGTTGGGCCCATTCCTGCGGTCTTTTTTGTTATCGGGATTGTGGTGTTACTGCAGTACCCCATCAACACGGTGCGGTACCAGGAAATTATGGATAGGATTGCGCGACGCGATGCAGGTGCTTCGACTTAGGCTACTGGCTATACAAGACCGACTTCCTCGGCGACTGCGACGAATTGTTGTGTTCTGGCGTGCGGTGGTACGTCGCTACAAGGCAGATCGTGGCGCTCTCCTGGCAAAGGGCCTTGCATTCAGCTTTGTCTGGGGAACTGTCCCTTTGCTGTTTGGTGTATTTCTGCTGCGGCTCGACTCGCCGCTGACGCCACGGGTTCGCACCTTGGTTTCCGAGCAGGTGCTGGGTTTCCTTCCTCCGGACATGCGTTACGACCTCCTTATGCAACTGGCCCGTGTTGGGGGTGGCGCATTGCCTGGGGTCATCACTGTATTTGCGCTGATTGTCGCGGTCATATCCATGTTTGATTCCCTGGAACTGGCCATGTCTACCATGCTCGGCAGCCGTCGCCGGCATGCCCATTTCCGAAAGGTAATCTCACTTGGTCTTATGGTCGGTGTTGTCACATTATTCTATGCTGCTGCGGTAGCGGCTCCACTCGTGCGCTTACCGGTTGAACTGACAAACCTCACTCCTGGACTCACCACCTGGTATGCTCATGGAATTACCGGCCTTCTCTTTGCGGTCATGTTCTATGGACTCCTGCGCTTATTCGCACGGCGCCCACTAAGGCGAAAATCTACCTTTGGAGTTTGCCTTGTTGCGGCTTTCGCCTGGCAGGTTGCTGGCAGGGTTGTAGGCATTGCTATGAGGGCGGTTGGTTCCCGTTATCTCATTTACGGAGCAGTGGCCTGGGCCGTGATTTTTCTTATGTTTATGCGTATACTGGCGGATATAATTATTTTTGCAAGTATCGTCGTCGGACGTTTCTCTCCCACCGAGGAAGAGGAAATTCTCCGGCTCTTGGAGTCGAACAAGGAAGTGGCTCCGCAGCAACTACCCTGGAGGGTTACAGGAAATGAGTGACGACACCCTTTTTGACAAAATTCTGCGCAAAGAAATCCCGGCCGAGGTTGTGTATGAGGACGAGCATGTTCTTGCTTTTGAGGACATCAACCCGCAGGCGCCCGTACATGTGCTGGTGGTACCCAAGGCCCGATTCCGCAACGTGACCGAGCTCAAAGACGGTGACGCTGAAACGGTGGGGCATCTCATGATTGGCGTTTCGCGCGTTGCCGCAGAGCTGGGGCTGACAGAGCGAGGATTCCGGGTGGTCTTCAATACCGGCCCAGACGCCCTGCAAACCGTGGAGTACATTCACGCCCATATTCTTGGTGGGCGTGGTATGGAGTGGCCACCAGGTTAAGGGAGCAGTTTGGAACGAGGCCCGGTGCACCGGCCCTGCATAGCAACCGCGACCGCTACGGGGCTTGCAGAATTAGCGCTGCTTCGATAGCATCCGCTCAATGGAGAGCATGAAACGTAGCGTAACTTGCGGCGAACTGCGCGCCGCCGACCTTGAAAAAGAGGTTGTACTTAACGGTTGGGTGCATCGCAATCGCGATCACGGCGGAATACAGTTTATTAACCTCCGGGATCGATACGGCCTTACACAGGTTGTTATCGACCAGGACGCTCCCGAGGTTTTGCAAAGTGCCGGTGCAGCATTAAAGCCGGAATACTGCGTTGCGGTGCGTGGTCGGGTGCGGGCACGACCGGACGCTATGAAAAACTCCGAGATGGCGACCGGAGATATAGAGGTTGCCGCGACCGAGATTCACCTGCTCTCAAAGTCCGAGGTTCCCCCATTCGTCATTGACGAACGCTCGGATGCGAAAGACGATCTGCGTTTGCGCTATCGCTACCTCGACCTGCGGTCTTTCTCCATGCAGCGCAAGATTAAACTGCGCCATGAGGTCATGTTGAGCGTTCGCGAGTATTTGAGCGGCCAGGGCTTCTACGAGATTGAGACCCCAAGCATGATTCGCTCAACACCGGAAGGAGCCCGTGACTTTCTGGTCCCCTCACGTCTTCATCCCGGCAAGTTCTATGCCCTCCCGCAGTCGCCACAGCTCTTCAAGCAGCTGCTGATGGTCTCGGGATTCGACCGCTATTTCCAACTTGCGCATTGTTTTCGGGACGAGGACGCCCGTGGTGACCGACAGCCTGAGCACACTCAGATTGATGTAGAGATGAGCTTTGTCGGTCGCGATGATGTATTTGCGGTCATGGAAGGCATGTTCTCTTTTGTTTTTGAGCGATGTCTGGATCTGCGGCTTGAAACTCCGTTCCCCCGCATTTCCTACCATGATGCCATGAACCTTTACGGTAGCGACAAGCCGGATCTGCGCTTTGGACTTGAACTGCAGGACTTTGCCGAGTTTGTACCCAAGGGTGAGTTCTCCGTTTTCCAACAGGTGCTCGGGTCCGGGGGTGCGGTTCGCGTTCTCAAGGCCGAGGGCTGTGGAAGCTACTCACGCAAGCAGATTACTGACCTGGAAGAGACTGCAAAGATTTACGGGGCTGGCGGGCTTGCATGGATGAAGGTAACGGAGCAGGGCCTTGAGGGTGGAGTCGCGCGTTTCTATGAAGGCGTGGCGGCCGAGATTATTGAGGCGTATGGGGCTAAGCCCGGAGACCTTCTGCTGTTTGTTGGTGCCGACTGGCGAACTGCCTGCACAGCTCTTGGAGCGGTGCGCTCGAGACTTGGGCATGAGCTTGGCCTGATTGATCCCTCCTTGTTTCGGTTTGCCTGGATTGTGGACTTTCCGCTCTTTGAATGGAACGAGGATGAGCAGGGATGGGACGCAGCACACCACATGTTTAGTATGCCGCAGGAACAGTACCTGGAAACCATGGAGGCGAATCCTGGTGAGGTCAAGGGAGATCTCTACGACCTGGTGTGCAACGGTTTTGAACTTGCCTCCGGCTCAATTCGTATTCATGATCCGGAGCTTCAAAAGCGGGTCTTCAAGATTGTTGGTTTCTCTGAAGAGGAGGCCCACCGCCGCTTTGGATTCCTGCTTGAGGCCTTTCGGTATGGCCCACCGCCACATGGCGGTATAGCCCCCGGTCTTGACCGACTTGTCATGATTATGGCTGGTGAGTCAAGCATCCGTGAAGTCATTGCTTTTCCCAAGAACGCGGTTGCCGTTTCACCCATGGACGGCTCGCCAGCCGAGGTTGACGAGCAGCAGCTCAGGGAACTGGGGCTGAAGACAACCGCGGAGTTGGACCAGGCAGGGGTTCAAGCGGAGGGTGCCGATGTATCGAATCCAGACGCTTAATACTATCTCGGACAAGGGGCTGAGTCTGCTTGACTCGGAACACTACTCAACTGGCGCCGAGATGGAAAACCCGGATGCGTACCTTATTCGGAGCACCTCGCTCCATGATCGCGAGCTCCCTTCACAGCTCAAGGCTATAGCACGCGCGGGCGCCGGTGTGGACAATATCCCCCTTGACCGCTGCACCGCCGCCGGGATACCGGTCTTCAATACTCCGGGTGCTAACGCGAACGCAGTCAAAGAGATGGTAATTGCCGGGCTTCTGCTGTCCTCCCGTCGTATTTGTGAGGGAGTGGAGTGGGTGCGCAGCAACGCTCACAAAGGTGACGAGCTTCCCGCGCTGGTAGAGCGTGAGAAGCGGCGCTTTGGCGGGCCGGAGATTGCTGGCAAAACCCTTGGGGTTGTTGGGCTTGGCTCGGTTGGTGTTTTGGTCTGTAACGCCGCCGAGCAGTTAGGGATGCGCGTCATTGGATATGACCCCTATATCTCCATCCCGCACGCATGGGAACTGTCCCAGTCGGTAGAACGTGCCGACGAGCTGCAATCTTTATATGAGCAGGCCGACTACGTCAGCATTCATGTTCCCTTGAACGACACGACCCGCAACATGATAGATGAAGACAGCATCAGGCTCATGAAGTACGGAGTCCGGATCCTGAACCTCAGCCGTGAAGGCTTAGTACAACACAGTGCTCTCATTAGCGCCCTTAAGGACGGGAAGGTTGCCTGCTACATGAGTGACCTGCCGGAGCCTGGGCTTGCCGGGCATGAGTCAGTACTGTTGACTCCACACATTGGCGCCTCAACTCCGGAGGCCGAGGACAACTGTGCCGTCACAGCGGTACGACTGCTCAAGACCTACCTGGAAACCGGCAACGTCGAGAGTTCGGTGAATTATCCGCGCTGTAGTATGGATCGCGGTGGACGACATCGCATTACCATTGCAAACCGGAATGTTCCAAACATGGTTGGTCAGATCACTACCTTGCTCGCGTCTGCAGGGCACAACATAGAAGACCTGATAAATAAACACCGTGAAGATGTAGCGTACAACATCATAGATCTGAGTGAAGCACCAAATGAACGCACGATGAGCCGTCTCAGTGGCATTGATGGGGTGCTCGCGGCCCGTTTTGTGTACTAAAGACCACGTTCGCAAGCAAGAGAGGGGAGAAATGAAGTTCCTTAGGGTAAATACGACAGTCTGTGTTTCGGCGTTCTTTTTGTTGGTGGCGACCATGGCTTGGGCCGATGTCCCCCAAGCACATGGCTTGTACGCCCGTATCGTCACAAACCGTGGTGATATCGTGCTGGAGCTTGAGTTTGAGAAGGCGCCGCTCACCGTGACGAACTTCGTTGGTCTCGCAGAAGGCAGTCTGGAGACGAACCGCCGTCGAGGGGTTCGGTTCTACGACGGGCTGGTGTTTCACCGCGTCATAGACAACTTTATGATACAGACTGGAGACCCCCTGGGCAACGGTACCGGCGGGCCTGGCTATACCTTTCGTGACGAGATACATCCGTCGCTGCGCCATGACCGCCCCGGTGTGCTTTCTATGGCTAATCGCGGCCCGAACACAAACGGCAGCCAGTTTTTCATAACGCATGTTCCGACCCCCTGGTTGGACGGCGGGCACGCTGTCTTTGGCTACGTGGTTGCTGGCATGGACGTAGTGAATGCAGTGCGCCAGGGTGACCGAATTGAGCGGATAGAGATTGTCCGGCGCGGAACTGCCGCCGAAAACTTCAGGCCCGACCAGGCGATGTTTGACCGTTTGCGCAGCGAAAGACGCTGACCGGTGGCCAAAAGAGGCGCCCCCCAGTTTCGGTGTTCGAGTTGCGGGCATCTTGAGGCCAAGTGGTCGGGGCGATGTTCAAGCTGTGGTGAGTGGAACACTCTGAACGAGGAGTCCCCAGTAGCGGCAGGATCTGCCGCGGGGAGCCGACGCGGCGGGGCTGCAGGCAGTGCGAGCGGTCGAGCTACCCGGCCACCGGCAGTTGCCGCAACCCTGGCCGAGCTACCCACCGAGGAAGGCTCGCGAATGAGCACCGGCATTGGTGAACTCGACCGTGTCCTGGGCGGAGGCATGCCGCTTGGTGCCGCAGTCATGATTGGTGGTGAGCCGGGCATTGGAAAGAGCACCCTTATGCTGCAGGCCGCCGCGGGCAGCGGCCGTCGCGTTCTCTACATAACCGGTGAGGAATCCCCGGCGCAGGTGGCTATGCGAGCACGTAGGCTTGGAGTGGAGAAGGCACATGTAACGCTGCTTGCCGAGACCGATACCGGACGCATTACGGCCGCCCTCGACAAAATCCTTCCTGAACTGTTTGTGATTGACTCGGTTCAAACACTGTTCTCTGCCGAGGCGGGTGATGTCCCAGGCACGGTGAATCAGATTAAGTATGGCTGTTATGAACTCATAGACTGGGCACGGGCACACAATGTTCCTGTATTCTTTGTGGCTCATGTAACCAAGGACGGTAGTATAGCGGGCCCCAAGGCCGTGGAGCACATGGTAGACGCGGTGCTGTACTTTGAGCAGTCCGAGAACGACCTCAGGTTCGTTCGAGCAAGTAAGAACCGTTTTGGCGCTGTGGAGGAGGTTGGGCTCTTTGCGATGCAGGCCGAGGGCCTGGTCGAGATCACCGACCCGACCGCAGTATTCTTGGTGCGGCGCAGCGGAGGCATGCCTGCCGGGATTGCGGCGGCACCTGTCTACGAGGGCTCGCGTATCCTTATGCTGGAGTTACAGGCCTTAACAGTGCCTGCGAAAGGTGGGGTTTCGCGTGTATTTGCCGACCGGGTCGACTCGCGCCGAGTTGCGCGCATTGCCGCAGTGTTGGAAAAACACATAGGCCCGGCCTTCTCGAGCCTGGACATATATGTGAATGTGGCTGGCGGAATGCGGGTGGCGGATGTAGGAGTTGAGCTTCCTTTGGCCTTGGCGCTCTACTCCGCCTACAGTGGGCGCCCGGTTCCTTCCAATCTCGCCTCGGCCGGTGAGTTGAGTCTTACCGGTGAGCTACGCCCGGCCGCGCAGTTTGACCGGCGCCGCAAGGCGGCGGCCGCGCTTGGCTACTCACGGTTTATTGGCCCGAAACAGGTGAGGCAGGGAGAACCGAGTCCCGAGGACTGGGAAAAGACTGAGAGTATCTCCGAGGCAGTTCGTCGAGTTTTTGGCACGGAGTAGCCTCAGCGTCGGCTACCTACGCCGCTCCGGGGAACAGCAGCGGAATGGCTATGAAGGTTCCTATTGCGCTTCCAATGGTGGTAAAGAGAAACACCAGCAGAATACGAGTGATTCTGTTGCGGAAAAACCCACGCAGTCCGGTTATATCGTCCTGAAGATTCTCAAAATCCGATACCCTGGGTTTGCGAAAGAAGGACTCCAGAATACCCGCGACAAAGCCCACACCAATTGTGGGATTCATTGAGGTAATTGGTGCGGCCAGAAAGGATGCAATGATAGTCAGCGGATGCGCAAAGGCCGCCGCGGCGCCGACCGCCGACAGAGTGCCGTTAATGAGCACCCAGCGCGTGAGTGAGCGAAAACCCGCGTCAAAGCCCCCTTGAACGAAACCCCAGGTAATAAGTCCAATAACCGCCGCCGGAACAAGGTAGGGCAGCGCCTTCGTGAGACGCGAAGGGGGTGGAATAATATCAAGGTCGTCTAGATTGGTGTCGAGGCGACCTTCGGTCAGCATCTCCAAATGACGGACTATTCCGGGGACGTGACCGGCCCCTATAATCGCCACCAGTTTTGATCCTTCTGCCTCGAATATGCGGGTGGCAAGGTAACGGTCTCGCTCATCTATGAGCGCCTCTTTGGCATGGGGAAGGTACTCGGCAAGTTCCTCCATCATGCTTTCTACCGTTCCACGGCTCTTCAATGCCTCAATTTCCTCGTCACTGAGTTTCTCGTTGCTGAAGACCGACGCCAGCAAGGCCGCCAGCATCTTGTTCTTGCCCCACAGCGAGCTCTTAGCCCAGGCGCGGCGCAGTGTAATCTGTATCTGACGGTCACAAAGGCTGAAGGGAAGGCCCAGTTCCTCTGCACAGCGGATGGCTTCAAGCATCTCGGCTCCAGGTTTAATACCCAGGTCCAGCCCCATGCGTTTTTGGAACGAAGAAAGAACCAAGTTGCCCAACAGCAGGAATCCCTGTTTACGGCGCAGCACTTGGTAGATGTCGAGTGATCTCCAGCCGTCGGGCTTGGTAAGCGACTCATATCGGGCCGCATCAATCTCTACGCAAACCCTGTCGGGCGACTCGTTCGTGATGAGCTCTCGGGTCTCATCCACACTCGCGTGCGAGACGTGCGCTGTACCAAGGAGGACGATCTCACGATCCTGCCCATCGGCGTCGGTGTACCTGAGTCGAGTTAACGAGTCGGATGTCTGTGTTACCTTCATGCTGTGTTACTCAATTCCAAGGGCGCTGAGGAAACGTCGTCGTAGACCTTCTTCGCCGGGATAAAGATCTGTGGGAATGGCACCGCCACCCATGTGAATGTGGCCGCCGCCGGAGCCTATGCCGTTAAGGGCCTCGCGCACTACTACGTCACTCGGATAGCGGTGGTCTTCGCTGCGAACCGAGAGCCTGTAGGCGTCGCGGTCGGGCTCGACTACCACTACAAAATGAATTTCGCGGAGCCCAAGAAAGAAGTCCGCAACCAGGGCCATCACCTCGGCACTGCATTCCTTCTGAATAGGCACAAAACAGAAACCTTCGGCAACTATGCAGCTGTTTATTGCCTCACGAAAGACACCCAGGTCTCGCAACGAGAGCGAGTTCTTCAGGAGCCGACTACCGGTTTCCCAGTCACCCTTGAAAAAGAGCGTCGAGAACGCCTCAAGATCCAACTTCGACACACCACGGGTCATAAAGGCGGTATCCATCATGATACCCATTAGCAGAGCGGTTGCCACCGAGGGATCCATCTCCGCCCCGGCCTCACGGTAGTAATCAAAAATGATCGTACTACAGGAACCGTAGTCCTCGCGAATATCAAAAAACTTGCAGTCCGGTGTGCGCGGTGGGCTGTGATGGTCAATGACGCCGACTACCTCTCCGGGAATGCCGGACATGTTTTTGTTGCCCACAAACCCGTCCACAATGACGATCTGAGCGTCGTCCTCAAGTTCAAGACCAACCGCGGTAGCAATGGGAATTTCCAGAACTCGCACCGCCTCTACCAATGAGTCGCTCTGAATCTCTCCTCCGTAACAGAGGGTTGAGGTGAGTCCTTTCTGACTCAGCAGTCGCGCCAGACCAAAGGCCGCCGCGACCGCATCGTGATCCGGAAAGTCATGGGCCTGAATAACAATATGTCGATTGGTATCCAGGTGCGAAATAAGCTCCGGCAGTCCCGGCATGGTGATCACCTCTCGTCTCGATATGCATCGAGGTCGTGTTTGGCCAGGCGCGTCTCAATGAGACCCGGAATGCCGTTTTCCTCGGCCAGCCGCATTACGGCGTTGGCTGAGTTGTGTCGTCCTTGTATTCGATACTGTGAGGCCAGGAAGAACTGAAGTCGTGCTTTCGTCACTCGTTCCTGCTCACGGTCAACCGTGCGAAATATTAATGTATCTGAGGTGGGGTTCATGTAGTATCTAACCATTTGGTAAAAGGACCCGTCCCGGCGTATGTGCTGAGTTGCGCGTCCAAGGTATTCTGCGGCGCGCCGTTGCTCACCTGCACGCTGGAGTGACAGGGCAGCGAGCAGCGGTAGACTCTCATTGCTTTGATCCTGTTGGGCGGCTCTTCTGTACATTTCAAAGGCTTTGTTCCACTGCTCGGTCTCGTAGTACAGCGTGCCGAGTGGCGTATAGGCAGCGTGGTAGTCGGGCCGGATTTCAAGTACCCGCTCGTAATCGGCAATGGCTTCGGCTCGCAGGCCCAGTCCATCTGCAGCGCGCGCGCGGTAGGCATATGCCAGGAAAATGCCCGGGTCTTGCTCAATGACACGAGTGAAGTCGGCGCGAGCCCCTTCAAGGTTGTTTCGCTGCAAACGAACACGGCCCCGGTCGAGATAGTTCCACACAAAGCCGGGTTCGAGCTCAATGGCCCTGTCTAAATCAGTCTCGGCTCCGTGAAGATTCTGTTGCAAAACACGGCTGCGACTGCGGTCAAGGTACGCAAATGAAAAGTCCGGCTCTACCTCAATCGCGCGGGTTAACACTTCCTCCGCTTCTTCGTGGCGCGAAGTCCGCATGTGAACATTCCCAAGGCCTATGAGGGATACAAAGTCGTCCGGGGTGCCTTCAAGGACAGCTTCAAACTCGGTTCGTGCCTCACGGTATCGGCGTTGTTCGAGAAGGAGCTCGCCGAGTGCCGCATGGGCTCGGGAATCACCCGGTACGAGCTCCAGTACCCGTCGCAGGCGTTGTTCCTGTTCTTTTTTGTCCCCACGAAAGCCCTCTAGCAACGCACTGAGATATAAGCCGTCTACGTTGTCCGGATCACGACTCAAGACCAGCTCAAGATTACGCGCTGCTTCACTCAACTCTCCGGCGGAGAGGTACAGTCCTGCGAGGAGTACGATTGTATCCGGTTGGTCCGGGTCGTCGAGGCGAGCTTCCTGGTAGGCCCGGATTGCCTCTTCAGGGTCTCCGGCGGCAACGAACAAACTAATGCTCTGGTAGGCATCGAGCTCAAGTTCGATCTCGGGTTCCGCTGGCGGGGCTTCCGGGATTGGCTCCGGAGCCGTTCGGCAGCCAAAAAAAAGTGCCGTCACTACTATCAGCGCGGCAGTGCTTCGTAATTGAATCATACCGGCCCATGATAACTATGCTTATTCTTTAAGACAAGGGTGTAGGCCAAGGTAATTTTGAGACGGGAAAAGGCTCCGCTCACTCCCGCCGATGGTGTTATGCTATAGCTACTTTCTCTGCGGGAGCAGGGCAGATATATCCCGTGCGGAGACAGGCCTCGAGCAGCTCGCGAGCAATGAACTCGCTTGACTCCTTGATCCGACCATTGCTGACACTGGTGATGAGGATGTCGAACCCGTCACCATGGTCGGCAAGCACGCGAATGTAGGTCTCCACACCGTCGATCCCTTTAACTTTGTACCGAGCTCCATGCGTTGAATCTGTCATCCTTTGTGTTCCTCCCTTTCTTATTATCGGCGCAGTTGCTACGATCGTTTACGGTTAAGAGGCCGAGATTCGGCGGGCATAGCTCGGCCGGTTCTGAATGCGGCACCGGGATTTCCGGGTCCAGGAAGGGGGATATATGGGCCAGTATCAGGATGCCGTAGCAAAGCTCATTGCCGAGGTAGGTCAGGAATGCGATTTCGTGTTTCCCTCCGAGACCGTTGCGCGTGACCGGCGTAACGCCGCCACTGCCGCTGCCTCAACCTCAACCTCAACCTCAACTACGGCTCACTCTCCAGGCAGAGCGCGTGCGGTTCGTGCGAATAGGTTCCTGTCCTGGGACAGCTTCAAAGAGTCTGCGTTCTTCCTCCGATCTGAGCGCCGTCCTGTAAACTCCCTCATTCGGCGGCTCTTTGCCGAGCTGCTGACCATCCAGAATCTCAACGAGCCCTTTCTTGAAGCGCTTGTCCCGCGTAGCTTTGCGGCCAACTCGGGAGCCTTTGCGGAGTACATCTCCGCAATCCTGCCCTCGCTCGCTGCTCTGTTAGATGAGACAAAGGAGGCCGACACGCCTCTTCTTGAAACGGCAGTATTTGAGGACTATCAACGCCTGTCTGCCGAGTATCAGGACTTCCTGGATCAGCACGGACTTTTTGAACCCGGATCACTCCGGCCGGAACGGCTGTCACCGGCTCGGCACACCTACATTTTCTTTTCTGACACCATAGACGACTTCAACATGTTTAGCTCGATTGTTGCCGACTGCAAAGACATTAGTATAGTACCGACTGCCAACCTGCCCTTGCCCGAGCTGAGAGTGTACGGAACGGCTATTGAAGAGATTCGGGCCGTGCTGGATGAGATTGAACAGGCGCTTGATTCGGGTATCGCACAGCACGAGATCATGCTGACTGTTGGGAATGCTGACTCAATCCGCCCCTTTCTTGAGTCCGAGGCGCGCCTGCGGGAGATACCGCTGCAGTTCCGGGGTGGGTCCCCGCTCACCGACTCCATTGGAGCTGGCATTTTTCCTCGTCTGCTTGAGGCCGCAGAGGGCGGATATACCGTTACAGCACTTGCTGCGCTCATTCGCAATCCGGCTGTGCCGTGGCGCAACCCTGAGGAAATGTTCACCATGCTTGACGGGATGGTAGAACACGGCGCCGAAGGGCGAGCGACCGAGGTTCGCACGCGGTTGAAGGCTGTTGCCAGGCACCATCCCCGTACCGGCGCCGCCCTGCTGCGAACCTTTGAGCGGTTTTCCCGCCCTCTTGAGGCTATAGCGAGGGCAGGGAGTTTCCGAGCTTTGCAAACCGCGGTCATGGAGTTTGGCCGTGAACTTTTGGACTCTAGCGCATGGGACACAGAGAGTGAGCGTGTCTATGAGCGCGCCCTGGTTCTGCTGCAAGAGCTTGTTGGTGCGGCCGAGTATATAGGCGAGCACAAGCTCCATGCCGCTCGCATCTGGGTGTCGTTGCTGCGCAAGGAGTCTTATGTTCCACGCCGCCCTGCCTCCGGTATTCCGGTGTACTCGTACCGGGTGGCGGCTGGAAGCGCACCGCGGCTCCACTTTGTCATGGGAACAACCCAGCGCAACTGCCGCCTGAAGAGCGACCCCTTTTCCTTTGTGCGTGAGGATCACAAGGCCGCGTTAGGACTGTCCACCACAGATCAAAGCGAGGCGGTGCTGCGCCTGTATGCGACGTCGGGCGAGCGGGTGGTGTTTAGCGCCTCTCGAGAGGGCTTTCATGGGGCCGAGTTGCCCGAGCCAGCCTTCTCACTCGCACATGCTGCTCAGGCATTTCACCGTGACCGTAGTAAGGATCGATATATTGACGAACTGTCCGATCCGCTCTCGAAAAAAGCTCGGTATCCGGTACAGCAGTTGTCTCGGAGCAGACTCCGGGATGTGCAGCCGAACACCCGCCCGCCGGGGCTGAACCTTACACCGCTTTCCGAAGCGTTGCGTGCGGTCGTGACGCCACGCCCACGCCCACAGTCCGGCGTTGCCACCGAGGCGGAAAAGGCCCGCATTGCGCTGTCCTCCGGCCCTATTGAGGCATATCGCAACTGCCCCTTTGGATATCTTTTGCAGTATGGACTGAAACTGCGTGAAGTGAGCTCCGAGCGGGAGTACGAGTCTGCCCTTGATACCGGAACGCTCTACCACCGAATTCTTGAAGTACTCTTTCGGCGCATTGCCGCAGAGTCCACATCAGATGGAGCCTTTCGCAGCTCCCAACTCCCCGTTTACAAGGTCTATCTTGAGGACGCAATTCGAGAGACCCTGGAGTCCTGGGCTCCCGCGCAGCTGGAGTTGGACTCGGCAGCCTATCCCGCCTCCGCGCTCAGAGCGGCCGACTACCTGTGGGAACTCCTTGAACAGGAGGTGGAGCTGCTTGAGGGCGTCTCGGTCATGGAGCTGGAGAAAAGCCTGCACATAGAGCTTGCTGAGCATCCGGTAGTTCTTACCGGGCGGGTAGACAGGATAGGAGCGTTGTCCGACGGTGAGTACGTGTTTCTGGACTACAAGCGCAAGAACATTCCTAAGTCCAGGCAGCTGACCCCAGGTGAGGACGGGCCCGAGAGCCTTCAGATACCTCTGTATGATCTCATGCTGCGGGAGGAATATGGTCGGCCAGCCAAGGCGGCGTACTATGTGGGGATTGAGTCGACCAGGTATGAAGCGGTATTTGGGCCCGCCGAGCGCAAGAGCTACCTGGACTCGGAGGATCGAGAAGCAGCTGTACAATCTGTGCGGACCCTCATACACACCTGTGTTGCCGGAATACAGGCAGGCGAGTATCAAATGCCTGACGCGGCCGGTTGTGAAAACTGCGCCTTCCCCGGGATATGTCGGGCGAAGTTTCACCTTCGATTCGCCTAAGCCTCTACCGGAAGCAAGGAGTCAACACAATGCAGATGAGTCAGGCACAACAAGCCGCTGTCAACGAACAGCGGAACACCGTAGTTCTTGCAGGGGCAGGGTCGGGAAAAACTCGTGTCCTGGCCGAGCGATATCTACGGCTTGTCCTGCAGGACCGAATTCCAGTACGGAGCATTCTTACGCTTACCTTTACTCGCAAGGCCGCAATGGAGATGTACGAACGCATTTACGCTGGTCTCGCCGCTCACGCCGAGGACGAGTTTGTTCGGCGTGAGCTGGAGCGTTTTGATGAAGCGACCATTGCAACCCTTGACAGTTTCTGTTCCGAGGTCGCTGCGAGTGCAGCACCTGAGTTTGGCCTCCCTCCCTCCTTCACCGTTGACCCGGCGGCCGTGTCGCAGCTTGCCGAGGAAAGCAGTCTCGCGTTCCTCAGGGAGCGTGCCGGGCATTCGGCCCTGAAACGGCTGATAGCCGAGCAAGGAGTCGACGCCGCACTCCACGGATGCTTTGTGCCGCTTGCTACACAGCTGATGTCGCCTGCTCGTCCAACAGACTTCGCGGCACTGCACTCCCTGCAAATGAAGACCCTGGAAAGGGACATCGCCCGCGCGCGCAGCGCCGTCGCTGAGTTGCTGTATAACATCTCGCGCATTGACGGCCCTGCACCGCCAAGCTTGAGTGGCCTCATTGAAACCGCTGACAGGCTGCGGAGTGACCCGGTGTGGGGTGACGGCGACTGTAGTCCGGAGGAACTGTTGCGAGCTGCATCGGAGCTTGAGACCTTCAGTGGCCTGCGGGGTCGCCAGACGAGTAGCGCGGCCGAGTCATACAAGGAGTTGCAACCAGTTCTCAAACAGGAGCGCGAAAACCTGGCAGAGGCGCTCGCAACCCTGGAGTTGAGGCCGCGGCTCGCAGAGCTGTTTACCCTTTTTGCCGAGCTGCAGAGCCGCATTCTAGAGCGCAAACGATCTCAGGCGGTGTTGTCGTATCGCGATGTTGTGCTTCTTGCGGTTGAAGCGCTCCGGCGGTCGTCTGAGCTGCGGAGCTACTACAAGAAACGGTTCCGCGCCCTGCTGATTGATGAGTTTCAGGACAACGATCCGTTGCAGAAGGAGCTGCTGTATCTTCTCTCCGAGCGTAACGATCTCTGTGGTGAAGCGGTTCCGCGTGCGGTCGAACTGGAGGCGAGCAAGTTGTTCTTTGTAGGCGACGACAAGCAGTCCATTTATCGGTTTCGCGGAGCCGATGTCGCCGTGTTCCGCACGCTTGCCGAGGAGCTGAGATCGGTGGGTGGAGTTGTCCTGGAACTCGCGGCCAACTATCGCAGCGAGCCTGCGCTGGTGGAGTTCTGCAACGAGGTGTTCCCCACGGTGATGGAAGCGGCCGATGGGCAGCGTCAACCATGGGAGGCAGAGTTTCGTCCGCTGGAGTCACGGGAGGCCACCCCCGGAATTGAGCCAGAGATATCTGTGTATGCTTACGATCAGCCGCAGGACGCAGTCGACGAAGAGGAGCTGGCCGCATCCGACGACATTGAGGCGTATTTCGTAGCCTCTACCATTAGTGAGGGCATTCGCTCCGGCCGCTGGAGCGTTGCGGAGGAAGACGGTACCGTGCGTCCGGCCGAGTACCGGGATATAGCAATACTCATGCGGTCTGGCTCAAACCAGATTCGCTATGAGCGACTTCTGCGGCGCTTTGGGGTTCCGTACAACTCCGGAGACGTCCGCAGCCTGTTCCTCGAGGCGCCGAGTTACGACATCTACCATCTCCTTAGGCTAGTTCTGTATCCGGAGGAATCTCTATCCTACGCGGCCGTTCTGCGTGGGCCATTGGTAGCACTCTCGGATGAAGCGATGGTGCGTGAGTTGGTAGCGTTCAGCGGAGTGCCCTTTGGTGTCAACCTTCATGAGGGCGAGGACGGCCAGCGCTTTGCGCGTGGGGTTGAGATGTACTCTGCTCTACGTGACAAGGCCGGGCGGGTGCCGGTGACTGAGTTGTTGGAGGATATTTGGTACCTCTATGGCTACCGCTACTATCTGGTGGCTGACTCGGACTATCACCCCTATCTGGAGTACTACGACTACCTCTTTGCGCTGGCTGCCGGGGATCCGACGCAAACCGTGTGGGAGTTCCTTGCTGTACTGCGTGCAAACCTGGGCGACTACAAGAAGTTTGAAGATGCCTCAATACTGCGCGAAGAGGAGACGGGAGTTCAGCTGCTGACAATACATCGATCCAAAGGTCTCCAGTTCCCTATTGTTTTCCTGGCCAATACCGGGAACAAAGGCAGGAACTCGGACGGTGGGGCGCCATGCTATATTTCCGAGCAGTTTGGCCCCTGCTTGCGCCTCAGGTCGGGCGAACGCTTGCACAGCCAGGGCGCCTCGAACTATTTCTATAGACGTGCCAGGGAGGAAGAGTCCGCCAAGGATACTGCCGAACTCAAGCGGCTCTTGTATGTGGCGCTGACCCGGGCTCAGTACCACCTGGTTGTGACGGGCGTCCTGAACAAGCATGGCGCGACCACCAGCAACTGTCATCTGCTCATGCTCCAACACGCAGAGGTGCCGCTCAAACTCATAGCTCCCGTCACGCAGAAACAGCTGCAGACGGCTGGACTCAAACACGCCACATCCAACCGGTTTTCGGTCGCGGTAGAGAAGCTGCCTGAACCAGAGTCAGTTGTGCGTCGCCCTGCGGAGCGCTATGCCTTTGCGGTTAGTGAACTCAATGCGATGTATCGTGAAGCGACCGAGGAGGGCCCAGGTACTGCGGAGGCGGGGACTGCGGCAAAGCCGGACACCGGTACCCCGGGACGTCTTGAGACGCTCCTTCACGATCACGGTCTTGAGGCAGCCTTTGGCACCTATGTGCACGCATTGCTGGAGCGGGCCCTGGATCCAGGCCTGTCACCTGCCCCTGGCCCAGCCCGCGCGTCCGAAACGGTGCTCGGCCCAGTCCCCGCGTCCGAAACAGCCGCTTCTCCCGTTGAGCCGGTAGAGCAGGATGAACGTCTGAGCAGGCAGCTTTTCTCCAGGCTGAGCGAGCCTGAGCGCGCCCTCCTGCATGCCGAGGCGGAAACTGCCGTGGAGGCCTTTCTAGGATCACCTGTGGGGCTACAGGCCATTGCAGACCCGGCACGCGAGACTGAGTTGGAGTTCGTTTTCCGGCCGGACTCCCCCTACGAGCATATTGTGCTTAACGGGAGTATTGACCTGTCATTTCGATATCGTGGGAAGCGGGTGGTTGTGGACTACAAGACCGACCTTGTTGAAAAACCGGAGAACTATGCGGTGCAGTTGGAGCTGTACCGACGGGCCGCAGCCGAGCTATTTGGCGAGGAACCAGACGTGTTTCTGTACTACCTCCGTTCCGGACGAGAGCAACTGGTGGCACCACAACCGGAGCTTCCGGAGCAGGCGCTCAGGACGGTTCTTGAGTGAGTGTTTCGTCGTTACTTTGAGTCTCGGCGGCAGGCACGGCGGGATGCGTTGAGAGGCCGGTGTACTCTTCAAGCTTAAGATGCTCGTAGGCGTCATTGAGCGGGGCCTCAAGCCGGGAGCAAATCAATAAGCCAACCGCGAGCCGTATTGGTAGAATGTAGAGCAGCACGCCAATGATGTCTGAGAAGAAGCCCGGTAGGACAAGCAGTATTCCGGACAAAAGGAGACCGGCAAGACCGGCGTACTCAAGGCGAGGATACCGGCCCATGCGCACGCGTGCTCGTACCGCGCCAAGGGTGTTCTGAATTGAGTTATAGACAATGTAGATTCCAGGCAGGGCGGTTACGCCACCAGCGGCAAGTAAGATAAATACCCCGACATACTCAGACAGCAGGATATAGACAAAGGTGTCGGCAATGATCAGGAGCGCGACGAGTAACTCGAGAAAAAAAAGCCGCAGAATACGAGCTTCATCGAAGTAGGCCCGGAGGTTTTCGTTGCGCATGTTGCCTTACACTCTATGCCGAGTGAGACCCAATTGCCAACAGATCTTTCATCATCCTGTGAAGCGACCGTGTCCTGGCATCCAGGCCCAAATTTTTCATGAATTTCGTTGAAATTGCTGTTTTCGCTCTAACCACCGCTCACGCTGCTCTATATAATCTCACTCGCGGTGGTTAAGGCGCATCTCTACCGGGAGCAGCTCCATTTGGCTGGCCTTTGAACTTCATTTTCACTTACCTGTCGCACAGTCCATGTACCCATGTGAGGCCTGTGATGCGATACCTTCCCAAGGTCGCAATCTGCGATACCGAAGATGTGATTGGAACCGAACTACCGTACCTCCTTGAGGAGCATTTCGCGGTAATTCCTGTTGCTGAGTCTTCCGACCTCCCGAAAGTTCTCCAGAGAAGTTCTCCGGACGTTGTTCTCATTGGCGTCCCGGCAAACGCCTTGGCAATTGCCGTGACCTCCTCCGTTTTGTCCGAATGTGGAATTCATTCCAGTAGCCCCCGCGTTATAGCTTTGAGTCCGAGCCTGGTGCCCGATCTTGTCGTGAAACTCATGCGAATGGGTGTACATGACTGTGTGTTCCTTCCGGCGACGCCGGAGAAGGTTGTAGAGCACGTCCATGCCGCCTTACCACTCGTGCCCCGTCACTCTACGCCAAGCCAACCCGAGCCGGGTCCGCTTGGAGCTATTGTCGGTCTCAGCGATGCTTCGGTTGAACTGAGACGCGTACTCCAGCGCTACTGCCTGTCTGACTCACCTGTCCTGTTTCTTGGCGAGAGTGGCACGGGAAAGGACCTTGCAGCACGGGCGCTGCATGAGCTCTCTCATCGGAATGCCGGTCCCTTCCATGCCCAGAACTGTGGTGCCATTCCAGATTCGCTTGCAGAGAGTGAACTGTTTGGATCGGAACGGGGCGCCTACACCGACGCGGTTAGCCGTCCAGGGCTTTTTGAAACTGCCCATCGCGGAACCCTCTTTCTAGACGAAATCGGTGAAATGAGCCTCCTGGCACAGGCGAAACTGCTGCGTGTGCTTGAGGAGGGCCAGGTGCGCAGGGTAGGAGCTACTCGTAGTCGAGTGGTAGATGTGAGGGTTGTTGCAGCGACAAATAGAGATCTGGCCGCTGAGGTTCGAGCCGGGAAGTTCCGCAACGATCTGTACCATCGGCTGACGGTACTCGTACATCGACTTAGACCTTTACGAGAGCGCGTTGAGGACATTCCCTTACTCGCCGACCACATACTTCAGAATTTGCATGAAACTGCGTTGGCTCGGGTAAGAAACGGACATCAGCCACCAAGACGGTACCTCAGTGAGGAAGCGCTCCACTTTCTTATGCAGCAGACCTGGCCGGGCAATGTCCGAGAAGTCATGAACGTCCTAGAAAGATCAATTCAACATAGTGATCGCGTGGAACTTAGGGCCACGGACATTCGGCTTTTGAGTTAACGGATAACCCGCAGCTCCTGCGCAGCCAATACAGCATACCGACCACCACGCTGATCCTCAAAGATGTCGGCTATTCGGGCCGCAATAAGCACACGCTCATTGCGTTGGATTACCGAGCCTCCGGCATCTGCCGCGGGTCGTGCCGGAAAGAACGCCTCGTATTCAGGCCCTTCGGCGAGCACGTACACTCGGAAAACATCAATTCGCTGGGTGCCGTACCAACGCCCGTCTACCAGTTCAAGTTGAACCAAGTAGCTGTCCGGGTTGTCGTCAATGACGGTAACCGAGCCGACCACACCGTCAACAATGAACATGCGACTGTCGTTCAGGAGCGCTTCGGGATCGTTCTCGGCAGCCTCGGCAAGCGACGCAACGGTGACGTCGAAGGCGACAACCTGGCGAAACTCCTCGGGTGTCACGGTACTCGCTGCCACCGGCACCATCAGTAGCGCCACGCTGGCTAGGAGACAGCCTCGAAAAGCCCTGGTAAATACGTGATTTGCGATTTTCATTAGCAGCCTCGCTTTGATCACCCAAATATACCGAGAGTATGGGGCTATGTCCAAGGCTGGATTGCCCAATGTTGCGCCGATTCTACGAGCAGGCTATGCTGGCAGGTGTGAGGTGTCCGTGAAACGTTCCAATGATACATCGTTTGTGGCTGGTATAGGCTTTGCGCTTGCTGCATTTGGCATTTGGGGGCTCTTGCCACTCTACTGGTACATGCTGCGGGGTACGGCTTCACTTGAGGTTGCAATGCACCGAATTGTGTGGAGCTGTCTGCTTGCCTGGGTGATTCTTTTTCTGCGGGGACGAGCAGGGGCTTTGCCTCGCCAGATGTTCAGGCGTGAGATGCTCCCAAGCTTTCTCATTGCCGGGGTGCTCCTGGCCGTGAACTGGTTCACCTATGTTGCGGCAATTGCCACTGGGCGCACCCTGGATGCCAGCCTTGGTTACTACATTAATCCTCTGGTCAGTATTCTCCTTGGAATGCTGTTTCTGGGGGAGAAGCTCTCACGTCTCCAGTGGGCGGCCCTCATTTCGGCCACCCTTGGTGTACTGTACTTGACCATGCAGCATGGTGCCGCACCGTGGGTCAGCCTGATCCTGGCCTTCAGTTTTGGGCTCTACGGACTGTTGAAAAAACGGCGTCCGGCGGTACGTGCCGTGGAGGGAATGGCGGGCGAGTTAGCCTTTATTGCGCCGCCAGCACTGGCCATTCTTGTGTTTCGCAGTCTAAGCGGCTCTCCCTCCTTTGGGGCATCCGGGCTCCTGGTGAGCCTCTTGTTGATGGGTGCTGGGGTGGCTACGCTCCTGCCCTTGCTGTTGTTCTCGGCCGCAACACGGCGAATCCCGCTGTCAAGTGTCGGATTTATCCAATATCTCGCTCCGACACTGATGTTGCTGATTGGGGTTTTTGTGTTTGGCGAGCCCTTTGAAGCGACCCGTCTGCCGGGGTTTCTACTGGTATGGTTTGCTTTGGCACTTTATACTCTCTCTACAGTTATGCGGAGCATGGCGGCCCCGGTTGTAACCGAACCGGGAATAGATTTGCCGGAAGGAAACGCGCCGCTGGGCTTGGAAACACATCAGGATGAGGCAAGATGAATACTACAGATAGCGGGCCCAGGGTTGATGTAGCGAGCGACACCGTGCAAGGGCGCAGGATTGGCGGTCATGTATCGGCGGCTGGCGGTCCGCATAAGGCGGTTGAGCGCGCCGCGGCCATAGGAGCGAACTGTGTGCAGGTGTTCTCCGGCAGTCCCCGCGGGTGGAAACGCAAGCCCATTGAGGAACTTGACGCTGAGGCGGTCGCGCAGGCATGTGCGGCCCACGGGGTGAGGCCGGTCATTACTCATGCCCTCTACCTCATAAACCTGGTGTCCGAGGACCCGTCGTTAGTGGAGAAGTCTATGGACGCCCTGCGCTACGATATGCGCTTTGATGCTCTGCTAGGGGGGTCTGGGGTGGTAGTACACCTGGGGAGTCACCAGGGGCGCGGCTGGGAGGCGGTTCGAGCTGTGCTTCGTGACCGCATCACCGCAATCCTCACAGATGCTCCGGCCGGATCACGCTTCCTCATAGAGAACTCGGCCGGGCAGAACGGAAAACTTTCAAGTGATCTCGCGGAAATTCGCATTCTGCTGGACGAGATAGCCTCTCCGGCCTTGGGCTGGTGCCTTGATACCTGCCATGCGCATGCGGCCGGGTTCCACATAGGCGATCCAGCAGGCCAAGGCCATACTCCGGTTGGAGCAAACGATGCACGGGATGCCGGTTCGGCAATAGCGGAGATTGAGCGACTGAACCTCTGGGATGAGCTTGTATGTATCCATGTAAACGATAGTAGGGATGAACGAGGATCCGGACGTGACCGTCACGCCGACATAGGGGACGGGCTCATTGACCCCAGTGATCTCTCTTACTTTCTTAACTATGAAGCACTTAAACACCTGCCTATTATTCTCGAGGTGCCGGGGGTAGAGGGCGAAGGCCCGGACAAGGAAAACATAGAACGAGTTCGACGAATAGTCGGGGAGGGATAAGTGGGCCCGAGCCTGTGGTACGTGGCCCCGCGCATTGCGGTGCTCATTGCAGGACTACTCACCTATAGGGTGCTTCGTGGGGTTGGTGCCGAGAGATCTGCCTCTGTCCCGGCGATGGCGTTATGGTTTCTCCTCATTCGTGATCTGCTCTCTCTGTTCTTTCCCTACCAGGCGCTGTTGGTCTTAAGCGATATTTTCATTCTGCTGCTCTATCTATACTGGCTTGAGACAGTGCTTGAGCGGCGTGAAGCAGGACGTTTCTTTCTTGCATTTGTTGTGCTTCTGTCTGTGGGGGCGACCGTCCTTGACATACGGTTTGGTGTGCCTTTTCCCCGCCTGAGCTACGCCGTCGCCTTTGCTGCGGCCTTTGTGCTTGCCGGAACCACGTTTTTTGATGCTACCACCGACGACGTGGGTCTTTCGCGCACCGTAACCGATACACGTGACGTTGTGCTGCTTGGTACGTTCTATACGCAGGTGCTCATTTTCATATTCGGACACGACTCCACACTCACGCATGCGCTGTTTTATCCGGCTTCGTATATCGTGCATGTAGCGGTTCTCCTACTCTACTTCCGTCGCAGTTACCTGGCTGGCTTTGAGGCCGCCAAACGGGCCGAAGAGGAAAAGGAGCGCTTGTATGGGTTCATGCACCGTGTTGAGTCCGCAATTAGCACCCAGATTGATCTTGACAGCATCCTGAACTACATCGTTGAAGATGCTGTGGGAGAAACAGGAGCGAACGGTGGGGCGGTCTTTCTTGTCTCACGCGACAGGTCGGAGCTTCAGCTGCGGGCACTCCATGGAACCTTCCCTCCGCCATATCCGGTCTCACCGGTGGTCAAGGAACGGGCGGTGCGTCTTGAGAACTACGTGCGTTCTACACCAATCAGAATGGGTGTTACGGTCATTGGTATGACCGCAGACTCGGCCTCGCCGACCTTCATTTCCGACGCCGACCAGGATCCACGCCTGCACGCCAATCACGACCCTGAGGACAGCTGCTATATAAGCTCGCTCATAGCGGTGCCACTCATCATCTCCGGCAGGGTTCTTGGTGTATTAGCCATAGTCCGCACTCGACGCCTCCGGCGTTTCGCTGAGCGTGATTTCCGCCACCTGCAAACCTTTGCAGACTATGCGGCACTCACCATAGACATGACTGTTGCTTACCTTGAACTCCTTGAAAAGAAGGAGATTGAGAGTGAGCTCAATATTGCAGCCGGGATACAGCGGAAGTTGTTGCCGGACTCACCAACAGCAATCACCGGGCTGGTTTGTGCCACGTTTTCCAACCCTGTTCGTGAGGTCGGTGGTGACTACTACGAGTACTCTCAGATTGATGAGCAGACCGCTCGGCTCATGATATGTGATGTTGCCGGCAAAGGAGTTCCAGCCGCCCTCGTCATGGTAATGATCAATACGCTCATGGACAGCGAATCGGGAGCTCACCTGGATCCGGCGCTCACCCTCAGGGCTGTCAACATAGGGATCACGCGGCGGACAGCAGCCGAGCACTATGCGACCGCGGGTTTGTGTCACATAAACCTGGTGAGCGGCGCGCTCGAGTATGCGAATGCGGCCCATCATCCGCTTATGGTGTATAGAAAGCCGGGGGCCGGGGAAGCGAGTCCAGGCGCAATAGAGTACTTGGACACGCAAGGACTCCCGATAGGGGTCGACGCCGATATCGAGTATGAAAGCATTACGACTCGGATCACTCCGGGAGACATGGTGCTTCTGTATACCGACGGAATAACCGAGGCGCTGAGTCCGGCTGGAGAGCAGTTTGGAACCGAACGGCTTGTTGCAACGGTTCTAGAAAATGCTCATAAAGGCGCCGAGGCTGTGCGACAGGCGGTATGCACGCGACTGAAAGAGTTTGTGGCTGGCAGGAAACAGCATGACGACCAGACCCTATTGGTTCTGGAGTTTGTGCCGAAAAGCGACGATACTTAAGTATATGGATCTTGAACGCACGTTTGAAGGCAGCGTTGCGGTGTTACGCGTCCAGGGTGACGTGGACCTTTTTCAGGGCACCGCGCTGAAGACTGCAATACTTGAAGAAACCCATGCCGACAACTCAGGTCTCGTTATTGATCTGGGCGGGGTTATGTATATGGACTCAAGCGGTGTGGGCATTTTGCTTATGGCACGGTCTTACTGCGAGAAGAAGAATATTCCGCTGCGGATCACGGCTGTTCAGGAGCCGGTTCGGCGGGTGCTTGAGCTGACCAAGTTGTTGAACTACCTGCCGCTCTGCCGCACTACAGAAGACGCTTTACTTGATCTTGCGGGATCCGGCGGCGACTGCAACGAAGTGGACGACAACCCTCCGGAAGGCGGCCGAATGTGAACTCCCATGCTAAGGTGCTCGTGGTGATAGCAGCCGCTAGCCTTGGGATAGCGATCGGTCTTGCTCTTGCCTTCTTATTCATGCACCGCACCGCGCCGACAGATCCTGGACACCATGCTGAGGTGCGAACGCTCTTTTATTCCAACATCGACCTGGATCCGATTGGCAATTGTGATGTTGTATTCCCGGTGGAACGAACTGTGTCCTTCGCGTCGGCCGAGGACGCACACAACGCCGAAGGACGAGCCGCCGCGGTGCTCACTGAACTGTTTGCGGGACCGACCGCGGAGGAAGAGCGCCAGGGATTCAGTTCGTTTTTTTCATCCGAGACCTCCAATCTCATGCGCTCTGTCCACATAGAAGGGAGCAGGGAGCGAATCGCATACATCGACCTCCAGGATCTGCGCCATGCACTCGCTGGAGCCAATAGTAGCTGTGGCAGCCTGAGTTTTTTTGCCCAGGTTGAGCACACCATGCGTGCCACGGCTGGGGTATCTCAGATCCGTTACGCTTTTGATGGAGATCCTGAGATGTTCTACGACTGGATGCAAATTGGATGCGATGCGACTACAGATCACTGTGACCCGGAGCCCTTCCGATAACCGCGGATCAATCCGACTGACGATTGTCCCGCGCAACAACCACTCTATTTCGCCCGCTGCTTTTTGCCTCGTACATTGCCTCATCTGCACGTGCCATAAGATCTCCCGGCAGCTGGTCCAGGGTGGGTGTGTACTCGGCCACGCCAATTGAGACGGTGATGTTCAGTTCCTTGTCGCCGTGGCAAAAACGGTTTTCCTCTACCGCCCTCCGAATGCGTTCGGCTACCTCGGCACCTCCCTCTGCGTCCAGATTAGGGAGCATGACGACGAACTCCTCACCCCCATAGCGGGCCGCGATGTCTACCGGGCGAGTGTACTGAACGACGATCTCAGCGATTCTGCGTAAGACATCATCACCGAACTTATGACCGTAGGTATCGTTTACCGGTTTGAAGTAGTCGACATCAAGCATGAGAAACGAGAGACTGTCCGGATCAGGCGTCTGCTTTGGTTCTTGTTCCTGTTCCTGTTCCTGTTCCCCGTGGTGCTTAAAGAGTTGCAGCATGCGCTCCTCAAGCACATGCCGTTGTTTCAGCCGGGTCAAGGAGTCTATAGTGGCGCGGTCAAAAAGGTAGGCATTGTACACCGCTATGGCGGCGAGTCCTCCCATATCCAATGCATACCGGCGTTCATCGGCGGTGAACTCGGTGTCATCAATTCGGCGACCAAGTACAATAATTCCCTGTAGGTCCGATCGTGCAACCAAAGGCACCACCAACTGATAGGGCATGTGCGAGAGTCCGCAGTCCGGACTCTCGGCGGGTATGGCTGCGTTGAGTTCTTCTGGTGTGTAACAGTCTACGCGGTCTATGAGCTGTTGCCGCAGGGGGTGATTGGGCGGAATGGTATACGGAATAGAGTGGTCCAGTTCAAAACCAATGTAGTCACGATTCAGAATGAGTTCGGCATGGTCTGCTTCCCGCCGGACAAAGACACCTGCCTGCAACACGCGCATCTGGGCCAAGCAGGTGTGGAGAATTGCGTCGATGAGCCGGTTGTACTCAAGGGTCGAGTTGAGACTCTTGCCTATCTCCAACAGTTGACGGAGGTCAAAGTTCTCCTTCTCCAGTTCGTCGACACGACTCATGAATCACACCACCCATTCACCCTTATGAATCAGCGTTTCCTCGGTTCCATCTGCAGCCACTCCAATTACATCGGTTTCTCCGGACCCAATCATGAAGTCATAGTGAATGAGACTCCGGTTTCCACCGCGCGCAAGAAAGTCGTCTTCACCCTCGTGTTCCACACAGAAAGGGTATGCGCGTCCAAGAGCAAGGTGGCAGGATGCGTTTTCATCAAACAGGGTGTTGTGAAACATGAGTCCCGAGCGTGAAACCGGAGAACTGTTGGGAACTAAAGCCACCTCACCTAGATAGCACGCACCTTCATCGGTTTCCAGCAGCGATGTAAGAGCCTCCTGTCCTTTGGCGGCCACAGCTCGAATGACCTTGCCTTCGCGAAACTCCAACTCGAACTCGTCAATAGTGGTTCCATCTACTACCAGAGGCCGAGTGTTGCGAACCGTACCATTTACTCGACCACGGTGTGGGGCGGTGAACACTTCCTCTGTCGGCATATTGGGTATGAAGAACACACCTGCTTTGTTGGTTGAGCCCACCCCATGCCACTCATGTCCGTCGGCCAAGCCTACTACAAGGTCGGTGCCGGGGCCCCGAAAATGCAGGGCGTGGTAACTGCGCTCATCCAGAAAGCGCACACGTTCTGCTGTTAGCCGTGCATGCTCGTCCCACGCTGCTTCCGGGCTGGGTTGATCCACCCTGCACAGTTGGAAGATTGTTTCCCAGAGCTTGTCCACAGCCTCGTCCGCCGGAACACCCGAAAAGATTGCCTGCGCCCAACCGGGTGTCGGTACTGCTGCGACCAACCAGGCAATGTCGTTATTCATGACGTAACGACGAAACGGCTCCATGTGGCGGTTGGCGGTGCGTACCGTTGTGCTAACCCGTTCAGATGGTATTCCTGCAGTCAGCTGTGGATCCTCGCAGCTGAAGACCAGAAAGGCGTCGTTCTGCTCCGCCCCCTGAACCAGGGCATCTGTTTGCCAATGGGGAAACTCCTCGAAGGAGTCCTCAGGAGCCTGTTCGTAGCGAATTCGGGTTGCCGCCGAGTCCTCCCAGAACAGAGCCACGTAGCGTGCCCCTTCCTGGTATGCAACCTCGGTCAGGATTCGAATAAACGCAGCAGCCTCAACCGGGGCCTTCCGGACAAAGAGGCGCTGTCCGGGCTGGAGGTTCAGCCCTTTTCGAAGAAGAACCCGCGCGTACACGCGGGCCTGTTTGTCAAAGTTGTTCATCATGGTAGGTACGTACTCACTCCTTAGGCAATGTCGACCGAGCTGTCGAGGTACACGTCCTGTATCGCGTTCAAGAGTTTCACCCCTTCCTCCATTGGTCGCTGAAAGGCTTTGCGCCCACTAATGAGACCTGCGCCACCTGCACGCTTGTTGATCACCGCGGTGCGAACGGCCTCGGCCATGTCGTTTTTTCCGGACGCTCCCCCGGAGTTTATCAGACTTGCCCGGCCCATGTAACAGTTCACCACCTGGTAGCGGCACAGATCTATGGGGTGGTCACTTGTCAGCTCACTGTAGATGCGCTCATCAAGTTTGCCATAGGAAGAGCCGCCGGTGTTGAGGGCTTTGTATCCGCCGTTGGTATCCGGCAATTTCTGCTTAATGATATCGGCCTCAATTGTCACTCCCAGGTGGTTGGCCTGCGCGGTGAGGTCGGCGGCGGTATGGTAGTCGGTTCCTTCGAGCTTAAAGGCGCTGTTGCGCAGGTAGCACCACAGCACCGTAGCCATCCCCAGCTCATGTGCAGAGTGAAAGGCCTCGGCAATCTCTATGATTTCCCGTGAGGCGTCGTCGGAGCCAAAGTAGATCGTGGCGCCGACTGCGGCCGCACCCATATTGTAGGCCTCCTTGACGGTACCAAACAAGATTTGCTGATGCTTGTTTGGGTAGGTGAGCAACTCGTTGTGGTTGATCTTCACAATGAAGGGGATCCGATGCGCGTACTTCCGAGAAACCGCACCCAGGACCCCAAAGGTTGACGCTACTGCGTTACAACCACCCTCAACGGCAAGTTTTACTATGTTCTCGGGGTCGAAATAGGCAGGGTTTTTTGCAAAGGAGGCTCCACCTGAGTGCTCAATTCCTTGATCTACCGGAAGAATGGAGAGATATCCGGAGCCGCCGAGCCGTCCATGGTCATAGAGTGACTGAAGATTTCGCAGCACTTTGTTGTTACGGTCCGAATGTGCCCAGACGGTATCTACATGATCTGGGCCGGGCAGGTGAAGTGATTCCTTGGGCACGGTTTTACAGCTATGCCCGAGTAGGCTTTCTGCTTCCTGTCCTAAAATTTGCTGAATGTCTGTCGTGGCCATGTTCGTCTCCTTCTTGCTTTGCTCTTTCGCGAGGGCCCGCACAGGGTGTAACCATGTATCTATATTCCATAAGATACCAATCACACCGTGTTCATGTGTAGTGCAATGTGTGATTGATGTTCCCAGGCGGGTTTCTTGCCAATGTGCGCGAGCCACCCAACGGGAGTCCTTGCATGTGGTGTGGTCGATCACGCAAAAAACGGCTATATTTCCCTATGCGAAACCGGATGACGCCTTTTTTGAGCCTCATCTGAAGGGGCCGCGTATACTGGAGGGGTCTATGTATACGTCTCAATTCCTTGCTGCGGGAGCACCAGCCTCCAGACGCTTGGCACCATCTTCTCTACGCGCATGTTTTCTTGTGCTGTTTCTTTGGCTTCCTGTCATCGGGGTCTGGCCCCAGTCCGCATCCTACCTTGACTCTGTGCTCCAGAGCGAACACTTAAGCTATCAAGATGCGGCCTATCTTCTGCTGCTCGGCGCCGGAGTCATAGATGATGAGCTCAGCCCCAGCGAGGCTCTGCGATTCTATGAGGAAAGAGGTTGGGGACTGTCTCGATTGTCGCCACAAGATAACGTGACGCTCGGGAGCTACAGCCTCATGACTATGCGTGTCTTTGCGTTGCGAGGAGGCCCCATGTACAGCCTGTTTCCAGTCCGCCGATACGCATTGCGCGAACTACGCTTTCGTGGTCTGGTGCAGGGGCGTTCAGCCCCGGGGAGCCCTCTCTCCGGCGAGCGCGCTGTCCGGATTCTTGAGCGAACAGTGCGCCGATATGGGGAGACTACGGCGTGAGGCGTTTCTGGCTCCTGAGCGTGTTCTTCATACTATTCGCAGCTCTTGCCGGAAGCCCCAAGATCCATGCTCTTGAGTACGGGCTGAACTTTGACAATCGTACCGAGATTCGACACAGGGGAACCGACAACAGCTTTTCGTATTCTCAACAAGACGTGTTCAGGCTCTGGTTGCGGATCCACCCGGCGGAGGCCTTTCG